>CAYTAS010000003.1:0-103229 GCA_964435885.1 uncultured Nitrospira sp. | reverse complement strand
AGGCTTGCTTGGCAGGGACCAAATGGGTAAATGCCGGTGAGGTCAGTTCTCCAATATCCTGCGTCATCCGGTGAGCTAGATCCCGCTCCTCAACGGGCAACGATTCCCGCTTTCGTTTGATGACCGTGCTACGAGACGGCCGATAGGTGATATCCGACACCAGGCCGGGTTTGGAGACGACCAAGCGAATCGTATCGGCCGGAACAGTCCACCCGATAAACTCATCGGTCAAGTGCAACTCCGGATCGGCATAATCCAGGAGTGCAAGAATGTGATACGAACAATTTTCCTTGAAGAAGAAATAGTCGAAGTAAGCATTCCCTCCAAGTTCCCACGCATGCATCAGAAGCCGCTGCAACTGAGTCTCCGTTAGGTGTAAGCGATATTCCCAAATATCCCGATTTTCGATATCGCGATACTCTCGGACCTTCAGATAGTATGGGATGGTTGAAAAGTATCCTTTGTAACTCCCGAATATGCCAAGCAAGGGATAGGCAAGACCGGCATCTGGAGGCACCTCTGCAGCGTAGTTGATGGTGTAGGCCAGGATACGGGTCTGTTCTGTCTGCCCTTTTTGGTCGACACGAAACAACGTATGGCCGAACATCGAGGCCGGATTGTTCAGGAACGCCGATGGGAAAATGAGAGAAATAGAATCGGCTTCAAAATCGTTATACCACCGATCAAACCGTTCACAGGTAAGAGGAGGCAAGCGGAGCGGGTCAAACTTCAGTTGCTCTTTGAGCCAATGATACCGAGCAATAAATGCGCATTGAGCCGGCTGTTGCGATCGGCCGACCAATTCAGCGGAGAAGAATTGTGTAAGAGTCGCCGCAAGCTCGGCAGCCGGATCGGTCTTTCCGACGGCGGACATGAAAAACCCCGGATCGTCTTGTTCGCTCTCGTATCCTCCGAAGATGTCCTTCCGATAATGCAGTAACAGATGCCATTCACGCTGATCCGCTAGTTTCGCCTGCTCGGCTTGGCTGATCAGTTGCGCAAGGTATGGGTCACTATCCGAGGGCTGCGCGCTGGAAATGGATGAGACGAATAGTGCAACGAGTAGGACAAGGATGGGAAAGACCACGGCGTCAACGAGAGACAGCAAGGGCCCTGACATATCTGCCAGGGCCCTTGGAATGACTTAGCGTACCGAGGCTTGCGCAAGGACCGGATGGCCCGCGACAGCATCGTTCAGCGACTTCACCAGGGCGACCGGTGAAGCTTCACCGGCCTGAACCAGTGACGTATACCGCTCCTGGGTCATGGCAAAGAACTCTCCATGGCGATCCGCCGGGATTCCCATCAGAGTGGCGAGCGAGGCCAGATGTTCGCCCTTCCCCTGTGCCATCTCAGCGGTGAGTGCGTCGAAATTCAGCGACGCAAACACAGTCGTCTTATGCTCACTCATAATCTTGCCATCGTTGGTGCATCCGGAGGTGCCGGAGCTGATGGCGAAAGTATTCATCCCAGTCCCGTTCGTCGTAACCATCAACACCTGAGGAGCAATCTCCTTCTGACCCTTGTACTCCGACCAGGCCAATTTCCCTAACCCGCAACCCGGGCCGGTATCTGGATTGGCCGCCATCGCCAGACCAGCCTGGCTGCCAAACAGTGCGGCGACTGCCAACAACAACACTTTCTTCGACATAAGTCCTCCTCCGTTAAGATTTGGTTAAGCACCTTCGCTACAGCAAAACACTGAGATAATGCATAGCCAAATTACATCTTCGATGTAGATAAAAAAGTTCGGCTTGGTAGACATCCATATCGAATACGTATGAGTTAATAATTATAAAGAAATTGCGGATGAGCGCAACAACTTTTTCTTGGCATCGTCACCTCTGAATCCAAGCATCCACGTTGAACCAAACTCTTTGCGCGAGTTTCACTCCGGCTTGGTGGCTCTGGAAGTAAGCTACATTGCCTTTCTCTGTAGGGCCATATTAGGGCCAAATTCCAAATTGACGGAAGCCCCGTACACCACTATACTGCGCCAGTGTGGTTATACTCATTTTTCGATGTATCCACACAGTCTATTAATTTCATCTACTAAGGAGGATCCATGAAGACAGCATCCAGACTCTCCCTCGCAGCCATTGCTCTCATCAGTCTCAGCCTGAGCGGTTGTCAGATCGTCGCCTCCCCGCTGGCAGGTGGGATCTACAATGAAACGAAGTACGGCTTCGATGCGACCGACGAGGCAGGGGCTTCGAAAGAGGGTAAGGCCTGTGCCACCTCAATTCTGGGATGGGTGGCCACCGGAGACGCGAGCATCCATGCTGCCAAGACAGCCGGAGGCATCACCAAAGTCGCCTCTGTGGATCACTCCGCCAAGAACATCGTGGGTGTCTTCGGCGAATGGTGCACGATCGTCCGTGGCAACTAGCCGATTGTAACGAACTGTGAGAAGGGCCTTCGGGAAACTTACCCGAAGGCCCTTTCTTTTTCTGCATTCCGCCGCATGCTAAACCGTGGGAACCACGTCTCTCGCATGTCCAACCCTGCTGGCCGCGGCATTGCTCTGCTGCCCATGCCTGCCTCACACAGCCCACGCAGCTGAATTCGGCGACGTGGAATTGGGGTTGTACGCAATGGGTAGCTGGCCTCGCGATCAGGATGTTTTCAATCAAGAAACGACAGTGCCTGCTTCAATTCGGCCTGGATTCGGTGCCGGGTTCAAAATTGGGCTCTTTCCCGCTGCGTTGCGTCGGATGGTAGGACTCGAGCTCGATTCCAATATGCACGGCGCGGCGATTACTTTTCCGAACGTCGCCCATGGACAACAGAATGTGACCGGTCGTTCAGACCTCCTCATGATCAATACGACGTTCAACCTCATCCTACGCTATCCGGGGGAAACAGTCCGGCCGTATATCGGGGCCGGCATCGGATGGTCTCACGGCACACTCCTCAATCCGAATATCGCGGGACGCGACGATCAGGATTTTGACTCGGCCCGCGCCTTCACCCATCAGTTTCTCGGTGGAGCGCAAGTAATTCTCAGCCCCACGGTCCGTCTATTCGGCATGGACCGACCCTATTCAGTCTTTCTGTTCGGGGAGTACCGGTATCTATCGTCGAACTACCACTGGGAGGGACTCGCTGTCGATTTTCGAACCCACTACGGGTTGCTAGGAGCGGGACTGCGGTTTTAGTTGTTCGGCGGAATCCTCCTTGCATTACATCAAGAACTCTCTCTGCCCAGAGTACACATCGCTTTTCAGACTACTTTTCTGGATCAAGTACAAAGCCATATTGACCGGGATCGTGTTTCCAAGCACCAGATGACAAGAGGCCGAAGAGCGGCAAGAGCAAAAAGAAGCCACCAATAACGTCCAGAGTCCCTATCGTACTGAGGGTGCGTGAGGAAGTCCGGTATTGAGTCTGGTAGCCTGGTTTCCCTACTTCTATGAGAAGGTTTTCGCCTCGGTGCGCTTCAAATTGAACTGGGGTTTGGCCGACCAGCCTTCCGCCAGCAACGACCTTCGCCCCGGGAGGGGTAGTGGTAACATGAATGGTTTGCATCGAAGGAGCAAAGAACGAGCAACCACTAAAACTTACCATAACACCTACAGAAATGATCTGGTTCCAGACAGTCCTCATCCATTTCGTCCTTCTCATATGCGGCATCCTTTTTTGCATGGTCTCGACCTGCCTGGAATTCAATGGCCAATGGATTTTGGCACTCACTACAAGATGATGTAGGACTTTTTCTTGATTGCCCGGCCAAACCTAGTGCCCTCACCTTAACGCCTCTTTGAACCATCACCGAGCATTTTGTGATTATCGCTCAGCGAGCGCACTCAATTCGTTTTTGTTCACTTGTATGATCAGACGACGATCACCATCGAAGAGGCGAACATTACCGTCAGGTCCGTATTCTGCCTCCGACAAAAGGCCTTCATTCTCATCAACAAGGCCATAGCCCGTCGCACTAGCGACGATCGACGCCCGGCGTTTAACGACACCATTGCGCTCATACGTCACGGCCCTGCACCGGTTTGAACGCTTAGCGACGTTCGGATCTTGTCCCATTCGAAGGTGAAAGGCTCATGGTGTTGCTTCGGCATCTCCGCAAGCTGAGCTTTTAGGCGATCCGCTCTGGCGCTGCTCATCGGATGGGTGGACAGCCATTCGACCCGTCCCTCACCTTTCTCCGCTAACCGCTTAAAGAAGGTAATCATGCCTTCGGGATTGATCTTGGCGCGATGCAACAACTCAAGCCCAGTGACATCCGCTTCGGTCTCCTGTGCCCGGCCAAACTTCAGCGTCATCAATTCCACACCGAGCTGCTTCATGATTCCACCCAGCCCTTGCTGGTTTCCCAGCACGATCGAGACGACAGCCACAAATCCTAGTTGCTTGACGATCCGTTCGAGTCCATGCCGCTGCAGCACATGATTCAGCTCGTGCGCTAATACGCCGGCCACTTCTTCCGAGCTTTCTGCCTTCTTCATCAATCCGGTAAACACGACGATATACCCGCCCGGTAGCGCAAAGGCATTCACCGCATCGCTCTTCACGACGGTAATCTCGAATGTGTAGGGATTATGCGAAGCGTGGCCGGCCAGGCGATGCGTCATCTCTGTGACCGCGTCCACGGAGGGCCCCCCTTGCAGCACCTCGTGTTGCAGAAGAAAATCGCGATAGGCCGATTCGCCTAACTTCTGTTCCCATTCTATTGGAATGCGATCGACGGCCAGTTCCACAAGCACGTCGCTTCCAAACCACAACCCCAGCAGCAGCGCCAGGAGACTCCCGACGACGACACCCCAGACCCTCCGGTGCCGTCGCCGCGCATGACGCACTTGCGCGGCTGCTCGTTCAAGCGGCATCGTCAGTTGATCGGGGGCCGCTTGGCGGAACGCACGAATCACATCAGGATTCTTCAAGTAGAGCGTCCGCTGCCCCGCCGGCCCTGTCCAGCTGAGAACAAGCTGATTATGATCCAATCCGCCTGCGGAAAGGGTCAGCTCGGAAAATCTCACGGATTCGGATCGGCTCTCGGCTCCATCACGGTCAACGGACAAGATTAGGGTGAGTCCATGGCTTGCAACATGAACCCGACAAGGAGCGCCGCTGGTGGGAAATTCCTCGCCGAAACAGAGGGCATTGGGAGGTGAAGCCATGGGATATCGTCAACGGCCGATGGTCATTGGTGAGGAGCCGTCGTTCCTTCGCGCATGAGTCTCCCGATCTTTCAAGTGACCACCGACAAACGACCAGGGACTTTTCTCACTCAGAGACCGGGATGAACTGTCGCACCCATGCGCCGAAACCACGAGGGTTCCGGCTTTGGATATACACCACCCCAGGCCCTCTGAACCGACAGATAAACCCCTCGCCGGAGGTGAAGCTGGCCACCCATCCGGACGTGGCTTTTTCGATGTTGTACGTGGTCGTAGTAGACCACGCGACCAGATGGCTGTTGTCCACGATATATTCCTGCCCGGGCTTCAACTCGATCTTGTGAACGGCGCCGAAGCTGTTCAACACCAGCATCCCTTTCCCGCTCATTTTGAGAATAAAGAAGCCCTCTCCGCTCAACAACCCGCGGCTCATACTCTGCATTTGGCTGTCGATGGTAATCCCGTCCGCGCCCGCCAGAAATCCGTCTTTCTGCACCATATATTCGTTCACGCCATCGAGATCCAGCACGATAATCTCACCCGGCACAGTCGGAGCGAGCAATGCCTCGCCGGAGCCTCGGCTGGCTCGTAACGTCTGAAAGAAGAACTTTTCTCCTGTCAGAAACTTTCTCGACAGCGCTCCCAGAAACCCTCCTTCCATTTTGCTTTCAATGTCGATGGTCGGCGAGCAGGCCACCATCGCGCCGGATTCAGCCTTGATGTGTTCTCCCTCTGCCAGCTCCACCCTTACCATCGGAAACGCACCGGGATACAGAATCTCGCTTTTCATTATTTTCCCTTCCGCTCCTTTTCTCTTTCCCCTCTAACACATCCATGAGGGGAGCAGGTCAGTGTCCCATTGCGCGCATGCACCGAGCACCAAACAGAACTTGTTCGACCCGGAGCCTATTCCATTGCTCTTGGCGACGGGATAAAACCCTTTCTTGTGTGCACGGTGCGTGAGCAGAAGACACGACCTGCTCCCCCTAAACTTACCCCGTCACCCATCCATACACTCGCTGGCTCGGCTCCGGCCCTTCTTCCAAGTAGCTCATTCTCAGCCGCCCCAATGCATCGCCCGGCAGTGCATTCCGTTTCGCTTCCACATCGACATCAAAAATCTTGGCTGCGTTGAGTCCAAAAATCCTCGATTTGGTCTGCCGGGTCAAGGGTTGATATTGATGCGTCTCGATCAACTCATCCGGTATGTGGAAGCGCCGGAACGCGTCGATCTGCCACTGCGGGGTCCCATACCAGATCGAGTCGGTTCCCCAGAGCACATGATCGACCCCGAACGAACGAATGATCTGTCCCAGTAAATGCGCGCAGATCAATGGATGAGTGGTCACTAACTGCGCAAACGTCGATCCCAGCTCCATGTAGATGTTTGAGATCGCCGGTTCCCGCTCCTTCACTCGGCAGAACTCGGTGGTCCAAGGAATTTCTCCGGTCTTCGCGAATATTTGATCGATCGAGGCTGTTCCTCGGAATCCGGAGTGATACACTAAAAAATGAAGGTCGGGAAAGTCTTTGGCTGCTTTGATGAGATCTCTCGGGTGGTTGTAGTCGGGCACGGGGCCAAGTGGGAGCCCTTTATGGACACAGATCCGCTTCACCCCAAGTTTTCGAGCCTGTTCCAACATGGGATAGGCGATCCGCTCATCATCCATGCGCCAGCCTCTGTCGAACCCCTTGGGGCAAGATCCCGTATAGCACTTCCATGCATCGACCTTGAGGATTTCAGCCTGCATTGCCATGAAATCGAGGTCGGACGAGCCAAGTTGAGGCGTCGCGAGACCGTGCGCCAGCATTCGCTGCGACCCAGCCAGCCGATTGATCTCATCGCGGATATGCGCCATTTCCTTCGGAGGCACGACGGCTTCTTGTGGATACGGCCCCGGCGGTGTGCTGATCAAGCCGATGCTGGTTTCACTGTCAAAAAACACTTCCTTCACAAAGTTTTTCCACGAGAGATCGTCGATGGAGCCTCGATCTCCGGCTAATTTTGGATTCAGTCCTGCCTCTCGAATGTGCTTCCTGAGAGAGAGCAGCGCCTGTTTTGACACTGCTCCCTTGCGATTGGATTCGACATCGGACGGATCATAGCCGGAGCTGACGTAGTGGGTCTGCACATCGAATACGAAATAGGGCGCTCCCTGCTGTTCGGCAAACGCCGCCGGCTCGAACAGCTCAATATCGTCGATGGTAAAGAATCGCCCGAACAGTGCATTCATGGCCAAGAGCCCGGCCGCCATGGCGCCGCTCGTCCTCAAGAACTCTCGCCGAGAGACACCTCCTCGAACGGCAGCTCGTTCCACCATCTCATCGGCCAACTGCTCAACGGCCTTTTGCCTAGCCGTCTGACACGGAGGACGAAACTCCTCGTTCGAAACGATTTGGTTTGGAATGGGCGTGGGAAAAGTCTTGCTTTTCTTCATCGCAGGATGCCGCCTGGATAGGTTTGGGGAATGTTCCATGAATCCTCTTCGGCTGAGGATCGCGGGGTGATTGTGTGAAATACTCTACGCGCTGTCAAGCCGATGGCTGCGGGGCCGCTTCGGTGAGATCATTCAAACCGTGCCACACTTTTGGTCTTGGAGGATCCGGCCGCTGACTTTGTTGGAGCGGTCGTGGCATGCCCGACGGGAATTTCCACGACGACGTCCCATTCGGGATCCCCATCTTGGTCCTTCCCATCATGTCCGACACTGTAGACGACGCCTTTATTCATATTGACCAACATCGGCAGCCCCGTGTAGGGATCATAGTAATCCTGTCCCGCTTTGGCGAGGCGCATAAGAAGCTCGCCATCGGCGGGCCCGCGACGGAGCCATGCCTGTAAACTCGCCAGCCGGAGATGGGCATCCGTATCCACCACCAATCCATTGAACAAGTCCCAGGGAGGAAGTGGTTCAAGCCCCACGATGTTCTCGATCGGATTGGTGAGATAATCCGTGAAAGCGGTCGCAGGAAACCGGATAAAGCTCTTCCACTTCGGCAGGGAGCCGTAGCGCCCTTCGCCAGCAGCCTTGTATGAGGCTTCATAATACTCCGCATACTCGTTCAACCTGCGTTGTTTGGGCAACGGCAGCATCGATGCCACCGTCGTAGAAACCGCCCGAGCGTCCGCTTGTGCGGTCTTCAACTGATCACCGTACGTTTTTGAGGCCGTCACCAGCTCGCTCTGCATGGGCCAGCGGATCGACAGCTCTCCTTGGTCGAGAGGGCGGAGGAGCTTCGTCACGCGTCCTAGATGCGTTCCATCGAAGTCTGACCGGACCAGTAGTCCCGAGGCCACGGCAATATCGTCATTGATCGCCTGCAGAGCCAGCATTTTCACTGGAAGGGTTCTCGCCTGGCTTAAGACGATGCGCCAAGCTTCCATGTCGGTTTCCAATCGATCGACACCCTGATCCATACTCTGTACGAACCCATCGGCGACGTGCAGTTGGTGCGCAAGTGCAACCGTCGCACAGGGCGGGCTGACGGGTTGCCCATACCCCCAGTCTTCAAAGGAGAGTTTCTTCCACTGCCCATACCGATCGAGCATGAGCCGGTGCTCGTGACTCCATCCTTTGATGGCCTCCTGGTGAGATTTGAATTGACCGACGGGGCCTGATCCGCGAAACCATTTCCGCATGACATCGGCCGATGCATTCGACCGTTCCCCGGGGCCGGACCCTGAAGTCCCAAAGCACGTCAAGGCCGCCTTCCCACCGTCGGAACCTGAATTCCGCTCATCGCCTCCTTGTGCCGGATCTTGGCCTGCCGCTGCGTCCAGCCCGAACAACAACAGATACCCATTTTGCTTGGAGTCCGACAAGGTGCGCTGAGGAATGGTCGTGAGACTTTGGAAGGCCTGGGACGGCGGCTCCTCCATGATCACCCAGCTCAACCCGATTGCCCCGATGGTTAACGCGACAACCATCACAGATAACACGACGAGCCCGATAAATGCGGCCACAATGGCACGAGTCGTAGAGAACCCTGTGCGAAGAGCGCCCGTCAGCGCAATGCGGATCGGGCTGAGGATGGAACCGACGGCTCGATCGGATGAGGTCTCTGCTGCACGGTGTTTCGTCTCTGCCTTGCTGGAATCCGCGGATGAGTCAAAGAGAACCTCAACGGCACTGGCAGCAACAGAGAGCGTCCGGCTCCGTTCTTGGGCCTCGGCAACGATAGATGATACCTGAGGCACAGGAGCAACGTTGGGCTCCTCGACAAAGCCGATCGAGTCACCTTCCTTCTGCCATTCTTCTTGATCAGCCGCCGGATCGCGCATCGGTGCGCTGGGCTCAACAACCGCTTCCGTGGCTGCCTCGTTGTTCCGGGCTGAACTTCCTGCCGTTTCCATCTCAGCAGGCGGTATCACTGTCACTTCAGGCTCCGGCTCGAAAACCTTCTGTTTCGTTCGCGCCGAGAAAAGAGGGGAGGAGTCAGAACTCTCGATATGACGTTCATCTTGAACCGTCATCCGATCTTCAGGTTTTGGTTCTTCTCTCGACGGTGGCTCTACCACAGCACTGACTGGATCTTCCAAGATCGAGAGCGCATCCGTCATGGACGAACCCGTGAGAGAGCCTTGCGGCTCCGCCTCCATTAAGATCGGCTCCTCTTCTATCGACAGGGGCGCTTGCCTCACATCAGCAGCCACACGGTCATCCTCAAGGGAAACCGGGGGGTCTTGTAGTTGAGCTGTTTCAGAATCTCGAACGATCGAGAAGGACTCCTCTTCTTGGAAGGCTGTCTCGACTTGAGCTGGCATTGAGATCTGGAGTTCCCCCACGTCAGCATCCGTACGATCCTCATCAGGAAGATTCAGCGAATCCGGCGGCTGAGCCCCTTCCGTGTCTCGAACGATCAAGAAGGAATCTGGCTCATTGGAGGTCGTATCGAGCAACTCCGTTTTATCGCCGGATTCCTCGGCTGCTGAATCCCGATCAAAGCCAAGCGTGTTATCTGATTGATCGATTGGGAGGCTCGTGGCCTCCTCAATTACTGTGTCCGATTGCGCCGGTGGGATCGAAATTACCGATTCCTGAACTTGATCCCATGGCATTCTGGCGATTGGCGTCGCAGTAGAAGTCTCCTCTCTAAGCGTAAATCGCGGATTCTGTTCGGGCTTGTCTTCGGGTTGGTTCTCCGGCTGTGGATCCTGAAGATCACGACCCGCTGGTGTTTCAGGTACAGGCTCGTCAATTCGAAGTGACTCTTGCTCAGGCGAAGCAGCCTTCTCCGGATCTTGGTTGCCAAATATCCATGCCTTGTTAAACACAGATTCCCAGGAAAACCCTGGCTGCAGCCAGGGTTGCGAGAGATCACCCAGTGCTGAGGGGGACTTTGGTGAGTCACTCAAGTCCTTGAGGTTTACCGTAGTCGCCTCTTGAGGATCAGTTTCGCCGGATTTCGGTGGGGCTGCAATCGTTGTCGTGTCCGGATGTACCGACGTTCCTGGTCTTGTTGGAGCACCTATGAGAACCTCTTCTCGAGCCTCTCCCGACACGTTTCCCTGACCCCCTGGCGCAGCTCCATCACCTCGCGGGGCCATCAGATCCATCTCCGCTTGGGCGACGGAGACGTCTCCGACCGAGTCTGGCTGCACAACTTCTGCAACTTCTGATGGAGTACTTCCAGAAGCAGTCTTCTCGGAAGGACAGTTTATTGCGGCTTCAGAGAGTGTCGTGGCCACTTCCTTATGACTCTCTGAAGATCTCCCATCCTGTACATCACTGGTGTTGCCTTCCGCTGGCCACGAGTCATGGGCGTCCGTAGATACCGCCCGTTCTTGAGGAGCATGCGTTTCCTGCCAAGAAGCCTCATTGGAAGCGGCCGGAGGAGACGGTAGCGGTGGAGAACCAGATAAATTGGTTACTTCGTGAGGATTCGGAGGCTCCCATGGTATCGGTTCATGTCTGGATTCATCGTGACCTTGATCAGCTAACGTCGATGTAGTTGGATCGAGGATGGGAGTTGGGATCGATTCCGGATCTTCAAGAGGCTGACGAGCCAGTAGTTCGCCGGTCTGCGCGTCGAAGAATGACGCGAGCCGGAAGGCCACGGGACTGGCTGGTGCCAGATCTCGAATTTTCATGTAGAGCTGAGAAGGACGCTGGGGATTCTCCGCGTCAGGATCTTCGAGCAAGATATCGACGGCTTTGCCGTATTCGGCTGCAGCTTCAAGTGCATCTCCCTTTTCCTGATAGAGCAACCCAAGCTTCTCTAAGAAGGGAACACAGCGTTGAGCTGTAGATAGGTATTCCCGAAGCAAGGACTCAGCAAGCCAGTAGTCTTGACGCTGAAAGGCCTCGTCGATCAGCGAATCAAATGCCTGTTTGGCCGGGATGAGGCTCCCCAGACGAAGATGGAGCGTGGCAAAAAGCCTTCGCGCTTCCATGTTATTAGGGTCGAGCGCGAGTAATTCCTTGAGCGCGGCTGAGGATCTCCCATACTTGCCCGCGTTCATTTGGGTGATGGCCTCTTCGAGCAGAGCGGTCTTTCTGCTATAGCCGACCACACCACGCTTCTGACTACGAGCAGCCTGAGTTTTGCTTGATTTGACGGGTGGTTTCTTATTCCAACGCACGGTACAACCTTATCAGATCCTTATATAGTGACGGCCTCAGACAACAGACGTGCTCTAATCTTCGCATCCCTGGGGGTTGGGCACTTGAAAAGAGGTGAAACTTGTGGGGAGTATGCAATTCAAGTGCCGTACGTGATTCTTTGGTGTTCCGTTGAGGTTATTATAAAGCAATGGGTTGCATGGTCACGTCCTCCTACGAAGCGACCATCGTCCATCCATTTTGGGACAACACGACCCCCATACCGACATCACCGGTGAATTTGATACTGCATGGTGGATCCAATAGTTGCCCAACTCCGGTGAAACCAATGCCACTCCCGATCTGGATGAGAACCAGACCACAGGTCATCAATTTCTAACCACAGATTCGATAGTGTTCAGACAGCTCGGAAGTCACACGTGGGCCAATTTCAAACACATACCCCGGGAGAAGTGATTCCGCAGACCCCTGCGGCTGCTTAACCAACACTCTTCCACAGCGAAGGCACCGTTGCTCCCCCTCCCAGGACACAGTACCCACAAGATGCCGAATAGGCACGGGGGGATCCGCCGTGGCCTCAGGCATCAGAACACGACGCACCTCAACCATAAGGCGCCAGGCATGATCTGGGGATACGACCTCTGGACCATCCAACACGAGGGCAAAGAAGTCCTAAGGCTCGCACGGGGTCTCCTTTTGCCTCGGTGAGCAGGTGTTGAGCAAACATCCACACCTTTTCTTGTATGATCCTGGAATCCATTCCCTCAACCTCTCGCGCATATCCCCTCCTGTTTATCGGTTGTTTTTGAAAGTATTTAACTGTTACCGGTAGCCCCAAAAGGTGTGGCTGACTCGAATGGTCACCCATCATATTAATGGCTGGTTTGGAACTCTCTCGCTCCGATTCTCCATCCAAAAGATTCATCCTGGTTGTCTCTTTCGATATGGCTATGGTACGGTCACCTTTTTAGGTTGGCTGATACCACGGAATTACAACGCCATCGTGCGATACCTCTTTTGCCTCAGGCAGTCATCGGAAATCAAAAGTCGCCTATTGCCCTGCTTGGCTTGGCTATTCTTCTGTCTTCTCCTCTTGTCTCTACCGGTTCCTGATCGGGTTTCACCGGTCTGGGCGGCCCAACCTTCTAAAGTTGCGCTCGATTTCAACGACGTCGATATCCCGGTTTTTGTTCGTTTCATCAGCGAGCTCACTGGAAAGAACTTCGTCTTGGATGAAACGATTAAGAAACAAGGAGGAAAGATCTCGGTATTCTCTCCCAGTAAGGTTTCATCAGAACAGGCTTTCAACATGTTCGTGGCGGCATTAGAGGCGGCTCGGATGGCTGTGGTCCCGAAGGGAGAGAACCTCTATCAAGTTGTGCCGATGGGCGATCTTCCGCCGGAACGTGGTGTGTTTGTCTACAAACTCAAGCATGCCAATGCGACGGATCTGGCCGCCGTACTGACGAATCTCGTGGCGCGATCGCAAACGGTCGCACAAATCACGCCAGGCGTGCGGCCGCCCATTCGGCCGCTGACGGAATTCGAAGCCCCGGTCCAAGTGTTTGCCGATAAGGCGACCAACTCCATCATCATTAGTTCGACCAAGGTCGCGTGGAGCCATCTCCGGTCGGTGATTCATGATTTAGACATCCGACGAAAACAGGTCTTTGTAGAGGCCGTCATTCTAGAGGTTCAAGTTGACCGATTGCGACAAATTGGTACTGACCCAATTGAAGTTCTTGGTGCAGGGAAAGATGGGTTTGTGCAAGGGCTCGGCGGATTTAATCGAACGCCGGAAGATCTCGCAACCGTGGCTCAAGCCATCAGTGGCGTTGCGGCTGGGGGGGCTACCGGAGGCGCGACATCAATCTTAAACACGCTCAACATTCGTGCCTTCATGCGCCTACTGATGAACTTAACTGATACGAATGTCCTCTCTACACCACAGGTTCTTGCTGCAGACAATCAAAAAGCCAAGATCGTCGTCGGGGAAAATCGGCCATTTCCAACCGGCCAGGCTCAAGGTATTACCGGTGGAACCCTCGTAACGATTGAGCGGAAAGACGTCGGAGTGACATTAGAATTGACTCCCCAGGTCCTAGAAGATGATTTAATTCGTCTAGAGATTAAACAAGAGATTACAGCCATCGCAGAAAACGTGGCTCAAACCATTGGATCCGGGACTGCAAGCATCCCTGTCGGCCCCACGACCACTAAGCGATCGATGGAAACAACCACCATTGCACAAGATCAACAAACACTCGTCGTAGGCGGGCTCGTGCGTGACAATCTCACCATCAGCGAGCGAAAAGTTCCTCTTTTGGGAGATATTCCATGGATCGGGTGGTTATTCAAGTCTCAGTCTCGTCAAATTGAGAAGCTGAACCTTCTGGTCTTTCTCACTCCGCATCTCGTTCGAGACGAGGCAGACATGATTGAGTTGAACGCGCGAAAGGCCAGAGATGTCAACTCGCTCCAGCGTGAGAACCGCATTGAGGAGCCTACTAAACTCAAACAGGATGTTCTTGAGCGATTGGAACTCCCCTCGACGATTCCTCCTTCTCCACCCGACACAACATCCGTCACGCCCTAAGACCGACGCATTTTCGAGAGCATCCGAGCAACGAGAGCCCTTTGGGGGAAACTGCTCAGCCCGCACTCCACGTCCCTGTCTGATACTGAGGATCAGTCATCAACTTGACCAGTTGGTAGGTCTCTGGCCCCTCCTCCGAGGAATGGCCCCATGCCGGCCGCTTCGATAGAGTGCCTATCATGGAGGGCCAAGGAATGACAGATACACTGGTGAACTGGCGCATCCATCATCGGCTTGCTGTGGCATATCCCGTGATATTTGGAGGCGCCCCTTTTGTGGGAGAAGGGGTCCTCTCCAACCTTTCTCTTTCGGGTTGTTCGGTAACCTGTGACCGGACCGTTCTCACGGGAAGCTATGTTAAGCTGAGCGTCATCTTGCCCGATCCTACATCCTCCCTGTTCATCGAGCTGGGGAAAATCCGTTGGGTTCGAAAACATATGTTTGGTGTTGAGTTTATCCGCCTACCGACGATGACTCGACACCGATTGGATCGCGTGATGTCTGAACAACTCCCTCTCGATACGAATCTGGCCACGGTATCAGTCTGAGCAAGAAATAATCCCTGGGTTTTCACCGTGTTGGCTTTTCACATTCAGTAGCGGGCGGTACCGAGAGGAAGAATTCGCCGGGCGGTAGATCGAACCTGATTCGCAAATCAGTAACTACACGTTAAACCTAAAGTACACAATATCCGCTTCCTTGATGACGTAGTCTTTGCCTTCGAGACGGAAGAGCCCCTTCTCCTTGACCTTTGCCTCCGACCCGCACGCCGACAAATCGTCATAGTGATAGACCTCAGCGCGAATGAAGCCGCGCTCCATATCGGAGTGGATTTTGCCAGCCGCTTGTGGTGCCTTGGTGCCTCTGGGTATTGGCCACGCGCGGGATTCGGTCTCGCCGGCGGTGAAGAAGGTAATCAGGTTTAGCAAGGTATAGGCTTCGCGTGTCAGACGGACGAGCCCCGATTCGGTCAGTCCCATTTCTTTTAGAAAGTCGGCTCGCTCGCTCTCTGGTAACGACGACAGCTCCGCTTCGAGTTGTCCGCAGATGGTGACGACTCCGGCTCCACGCTTGGCCGCAAACTCGCGCACGGTTTGGACCATGGCTTCATCGGCACTCCTCCCTTCGGACACGTTAGCGACAAACAGGACCGGCTTGGCCGAGAGCAACTGACATTCGTTGAGAATCTCCCGCTCATCCGGCGTGTATTCCCGATTGCCCAACCACTCCCCTTTGTCGAGCAACCCGATGAGCTTGGCGAGAAATTCCACTTCAACGGCGGCCTTCTTATCGCCGGCCCGGACCTTCTTCTCGGTTTTTTGCTTCCGTCGATCGAGCGTGTCCAGATCGGCCAACATAAGCTCGGTTTCGATCACGCCGATGTCACGGAGTGGATCGATCCCCCCGCTCACATGGACCACGTCAGTGCCTTGAAAACAGCGAACCACGTGAAGCAACGCATCTACCTCGCGGATGTGGCTGAGAAATTGATTGCCTAACCCCTCGCCCTTGCTGGCCCCTTCGACCAAGCCGGCGATGTCCCTTACTTCCAGCGTGCTGTAGGTGGTTTTCTTCGACGAAAAGGTTTGAGTCAGCTTGACAAGGCGGGGGTCAGGCACCAGTGCGATACCGGTGTTTGGATCAACGGTCGCGAACGGATAGTTGGCCGCCAAGGCGCCGCCGCCGGTCAACGCATTGAACACGGTCGTCTTGCCGACGTTCGGGAGACCGATCATGCCGCAACACAGGCCCATTAGTTCTTAGCCTCTCTTTCGTCAACTGGTTTTTCTCTGACATTAAACTGATTCATGGCTGACTCCGGTCCACGATGAATCAGACATTCCAGCGCATCGACGGCTCGTTCCAAGCAGGGATCCATCACCCTCATCTCATCGTTCGTGACTGATTCGAGGACATAGTCGGCAGAATCTTGCCCTGCAGCAGGCCGACCGACTCCAATCTTCAATCGTACGAATTGTGGAGTCCCGAGCGCTTCGATGATGGATTTGATTCCGTTATGTCCACCATTCCCACCAGCGATCTTGATACGCAGCCGGCCCGGCTCCAAATCCAGATCGTCATGCACGACAATAAGTTCGCCGGGGGTCAATGAGAATTCACGCAGGAGGCCTTTCAGCGGAGGGCCAGTCACGTTCATCCAATCGAGCATACCGGCCAGCTCGACCAGCTCTCGTCCAAGTCTCCCGGACCCTCGCTTCTCTGATCCGCGAGGCGAGAGTCGAATGGACCATCGAGCAGCAGCCCGTTCGATGACCCAGATGCCGACATTGTGGCGGGTTTGGGCGTACCTTGTCCCTGGATTGCCCAGTCCAACGAGAAGATGCAACGTTACTTCTTCTTTTCAGCTTCTTTCTTTTCAGCCTTCGGAGCCGCAGCTTCTTTCTTCTCCCCACCTTTTGCATCAGCTGCAGCCGCCGCCCCGGCTTTGGCTGGTTCAGCTCCTGCGGCTTCCTTACCTTTTGCCACAACTTCGGGCTCCCCTGCCGCACCAGGGGTGCTTGAGAGCAAGGCTTCGAGTTTGGCATCCGACATCGGTGCAGCCACACTCACGACCATTTGGTCGGGCTCATCCAGGAACCGAATGCCTTCGAGCCCCCCCATCTCCTTCACGTGAATGCCGGCACCGATGGTCAATGCAGAAGCATCAACTTCGATATGGTCAGGCAGAGCGGCAGGAAGACATTCAATATGCACATCACGCATGTTGTGGTGGAGAACACCGCCTTCCTTCACACCCGCTGGCACGGTACCAACCACTTTGATCGGGACCTTCACACGAATCGGCTTCGTCATGGAAATTTCAAAGAGATCCGCATGCAACACAGCCCCGGTTACCGGGTCCACTTGGTAGTCACGCAAGAGAGCTGTGCGATTCGGGCCGGACTTGGCGCCGTCAATGGTGAGCGAAATCAACGCCGTACTGCCCGCATGAGACTTCAGAATTCTTGTTAATTCATCCGGGTTCACGGTCAGCATAAGACACTCCCCCTGGCCATACAGCACCGCCGGTATTTTCCCAGCCCGACGCATCGACCGCGCAGCGCCCTTTCCGACTCGCTCTCTCATTGTCACTGTCAAATCAAATTTCATGATTTTCCTCCGTCTCCTCGACTGCTGACGCGATACGCGATACGGACAGCCCTAGGCAAATAGTGAACTCACAGACTCATCTTCATGAATGCGCCTGATGGCTTCACCCAGCAGAGGCGCGACAGACAATTGATGCAGTTTTGGGCAGACCAGCTCCTTCCCTCGCAATGGGATGGTGTTGGTGATCACCACTTGGGAAAGACACGACGTTTGCAAGCGTTCCAGCGCCGGGCCTGACAGCACCGCATGAGTGCAGGCCGTGATTACCTCTCTGGCTCCGCGATCGAGGCAGGCCTGAGCGCCCTGAACAATCGTACCCGCCGTATCGATCATGTCATCCAAGAGCAATACGCTCTTTCCTTGCACGTCACCGATGATGTTCATGATTTGCGTCTGGTTTGGACCTTCGCGACGTTTATCAATGATCGCTAAGTTGGCCTGGAGGCGCTTGGCGAACGCCCTCGCACGCTCCACGCCACCTGCGTCGGGCGAGACAACGACCAAGTCAGGAATTTGTTTTTTGACAATGTAGTCCAACAGAACCGGGAGCGCATACAAGTGATCGACCGGCACATTAAAAAACCCTTGGATTTGACCGGCATGAAGATCCATCGACAACACACGATCGGCACCGGCCGTGGTGATCAAATCCGCGACCAGCTTGGCAGTGATCGGAACGCGCGGTTGATCTTTGCGGTCTTGACGAGCGTATCCAAAATAAGGAACGACCGCGGTGATACGGTTGGCGGACGAACGTTTCAAGGCATCGACGATGATCAGCAACTCCATCAACGAATCGTTTACCGGCTGACAGCACGACTGCACGACAAACACATCGGCTCCACGCACATTCTCGTCGATCTTGACACGGACCTCCCCATCGCTGAAGGAAGAGACGGTCGCCTCACCCAACTTCTGCCCCAGATACTCGCAAATCTCATGGGCAATCGCAGGATTGGCATTGCCGGAGAAAATTTTTAACTCTCTGTTCATGACAACTTCCGTGAGCTACAGACTCGTCCTCTGCAGAACGTGCTGGATTCTCTAGTGGTTCTTGTGCGGTGAGTGACGGTGGCTTTGTTACGCCGTGTCTCTCGGTTGCTGCACACACTACCGGGGAAGCCAATCTAAGGGGTGAAAATGTATCGGAAACCCGTGGCTCCTGTCAACAAACGGTCGTCTGGCATCCGGCCACCGGGCGACTATGAATCAGTGTGGGTTTCCGCCACAAAAATCTTGAGCGTCTGTTCATTCAGAAAGGAGGCGTGAGCAGAACGCGCTCCGACCTCATCGCGAAAAATACCAAATACCGTTGCTCCACTGCCGGAGAGTAACGCGACCTCAGCCCCTCTGGCCATGAGCCGTTGTTTGATGTCTCCGAGCAGGGGAAATGCCTGAAACACCGGCGCTTCAAAGTCGTTCTCGACGATCTCCAGGACCTGTTTCCAACTCAGCTTAGCCCCTGTCTCCAGCGCCTCCTGAACACGAGAAATCGGGACCACCCCTGTTCGGCTCTCAGAGAGCTGCTGATACGCCCACTTAGTTTCGATCGGAAAGCTCGGATTGACCAGCACAACCCATCGACGTTCCATCATTCGTACCGGCGTCACCTTTTCCCCCCGTCCACGCACCGTCGCTGAAGGGGCATAAAAGAAGAAAGGCACATCGCTTCCGAGTGTTTGTCCGACTTGAGCCATTTGCTTCGGCGACCATTCCAATTTAAGGATCCGATTCAGCCCAATGATCGCGGCCGCCGCATCGCTGCTGCCTCCGCCGAGGCCGGCTCCCATCGGGATTCGCTTGGCAAGGGCAATGTCCAACCCCACGGCTTTCCCGCTCTGCTCAAGAACGGCCGCCGCCGCACGATATACAAGGTTCGAATGATCCGTTTTCAAGGACTGATCATCGCAGCGCAAGTTGATGGCCACATGGCCGTGATTGATGGAAATCGAAAGCGTGTCCTCCAATCTCACGGTCTGCATCAAGGACCACATATTGTGATACCCGTCGAGGCGACGGTCGAGAATACGGAGGACGAGATTAATCTTGGCGGGCGCGTGGACGGTAATCTGGGTCGGTAGAGGGCTGACTTCAGCGGAAAAGTTAGTCACGACCCCCTTTTATAGCATACTTCTCCAGTCGATACCGAAACGATCTGCTGTTCAGACGGAGCATGCGCGCGGCTTTCTTTTTCACCCATTTTGATCGCTCCAGAGCTTTGAGTAACAGGTCTTTTTCGATGCCGTTGATCAAGCCTTCAAGGTCCACTCCTTCATCGGTCAGATCCAGCGGCATGGCGAATGGCTGCGGCTGCGTCGTAGGCCGATTGAGCCATCCACGCACGTCGGTGTCGGTGACCGGCCCTTCCGTGGAGAATGCGACAACCCGCTCGATCAGATTCTCTAGCTCTCGAACATTGCCCCGCCATTCATGCTCCAAGAGCACGTGCATGGCCTCTGCGCCGAACACGGGCTTAGGCTTCCCGCTCTCCTTTGAAAATCGCTCCAGAAAGTGATTGACTAGCAATGGAATATCACCGGTTCGCATCCGCAACGGAGGGAGCCGGATGGGGATCACGTCCAGTCGGTAGTATAGATCCTCCCGAAACGACCCGTCCGCGACCGCTTTTTCTAGATCTTTATTGGTCGCCGCAACGATGCGCACATCGACCTTGATATCTTGATTGCCGCCCACTCGTCGAAATTCACGCTCTTGGATGACCCGCAGCAGCTTCACCTGAATCGTGGGCGTGGTATCACCGATCTCGTCGAGAAAGATGGTTCCTCCGTTCGCAATCTCGAATAGGCCAGCTTTGTTGGAGATAGCTCCCGTAAACGATCCTTTCATATGCCCGAACAGCTCGCTTTCCAGCAGCGTTTCAGGCACCGCACTACAGTTTACGGCCACAAAGGGAAGGCGACTTCTCGCGCTGTTGTAATGAATGGCGCGCGCGACCAATTCTTTTCCCGTTCCACTTTCACCGCAGATCAGCACATTACTTTTTGAATCGGCGACTTTGCGCACGACGTCGAAGACCTTTTGCATCGCCTCGCTTTGGCCCACCAACTGTGCAAAGGAGGATTGGCTTGCCATCTCACGCTTCAGCAGCATGTTTTCGGTCGTGAGACGTCGCTTTTCCAATGCATTTCGGATGATCAACTGCACTTCGTCGACCTGGAACGGCTTCGTCAGATAATCATAGGCACCGTGCTTCATGGCTTCGACGGCGGAATCGGCCGTGGCAAAGGCCGTGATGATCAACACGACAGTCTCCGGGGAAGCGGACTTCACCGCTTTGAGCACCTCCATGCCGTCGATCTTGGGCATCCGCAGATCGGTAATCACGAGATCGAAGATCTCTTTCTGTACGATCTCGACCGCTTCCTCTCCATCTGTCACGCTGGTGACGGAGTATCCCGCCCGCTTGAGCATGATGCTCAAGACTTCGCGCAAACTTGGCTCGTCATCGACGACTAGGATCTTTTCCACGGTTCCCTACCCTCATGCCATAACCGTACCCCGGCATCTGCCGTGCGAGGCAGACACACTCCAAACCTTGTCCCGTGACCTTCTTGGCTTTCCACTTTGATCCACCCTCCGTGCAGATCCACGATACGATGGACAGCAGCCAACCCTAGTCCCGACCCTCTCTGCTTCGTCGTGAAGAACGGAAGAAAGATCTTGTTGAGATTGTTCTTTGGGATTCCTTCGCCCGTATCATGAAAGGAGACTTCAATCACGTCGGCCTTCTGTCCCGCGACATCGATTTTCCTACTTCCAGCCGTGATCATCAGCTCGCCCCCGGCCGGCATGGCGTCGAACGCATTCACCGCCAAGTTCCAGAACACCTGTTTCATTTGATCCTGATCGACCTGCGCCCTTAAGGTCTCGGGACAGGGAACGGCCTTAATAGAAATACCTCTGCGGCTCAGTGCTTCATGTTGTACCAGATCAAGCGTCTCAGCAAGGACTTTGTATAAATCGTACTCCGCCAGATTCAAGGCCGGCGGCCTCGCGTACTGGAGAAACTCGGTGATGATCGCGTCCAGTCTCGTCGCTTCTCGAATCGCGATGTCCATCAGACGCTGACTGATCTCATCGGCCTGGAGATCCTTTCGAAGCATTTGCATCGCACCCGCCAGCGCGCCTAATGGATTTCGAATTTCATGCGCCATACCCGCCGACATTTCTCCGAGACTGGCAAGCCACTGCTTGCGCCGCATTTCCTCTTCCAGATCACGTATCTGCGTGAGATCCTTGAACACTCCGACCAATCCTTTTTGCTCCCCTCTGTCATGCAGCGGCCCAAGCGTCATGCCGAGAATCAATCGGTTGCCGTCGGACCGCTTACACTCCACATCAAATCGGGTATTGGCAAAGATATCCTCCGTTCGTTCATCGTCCAGGTGATTCGGATGCCAATCGAACACCTCCCGCCAATGGCGCCCCCGGACTTGCTGGAAGTCGTACCCGGTGGCCTCCTGCGCCGCGGGATTGAACGAGGTAATTCGTCCGTGTTCATCCGCCGTGAAGACTCCGCTGCTGATACTGTGAACGATGTTTTCGTGGAACGCCCGAAGACGGCTTAGTCCACGCTCTTTTTCCTGAAGCGAGAGATCGGCCTGTCCAAGTTGGTCTGCGAGCGCCCCGCTCAAATACCCGACGACCAGGAAGGCCAAACTATAGACACCGAACGCATGAAGCGTTTCGGCGGCGCTGAGTCGAGTGTGCGGCAACCATCCCCATCCTTCCACCAACCCATGGAGTTGCACATTCGTCAGAATCCCGAAGAGGATGATGCACAGACTCGCGGTCAGTAAGCCCACGCGTCGACGTGGCACGAGGCTGGCAACCGTCACACTGATGACATACAGCACAGCGAACGGACTCTCGATTCCGCCCGTCCGTGCGATTAGCATCGTCTCGAGTAGAAAATCGATGACGACTTGTGCCCACGCAAATTGGACGAGCGCGTCCGGGGTGGACAGCTTCCTGATCACGAGCGCGTAGATGATCGAGGCCGCGTAGGTAAACACAATCAGGGCATAGAATGTTTCCACCCTTTCGCCTTTGGTGACCTGGAAGGCGAGGGAGAGTCCCAGCAAGAGGGTGACGATGACGACTCGCCACCCCATCAAACAGTAAATTCTTGTCTTGATGTCCTCCACGGAGTGTCGCTCCGGCTAGACGGTCGCGTTGATCCTTCTCACCGACTGATCATGGATTGATTGAGTGATTCCATCCATGCGGAAGTATCCTGAGCACGCATGTCGTTTAATTTCGATGAGGCGAAGGACTCGCCGGAAGCGGACGGCTAGACCGTCCCACCCAAGAAGATCGCAAAGCCGTCTCTCGAATTGGGTTCGGCAAACGGCCTAACCGATTGCCGATGCCATCGTAAAAATCGGCAGATACATGGCGACCACGATGAAACCGACCGTCGTGCCCAGGAACACCATCATCATGGGCTCCAAGAGGGCGGTGAGATTTCCGACGGCCTCGTCAACTTCATCTTCATAGAAATCCGCGATCTTGCCGAGCATCGTGTCCAACGCGCCGGTCGATTCTCCGACTGAAATCATGTGCGTGACCATTTTGGGGAAGACCCCGCTTTTCGAAAGAGGATCCGAGATGGTTTTCCCTCCGCTGATACTGACCTTCGCGTCAAGGAGAGCCCCTTCCACCACTTTATTGCCTGAGGTTTTTGCACAAATTGTCAGTGCGTCCAACAAGGGAACTCCGCTTGCCAGCAACGTGCCTAAGGTTCGCGTGAATTTGGCGACCGATGCCTTTCTGATCAGGTCTCCGAACACCGGGAGTTTCAGCAAGAGCTTATCGATCATCAACCGTCCTTTGGGGGTCGCGTAGTACTTCTTGATGCCCACCACCGTCGCGATGATGACGCCCAGAATGATGTACCAATTGCCTTGCACGAAGTTACTCATATCGATGACGAGCTGCGTCGGCGCGGGCAACGCCATCTTTCCGCCGGACATTTCCTTGAACATCTTTTCGAAGACCGGGATGACCCAGATCAGCAACACCGTGATGACGATCGCGGCAATACCGACGATGGCCGCGGGATAGACCATGGCGCTCTTGATCTGCCCCTTGAGTTTCATCGCCTTTTCAATGTGCTTAGAGAGACGGCTCAGGATGGTATCGAGCAACCCTCCCACTTCACCCGCGTGCACCATATTGACGTACAAATCATCGAAGATTTTTGGATGTTTGCGGAGCGCGTCGGAGAAGGTCGAGCCTCCCTCGACCTGGACTCGGATATCACCCACGGATTTCCTCAAGACCGCATTTTCTGATTGTGTCGAGAGGATTTCGAGACACTGAATCAAGGGGAGTCCCGCGTTGATCATCGTTCCAAATTGTCTGGTAAACACGACAAGGTCCTTTTCCTTTACTCCGCTACCCAGGCTGAAACTGAACCCTTCTTTGGCGGCCTTTTCCTCAAGGCTGGTTACGACCACGCTTTGCTTGCGCAATTGCTCAACCGCCTCATCCCGCGACTTGGCGACGAGTTCGCCCTTTTTCACCGAACCCGATTTACTCCGCCCAACGTACGCAAACGTGGCCATAGCGTTTTGATCCTGTTGTGGCTTCTTGAGCCGTTTATGGAAAATGCCTAGGACTACGAAGTGAGTCTACTGGGGGGTCGAAAACCTGTCAAAAACTATTGCATTCTTTACACACACGACATGACGGACATGCCTCAACTTCTGTCGTTAGACGCTCGGAGGAGCCGCATTGGTGTCGCGAAACCCTCGGTAGAGGTAATGAAGCCCTGAGGCAAGGGTGAACCCGACCATCGCCATGAGAAGTGGCGTGAGCATGACAAGGTCAAGCTCGCGCCACGTCAAGAGCACAACCAGCAGGACGTAGCTCAATTGCAGCAGGGTCGTGCCTTTTCCAAGGAAGGTCGGCTTGACGTTGATCGGAGTGCTGGTGACATGGGCCACGGCAGTACCTAGTAAGAGAATCAAGTCTCGGCTGACAACTAAGATAACAAGCCAGGTTGGGATCAAATGCAGGGCCGCAAGGGAAATGAAGCTTGAGGTCAGCAGGACCTTGTCCGCCAGAGGATCCAGTAAGGTGCCCAATCTCGTGCGCTGATTGAGTTTGCGCGCAAGATGCCCGTCGATCGCATCCGTCAGTCCCGCCGTGAGCAGAATCGTCAGTGCATACCCATAGGCCCCATACGTCATAAACCCGATATATACGGGGACCAAGAGGATACGTAGGATCGTGAGACTATTAGGGATGTTCATATGGAGGGGGCAGACGATTCTTGGCTTTCATCCGACTCAAGGGGGGAAATCATAGTAACCGAATCCTGTCTTGTCAACGAGTTGCAGGGAACGATCACCGGATTTTATAATGCGATTGCTCGGTCATTCACCGTTCTGGAGGAAAGGTATAACCATGAGCACGCTACCTCTGCTGTTTAAAAAGGAAGGATTGGTGGAGAAACATCAGGTCGAAGGAGTGGATCCAAGCGACCGATATTTCAATCGCATGATACTCGTGAATCGAACGGCGGCCGGATACTCGACCAAAGTGATGTACGAAGCTCTCATTGTGGAAAGCCAGCCGCACTCGACCATCGCCGCAGCGGTGAAGGAACTCGTGGAGAAGCTTCAGGAATCAGGATTCAGTCGGTTGCGGACACGGACCAATTTCAAGGGCACACGGTATCTTGCTGAGAAAGAGACGTGGATCGACTACCCGGATCTGCCCTGACCGGAGCCGACAAATGCACGATAGACCATGTCATGGATCAGCGGCCGAAACTCCCGGATGGCCTCGTTTTTTCTCGTCGGATGAACCCGATTCGAAAGAAGGACAACCTCTAGTTCCTGCTCTGGATCTATCCAGATCGATGTTCCCGTATAGCCCAGATGACCGAACGCTCGAGCCGGAAAATATCGTCCCGCCGATGACGGTCCTGACGGCGTATCCCACCCAAGCGCCCAACTAGAGGAGCCCGCTTGGTCCTGTCTTCGAGTGAATTCATGCACAAGATCCTGATCGAGGAGAGCGGTTCGTCCATGATACGCTTGCACCCAGGTACCGGTGAGTGCCAACACGGCACCTGCAGTTCCAAATAGCCCCGCATGACCGGCCTCGCCCCCCAACGCCGCGGCATTCTCATCATGCACTTCTCCGCGGAGGATCCGCCCTCGCCATGGATCGACCTCTGTCGGCGCGACACCACCTCCCTCTTCGGTCATCCGTTCCAGAAACCCGTGTAACCGTTCCGACAGAACGAATCCCAGACAGGCTCCGCCGCGTGACGACAGAATGCGGTCCTGGAAGAAGGCATTGAGCGACAGTCCGCTGCCGCGTTCAACGATGAAGCCGAGCAGCATGAACCCAAGATCGCTATAGAGACTGCGTGTGCCTCGTTCGTACACCAGCGCTTCGGATCGAATGCAGTGGAGCATGGACTGTTTTGCAGCGGCTCGTTCTTCGTTTGACGCGGGAACTCGCCCATCTGGATGAAGCCGCTCGTAGTATCCTCGCCATCCAGGCAACCCGGACGCATGCGTCAGGAGGTGACGAATCGTGGCAGACCCGATCGGAGTATCGGCGCATTCCGGGAGATGGTCGGCCACACGATCGTCAAGCCGACAGCGTCCGTCCTGAATCAGAGTCGCAAGAGATGTGACCGTGGCCAAGGGTTTGGTCAAGGACGCGAGATCATACGCCGTCGACAGGGTGACGGGGGGCCCTGGAGGGGAACTTGAAAGCCGCCCTGCAGAAAAGTGACCAACCGGTCGGTCCCCTCGCCGTACGGCCAGAACCGCTCCTGGGAACACGCCATCCGTCACGGCCCGGTCGAGCGCTGCTTGAACGTGGTGGAAATCAGGCATGGAGATGATGGCGGCCATGCCATCGAGTGTACGAATTCACCGGGCAGGAGTTGACTCGTCCTCCATCTTTTCCTCCCGGATGGCAGTATGCTCTTGGTAGGCCTCGCTGGCTTCGACATCCAGCATCCTCTCGAACGTATTCAGCGTCGCGCGCATCCGTTCAACCATGAGCAACCGCTGCTTCTGTAGGATGGCAAGGTCTCGCTGCGTTGTGCCCAGTTCGGCGCGAGCTTGTCGAAAGAGCTCGCCGGCTTTCAACTCGGCTTCTTTGACGATCAGCTCGGCATCTCGTTGGGCGCTTCGCTTGACGTCGTCCGCCAACGACTGTGCCGAAACCAGCGTATTGGACAACGTCACCTCGGTTCGTTTGAGGTCCGACACTTGCCGCTCAAGCGAGTCGATCCGATCCCGCAACATGGCATTGTCTCGATTCAACGACTCAACCGTTTGCGCAATATCCTCGAGAAAGCGGTTGACCTCTTCACGGTCGTAGCCACGAAGTTTCACTTGAAAAACCATCTGTTGAATGTCGAGTGGCGTCATCTTCATGGCATCCCCCCTCTATGAACTCAATTCATTCGTAACGCCGCATCCTTGAACGACTGGACGACGGCGATTTGCACAAACCAGATGGCCGCAATGGCAATCAGCGGCGACAGGTCGATACCCATACCCAGGCTGAGTCGCCGCCGGATCGGAGCGAGCACGGGTTCCGTTGCGCGGGTCAAGAATTGAACGATGGGATTCCAGGGATCCGGGTTCACCCATGATATGAGCGCCCGCGCAATGATGATCCAGCTATAAAAGGTCAACAAATAGTCTAACACTGTCGCCAGCCCCAACAAGCTATTTCCCATTACAAACATCAGCCTCCAAGCTCCTGAGATCGCTTCGTTGCAGTTTCAATCGCCTCGATGAGTACGGCTCGGAGCCCGCCCTGCTCCAATCGGTGCAATCCGGCCATGGTCGTTCCGCCGGGAGACGCAACCTGATCCTTGAGTTGAGCCGGATGCTGTCCGGTCTCCAGTACCATCCGTGCAGCCCCTAGGACGGTTTGCGCCGCGAGCAGACTGGCCGTGTCCCGTGGCAACCCCATTTTCACACCGCCGTCAGCCATCGCTTCGATTATGAGAAAGACGTACGCGGGCCCGCTTCCGCTCAAGCCGGTGACGGCATCTATCAGCGATTCTTGAATCGTGACGACTCGGCCGACCGATCGGAAGATCTCACCGGCCCAATCGACGGCATCCTCCTCGACGTTCGGGCCAATTGCCAACGCCGTGCTGCCTTCCCCGACCATCGCCGGTGTATTGGGCATCGCGCGGATGATCCGGGCGGCAGGACCGCACAGGTCCCTGATTCGACTGATCGTGATACCGGCGGCTACGGAAATCACCAGCTGCTTCGTCAACACATCATGAATCCCTCTCAGCGCATCGGCCATCACCTGTGGTTTCACCGCCAGGACGACGATGTCGCTCCGACCTACGACCTCATGGTTCGTCGCACCGACCTGAACGCCATACCGAGCTTTAAGATGATCCAACCGTCTCCGATCAGGATCAGCCACGTGGATGTGGTCAGGGGGATAGCGCTTCGCAGCGAGCACACCATTGATCAACGCCTCAGCCATACGCCCACCGCCGAGAAACCCCAGCTTGCTCATGAGGGTCTTCTTAGACATGGCGTACCCCGAAAATCGCGGTACCGACACGAACGAGTGTCGCGCCTTCTTCGATGGCGACTTCGTAGTCGTTCGACATGCCCATCGACAGTTCTTCCATTGTTACGGACGGGATCCTGCAAGCGGCAATCCGTTGCGCCAACTCGTGCAGTTTTCGAAAATACGGTCGAGCCGAATCAGAGTGATCGGTCTGTGGAGGAATGGTCATCAGGCCTCTGATACCGATATGAGAAAACCCAGCCATGGTCGTGACGGCCTGCACCACGCCGTCCGCAGCAAATCCGGCCTTCGTCGGCTCGTTTCCGATATTGACCTCTATCAAGACACTCTGACGGCAGCCGACTTCTCCAGCCCATCGATCGATTTCCTGAGCCAGCTCCAAACTGTCCACCGAATGAATCACCTCGAAGCGGCCGATCACCGACCGCACTTTTCTGCGCTGGAGTTGCCCGAGAAAATGCCATCGCACCGGCGCCTCCGCGAACGCGGCCAATTTAGGCAGCGCTTCTTGAACGCGATTTTCACCGAGGATCGTCAAACCGGCATCGACCCCTTCCCGGATACGATCGATCGTCACGGTTTTGGTCGCGGCCACAAGGCGAACGCTTCCCGCAGGACGTCCGGCTTTCTCCTCCGCCGACCGAATCTTCGCCAGCACCGATCGGACGCGTTGGGCGATCGTCCCTTCAATGAGCCCTTCCATCATCCGTTACTCAGGCATCGAGTCTTCTTGTTTGGGCGAACCGTTTCCATCCTCGCTTACACACGCGACCATGATAGCGTTCGGCCTATCCACAGCTCAACGGCAAGCCGATCGCGCTCACCATGGTGCCGTTGACCTTTCCTTCCCGCCGATATGAAAAAAAGAGGTCCTCATGACAAATCGTACAGAGATTGACGGTCGTCACACGATCCGGATCGGCGCCATACGTCCTCGCCTGCTCGTGGATCAGGGCTTTCAAATCCAAATGCGCGCTCCCAGCCTTCCAGTTTCGAACGATCTTTTCCCAACGAGACACTCCTCTGCGCAGACCCTCCAACACCGGTTCATCCACCTCATAGCAACAGACGCCTGCAGATGGACCGATACTGATCCGCACCTGTTCCGGACGTGACCCAAAGCGCGACTCCAACAGGGCGAGCGTTTTAGGAACGATGCCGGCCACGGCCCCTCGCCAGCCGGCATGGACCGCCGCGACGACTTGATGGATAGGGTCATGCATCAAGACGGGAACGCAGTCCGCCGTCCGCACCGCCACCATCACGCCCGGCCGATCGGTCACCAAGGCGTCCCAGCCCCCTGCAAATCGATCCGACGGCATCAGGGCGCGATCCACCACAAGCGCTTCCGTTCCATGAACCTGTTTCACGGTCAGCGTCAAGGATTCGGCGCCCGCCCCCGCTATCCCTCGGCAAGGGACACCAAGTTCGAGATCAAGCCCGAGAGCATGTTGTCGAGTCCCAAAGAAATGGCGGATCCGATTTCGTATGTCCGAAAATGCCGGTACGGTTATGATCGATGGCTTCGCCATATCGACTCTCACTATTCCATCATCTCACAAGCAAGACGACTTTAGTCTGTTTGCTTGCGAAGAAACGTTGGGACATCCCACTCGTCCTCAGCCGTCAGTGCAGCTCGCTCCGCCGACTCTCGTGCCTCACTTATACGCCTCAAGAACGTCGGGCGGTCAAGATCCTTCACCGGTCGTTCTGTGGCAAGGGAGGCGACGACGCTGGCCAAAACAGGTTGGATCGGTTTGGCCGGCCGATGTTGCGCTCGCTCCGCCTCCGTTCCGACAGCCGCCTGAATGTCGTCTCGTTCAAACCCGGTTGCAATGACCGTGATGATCAGTTCTTCTCCGATGTCTGGGTTGATGACCTGCCCGACGATGATGTTCGCTTCGGGATCCGCCGTTTGCTGAATAATAGAGGCCGCTTCCTCGATCTCATGCAATGACATGCTGGGCCCTCCGGTAATATTGAGGAGGACTCCGCGAGCGCCTTCAACACTTCCTTCCTCAAGAAGCGGGCTGCACATCGCTTTTTGGGCGGCTTCGATTGCCCGATTAGGCCCCTGCGAAACTCCCATCCCCATCACCGCGCGCCCAGTGTGCGACATCACGGTGCGGACGTCGGCAAAATCCACGTTCACATGGCCGGTCGTCGTGATGACATCGGCAATGCCTTGAATGGCCTGGCGGAGAACATCGTCAGCCACCTTGAATGCTTCCAGAAGCGGTGTGGCCTTATCCACGATGCCCAAGAGGCGCTGGTTGGGAATCACGAGCAACGTGTCGACGTGGCGACGCAGTTCTCGAATTCCCTCCTCGGCATGCTTGTGTCGACGTTGGCCCTCGTACTGAAAGGGCTTCGTGACGACACCAACCGTGAGGATCCCCATTTCTCGGGCGATGCTAGCCACGATCGGCGCGGCGCCGGTTCCCGTTCCTCCACCCATGCCGGCGGTGACAAACACCATATCGGCCCCATCGATGCATTCACGGATATGCTCTCGACTTTCGAGCGCCGCATCCCGCCCGATTTCCGGTTTGGCGCCCGCGCCCAATCCACGAGTCCGATCGGGCCCGAGTTGTATCTTATAGGAGGACAAGGATCGATCGAGCGCCTGAAGATCGGTGTTACTGGCGATAAAATCCACGCGAGACAGTCCGGAGGTGATCATGGTGTTAATCGCGTTACATCCGGCACCACCGATTCCGATGACTTTGATACGGACCGGCGACAACACATCTTCTTGAAATGAGAACATTGAGCCACCTCCTCCGATCACCCCGCAGGACGACCACCGGCCTCCTGGCGGACCAAGGTTAAAAAACCTCCAGCACCTTCTTCGTCCATCCAAACATTCGCGCCCACGTTCCCCCGCTGCGAATCCCGGCTGTTTCCAATTCGTCGACATGTCGCCGAGCATGCAGCAACAAGCCGACCCCGGTCGAATGGCTGGGATGGCTCACTTGATCTCGAAGCGCCCCGACGCCTGAAGGTACCCCTCGCCGAGCCGGTAAGTTTAAGACTTTTTCGGCGGCGTCGGGCATGCCGTCCAAGAGCGAGGTGCCGCCGGTGATCACGACGCCAGCACCCAAGATTCCCTCATAGCCGGATCGGGTAATCTCCCTCCTCACCAGCTCAAACATCTCGTCGACGCGCGGCTCCAAAATCTCGGCCACATCTCGTCGAGAAAACGTGCGGGCCGGGCGGTCGCCGACGGACGGCACTTCCACGATCTGATGGCTCGTCACTAATTCCGTCCGTGCGATGCCGTATTGAGTCTTGATCTTCTCCGCCTCGGTTTGCGACGTGAGCAGGCCGAACGCCAAATCTTTAGTTAAATTTTGTCCCCCGATCGGAAGAACCGCGGAGTGCCGGATACTGCCGTCCAAAAAGATCGCGAGATCCGTGGTCCCTCCTCCCAAATCGACCATCGCGACGCCCAAGTCGCGCTCTTCCTGACTCAGCACGGCCTCACTGGAGGCAAGCGGCTGCAGAATGATGTCCACGACGTCGAGCCCCGCTCGATTGACGCACTTTACTATGTTTTGTGCGGAGGTCACAGCTCCGGTGATGACGTGCACATTAACTTCCAACCGGTGCCCCGACAAGCCCAACGGCTCGCGGACCCCTTCCTGGCCATCCACCATAAATTCTCGGGGTAAGACGTGAAGGATCTTCCGCTCGTGAGGGATCACGGCAAGGGTGCGCGCGCTTTCGATCGCCCGGTGAATATCCTCACGGGTCACCTCGGCTCGCTTGAGCGCCACCACACCTTTACAGTTTTCGGCGGAAATATGACTGCCCGCGATGCCGGTGTAGACCGAGTTGATCTGGACGCCCGCCAGCAACTCGGCCTCTTCGACCGCTTTCTTGATCGACTCAACGGTGCTTTCGATATCAACCACGACCCCCTTCCGTAGACCTCGAGAAGGACTCGACCCGACACCGATAATATTGAGGCCGCCGGCATCGACTGCTTCCGCGACGATTGCGCAGATCTTCGTCGTTCCGATGTCGAGTCCGACTAGGATGTGATCTCGCTTCGACACGGCAATCACCCCCCTTCCCGTACGATGATCCGATTTTCGTACCGGAGATCTACTTCGCTCACGCCACGCCACGGCCCGTCGACATTTCGTGCCTTCAACGTCGATTTGACGCGCTGAAATCGATCCCACTGCTCTTTAAGGGCTTCCCCTCCGAATTGAAATCGCATGCCCTGGACGAGAGCCACTAAATTTGACGGGTTATCCGCAAGCACGTGCAACCGGCCTTCGAACGAACTCCCGACAACTCGTGCGACTTCGATGCCGGAGACCACTGCGTGTCGAACCGACTCGGTGGCTTGCATCAACCTCTGCCGTTCGATACCGGTCACAAGCGGCAGAGCCTCATCATCCGCCTGACCGAGCTTGGTGAGCACATACCCGTCTTCATCGCACAGAAAGTTCTGTGACTCAGCACGAACGATCACGGCGGGCCTCCGCTCGCGCACGGAGATCCGCAACTCGTGAAATGGAACACGGGTCACATCGGCTGCTTTGACCCACGGATGAGCTTCGACCTGTTCCTTAATGGCCGTCGTGACGATGAGGTGAAGCGGCGCCCCTGGTCTCACTTTTGCCAAGTCGAGCACCTGCTGTTTATCCAGATGGTAGAGTCCGTCGACGGTGATCGTCTTGATTTCCAAGAGCTGTTGAAGTGCAGGTCCGGAGTATGTTGCGGCAACCACGACGAGTGCCGCGACACACGCCATACCCGTCACCAGTCCAGTCCAACGAACAAAGGCGCTCCGTTTCACCGCGCGCACCCGCCTTACTTCTGTCATGGCTCTCTCGCCCTGCGAGTCTTTCCACTCGTTCTTCCGCGGTCCTGCAGGCCCGGCCCGGCGTTTCTTCAACAAGAATCTCATCCTGCGGACTCCTGTCTTACGGCCGAGGCAGGTCGCGCGGCGCGATCCAGCGCAGACCCTAAGATTCGTTCGACCAGGGCGTCGTATCGGATGCCGACCTGAGCCGCCGCCATGGGCAACAGACTCGTTTCCGTCATGCCGGGCACAGTATTAATCTCCAATACATAGGGTCGCCCCCGCGGAGTGATTCGAAAGTCTACGCGGGCCGCACCCTCACACCCCAACACCTCATACGTCCGATGCGCCATGTCGCTGACTTGTCGCGTTACTTTCGGAGGAAATGGAGCCGGGCAGAGATACTGTGTTTTGCCCTTCTGGTACTTTGCCGAGAAATCATAAAACCCTTCAGGAGCGACGATTTCAATCGCCGGAAGCACATTCACTCCTCCCGCCGCCGATCCAAGAAGCGACACAGTCGCTTCATGTCCCGGTATATAGCTCTCCACCATCGCTTCAGAGTCAAATCGATGCGCCAGGGCAAGGGCTTCCTTCCATTCTCCGGCACGACGTACGACCGTGACTCCGATGGTAGACCCTTGGGCCACCGGCTTTACGACGATCGGCAAGTCAAGATGGGCCTCTCTGAGAATCTTGGCGAGCGAGGCTCTGTCTCCTTCCCGCACGACCGTTCCGGGTGCGACCGAAATACCATGCCCCGCAAGCAGCGTTTTTGTCACGACCTTATGCATTCCCACCGCGCTCGCTCGCACACCGGACCCCGTGTAGGGAATCCCCATCGTTTCGAGAAACCCTTGTATCGTACCGTCCTCGCCTCCAGGTCCATGGAGCGAAAGAAAAGCGATGGCCACTTGCTGATCTTCTAGATCATGGTGCAAGCGATCGGTGACGTCGATCGCCACTGCATCGTACCCCAGACGGATCAACGCCTGATACACGGCCTGGCCTGTCTTGAGGGAGATGTCACGCTCCGACGAGCGTCCTCCCATGAGTACGCCGATTCGCCCATCTGTGATTCGATCAGTCGGCGCCATGCCGTCCTTTCCCTACGCCTGCCCTACCAGTTTCAACTCCAATTCCAATTTGATTCCTGTTTTCCGAGCGACTTGTGCGCGCACCTTCCTGATCAACGACAGAACATCGCGCGCACTGGCGTGGCCTCGATTGACGATGAAGTTGGCGTGTTTCATCGAGACGCACGCATCGCCGACTGCAACCCCTTTGAGCCCAGCCGACTCGATCACGCGTCCCGCTGAGTCATTTTTCGGATTTTTGAACACACAACCGGCGCTCGGCAGAGACAGTGGTTGCGTGTCACGACGATGGCGCAAATAGTCTTTCACGACCTTTTCGATATCCGATTTCACCCCCGGTCTCAGTTGAAGCCATGCCCCAACGACAATGCCACGCGGCAATGTCGCCCGCCGGTACGCAAAATCGAGACGCTCTGCTTGGCAGTCTATGAGGATGCCGGTCGGCGAGACGATACGAACGGCCTTCAGCGAGCTCTTCATTTCTCCGAGTCTCGTCCCCGCGTTCATGACCACGCAACCCCCGACAGTCCCAGGAATCCCGGCAGCCCACTCCAGCCCGGCCAAACACTTGCGGATGGCATAGCCGATCAGTGTGGGCATGCCGACGCCTCCTTCGACATACAACACAGCGCCCGGTTCCTCGTTGATCACCCGCAGCTTTGCCAAACTGACGACCACCCCCCGGATCCCCTTGTCTCGGACAAGGACGTTGGTACCGCCCAGCACGAAGATCGGCACACGCTGTTCGGCGGTCTGCCGGCAAAGGCGGATCACATCCTCGACATTGGCCGGCTGCACCAGAACATCGGCGGGGCCGCCGATATGGAACGAGGTATAGTCCTTCAGCGACGCCTGAAACCGAACGGTTCCCCGAAGGCCGGCCACGGCCGCTCGCAATCTGCGCTCTCGAGCTGCTTGTCGTGACGTTGGCTCATGCTGCAAGCTTCGACGCATCTTTGGCCGTCACATCGTCTCAAGACGTGCAAGAATTCCGGTTCCCGCTTTCCAAATATCACCGGCACCCATGGTCAGAACAAGATCACCCGATTTCAGGAACGGAAGCACCTGGTCCGGCAACGCTTCTTTCCGTTCGATGAAGGTGACGGATGAGTGACCGGCCGACGTGATTGTTTCAGCGAGTCTCGCTCCTGAAACGCCGGGTATCGGTTGCTCGCCGGCCGGATAGACCTCGGTCATAAACACCGCATCCGCATCGTCAAACGCATGGGCGAACTCTTCCATACAATCCCTCGTTCTGGTGTACCGATGCGGTTGGAACAGAACGACCACTCGCCGATTCCAACCCTGTTTCGCTGCCGCAAGCGTGGCTTTCACTTCCGTGGGGTGGTGGCCATAGTCGTCCACCACGATAATCCCGCCGGTTTCTCCTCGCAGATGGAAGCGCCGTTCTACACCGGTAAAGGCGGCGAGTCCTTTCCGGATGAGATCAACCGGAACTTCGAGCTCGACACCGACAGCAATCGCGGCAAGCGCATTGGACACGTTATGGACGCCCGGCACGGCCAACCGAAATGGGCCCAAACTTTTCCCGCGGAACGAGGCGCGGAACTCGGCGCCCCATTGTTGCAGATCGATATCGGTGGCGTTGAAATCCAGGGAGGCTCCATCGCGCTCGTGAAGTCCGTACGTTTGATACCGTTTGACGATGCGCGGGAATAGGGTGCGGAGGCGCTCGTCATCACCACACAATACGGCCAGCCCGTAAAACGGAATCTTGTTGATGAATTCCAAGAAGCTTTCGTTGATTCGCTCCATGGAGCCGTAGTGATCAAGGTGTTCACGATCCAAGTTCGTCACGGCCACGATGGTCGGAGAGAGTCGGAGAAACGAACCATCGCTCTCGTCCGCCTCCGCCACAAGCAGATCACCCCGTCCTAGCCGTGCATGACTGCCTAACGCATTGACCTTGCCGCCGATCACCATGGTCGGATCCAGACCTCCTTGCGCCAACACGTTGGCGACCATGGAGGTCGTGGTGGTTTTGCCGTGGGCGCCGGCAATGGCGACTCCGAATTTCAGGCGCATCAGCTCCGCCAGCATCTCTGCGCGCGGGATCACTGGAATCTGCCGGGCCTTCGCGATCACCACTTCGGGATTGATTGTCGCCACAGCGGATGAAATGACGACCACCTGCGCGTCCCCTACGTTTGATTCTTGGTGACCGATGAAGATCTTTCCACCGAGTTCCTCAAGGCGTCTCGTCGTTTCCGAGGCATGAAGATCCGAACCGGTCACTTTGTACCCCATCGTGAGCAGGACCTCCGCGATCCCACTCATACCCGCTCCCCCGATCCCGACAAGATGGATCTGTTGCGTCTTACGAAACGGCGTCATATGCGTTCTACCTTGCCATCCAACTGCGCTTGGCTTTTTCCCTCTTCCAGCTCCAACTGCGTCATCTTCCGTCCGCTTTTCCCGGTGTGTTGCGCTCCTGCGGCTCGCCCATGAGCGTGTAACATTCCTTGACGATCGCTTCGGCGGCGTCGCGTCGCCTCATTTTTAAACTTTTCTGTTGCATCTCACGCAGCCGATCGGGATTCGACAAGACGGCGGCGATCGTCTCGACCAGTTTTGTTCCATTCAGGCCCGCTTGTGGGAGAACAATGGCTCCACCAGCGGCCTCCATTTCCCGTGCGTTCTTCACCTGGTGGTCGTAAATCGCGGTCGGCAACGGGATCAGAACCGCGGCTTTTCCACAGGCCGTCAGTTCCGCAATCGTCATCGCACCCGATCGAGCCACGACTAAATCGGCCGCACGCAAGACAGCGGGCATGTCATAAAGGAATGGAACGACTGTGGCTTGTAGACCTCGTTCGTGATATGCAGCGTTGACCCGCTCGAAGTCGCCCTCCCCGGTCTGATGAGTAATCGTGAGTCCGGGAAGACGTCCATGCAACAGAGCGAGGCCCTCCAACACCGCACTATTGACGGCCTTGGCGCCCTGACTTCCGCCGAAGATCAGAAGATGTCGGCCTCTGTGTTCGGATAATTCACCACTCTTGCTTGATGGAACGAAGAACTCTTGTCGAACCGGCGTTCCGACCACACGCACCTTTCGTCGATCGAATGAGGCTCCCGCTGATTCAAACGCCAAAAACACTCGTTGTGCGAACGGCGCAACAGCCTTATTGGCCAGGCCGGGGTAGGCATTCGGCTCAAGAATCACCCGAGCAATACCTTTCAACGCAGCTGCCGTCAGCATCGTCGGACTCGTATATCCTCCGACACCGATCACGAGATTCGCCCGGCGCTGTTTGAGAATTCGTAACGACTGCCGGATTCCAATGGGCACGGCCAGAAGGCCCTGCAGCACGTCCAACACTCCCTTTCCCATGACCGGTTTGGCTGTAATCAGCACCAACTCGAATCCTTCATGAGCCAGAACCCGCGACTCAATACCACGAGCCGTCCCCACAAAAAGAATCTGGGCGGAAGCATCACGCCGCATAAACTCCCGAGCCAGCGCAATCGCCGGATAGAGATGGCCGCCGGTACCTCCCGCAGCGATTACAATCGTCATCGTCGACTCGGCCAACCACGCCCATTTCGATATCGCGGCTCTTCCCGTCCTGCCTGCCGATCTCTTGAAATGCTGAGCAAGATCCCTACGCCGGTCAGGCTGACCACCAAGGAGGAACCGCCATAACTGACAAACGGCAAGGTGAGCCCTTTCGTAGGCAACAGCCCGGTCGCCACACAGGCATTGAACAGGGCCTGGATACCGATGAGCGTCGTGATGCCGACTCCAAGGGAACGCCCAAACGGGGTTCGCGCTCGAGCGGCAATCTGAAATCCGCGAATCACGAATACCGCAAAGAGAAGAATGATGACGCAGGTCCCCACAAACCCCAGTTCTTCGCCGACCAACGCCAACACAAAGTCGGTGTGAGGCTCGGGGAGGAACAGCAGCTTTTGCTTCCCTTCTCCCAGCCCGACCCCGAACAAACCTCCACTGCCGAAAGCCAGGAACGATTGTGTAATTTGATGCCCTGCGTTCGATGGGTCGCTCCCAGGATTCAAGAATGCCATGAGACGCGGACGCCGATAATCGGACGTCCACACAAGTACGAAGACGATCGGGATCGCGCAGAGAGCCATGGCCGAAAGATGGGCCAGCCGCGCACCTCCGACGAACAGGAGGCCACCGGCGACCAGTCCCAAAACGACCACGGTGCCCAAATCTGGCTCCTGCAATATCAAGCCGCTGATGACCCCGACGACCAGCAGCGGCGGAAGCAGGCCCGTGGAAAAGTGCTGGAGCCGGTCCTCCTTTCGGGCGAGGTACGCAGCGAGATAGATCACCACGATGAGCTTTGCCATTTCGGCCGGCTGAAAAGAAATGGGCCCAAGTAGCAGCCAACGCCGGGCGCCATGTTTCTCTCCGCCGATAGATGGAATCAGCACCATCACCAGCAAGAAGCCGATAAGTCCAAGAAGCGGGAGAGACAAACGTTTCCACCAGATATAGTCGATGCGGGATGCCACGTGTAGGAGGACCAACCCAACCGTCAGCCAGACCAGCTGGCGTTTGAGGTAGTACCAAGAATCGTCGAATTTCTTGCCTGCCATCACGGCGCTCGCGCTGAACATCATCACCAGTCCGACCAGCGCCAAGGTGATGGTGACAAACAAGAGAATCTGGTCCATCCCCACTTGCTTTGGAATTCGCGGTCTCTCTGTAGACCACGGCAAGGCCAGCGTGCCTGCAGATCGTCGTGACATCGTACGGTTTCAATGCTCCTCTTTCGCCGCGCCCCTCATGACGGCAACGATTGCACCAGGGCTTTAAACTGACGCCCCCGATCTTGATAATCAACAAACATGTCGAAACTCGCACAGGCCGGTGAGAGAAGCACCACATCCCCTCTCGCTGCTCCGGTTGCCGCCAGCTCGACGGCTTCCTTCAAGGTTCCGACTCGTTCGATAGCCTGATAGCCTCCCATCGCGTCGGCGATCAACGCAGCGGCCTCGCCGATCAGCAAGAGCCGCTTCACCCGCCGACGGATCGAGGGTGCCAATCGGGAGAAATCTCCCCCCTTGTCGCGCCCACCGGCAATGAGCCATATCGGTTGATCGATACTGTTCAATGCTTTCAGCGTCGCGTCGACGTTCGTTCCTTTTGAATCGTTGATAAAACGGACGCCGCGCCGCTCTCGAACAACCTCACATGCATGCTCCAGCCCAGGGAAGTCTCTGAGCACGTGGCGAATGGCGGGAAGCGGGCACCCGCTGAGCAACGCATAGACCGTCGCGGCCATGGCGTTGTCGATATTGTGATCACCGACGATTGTGATCTCATTCCTCCGGCATATCTCGTGAGTCTTCCCCTCGATGTCGACCATGATACGGTCCTGATCGAGGTACGCTCCGCCGGCGACATCCTGCGGCAATGCGCGCGTCCTCGTGAAGCCCAGCACCCGGCCTTTCACGGTTTTCCGGAGAGAGGCCACTCTGTGATCGTCCAGGTTGAAAAGCGCGTAGTCGGATGGATTGATCTGTTCGAAAATCCGATTCTTGGCGGCGAGGTATTCCTCGATCGACGCGTAGCGGTCCTGATGGTCCATCGTCACATTGAGAATTCCGGCAATCCACGGATGAAAGCGCTCCACCGTTTCCAGCTGAAAACTCGACACCTCGACGACCAAGAAGTCGTAGGGGTCAGGATGTCCGTTTTTTCCCGCTTGCAACGTGCGTAGAGCGGCTTCACTGAGCGCGTTTCCAAGATTTCCTCCGACGAAGACCCGTTTTCCACTGTGCTCCAGCATTTTGCCGATGAGGGTGACCGTCGTACTCTTTCCGTTCGTTCCCGTCACAGCCAGGATCGGAACGGTAAGAAATCGCGACGCAAGATCGAGTTCGCTGATGACTTTCACGCCTCGACGACGGACACGCTCCAAGGCTTCCATTCGATAGGGGACGCCCGGACTGATGACGACCAGGTCGGCTCCGTCCAACGCTGATTCGTATCCGCTTCCCAACATACACCGGACCGTTGATTGGTCTAGAGATTCAAGCTGGCGAGGTACTTCCGCTCGCTCTTTCCTATCAGCCACCGTCACATGCGCTCCACACTCTTGGAGCAAGCGCGCAGCGGCAAGGCCGCTCCGCGCAAGTCCGATCACCGTCACTCGCGTTCCTGCCAACCGCATGGCGTCGGTCGTGACCATCGCCGTCACCTCAGCTTGAGCGTGCTCAGGCTCAATAACGCCAGCAGAATGGCGATGATCCATAAACGCACCACGACCTTCGGCTCTTCCCACCCCTTCATTTCGAAATGATGATGGATGGGAGCCATGAGGAAGATCCGCTTGCCCCGTGATTTGAATGACACGACCTGAAAAATGACCGACACGGCCTCGATGACGAATACGCCACCGACCAACAATAAGAGCAACTCATGTTTGCTGATCACCGCGACGGTCCCCAGGGCCGCTCCAAGCGGGAGCGAACCGACGTCACCCATAAACACCGAGGCCGGATAGGTGTTGAACCAGAGAAAACCCAGGCTCGACCCGAGAATCGCCGCCGTGAACACGGCCAATTCTCCAGCGCCATCGATGTGAGGGATAATCAGATATTCCGACATCAGCCGATGCCCCGTGACATAGGCGACGACGGTATATGCCATTGCCGCGACCATCACCGGCCCAATGGCGAGTCCGTCCAGGCCATCCGTCAGGTTGACGGCATTTGAGCTCCCGACAATGACCAGGATGGCAAAGATGATGTAAAACCATCCGAGGTCCGGCATGAACGTTTTGAAAAATGGGACACTGAGTTTGGTGTCGTATCCGGGCAATGCATACAAGATGAGGGCGATCACAAGAGCGACTGCTATTTGCGCGGTGAATTTTTGTGACGCCGACAACCCTTTTGATCGAGCTTTAATGAATTTCAGATAGTCATCCGCAAAGCCGATGGCACAAAACCCCAGCGTCGCCGCAAGCACCAGCCAGACATGCGGCCGCGAGATGTCGGCCCACAGCAGCGTCGAGAGCGTGACGGAAAAAATGATGAGGACTCCGCCCATGGTGGGCGTCCCACTCTTCGCCAAATGCCGTTTCGGGCCATCATCGCGCACCTGTTGACCCAGCTTAATTTCTTGGAGCTTTCGGATCACCCACGGCGCAAGCACGAATGCGATCAGGAATGCGGTCACAGCGGCGTAAATGATGCGAAAGCTCTGGTATCGAAAGACATTGAGGAAGGAAAACTCCGTGTGGAACGGATATAGCCAAACATACAGCATAGTGTGGGCGTTCCTATGAGGCCTTCTTCGCCAAGCGCTTGATTCCCCGGAGCGCGTCCGCCACAAGTTCTAAGTGCATCCCGCGCGACGCTTTGATGAGAACGACATCGCCGGGTTTGACGATGGCCTTCACCGCGGCGGCGGCGGCGTGCGCGTCCGATACCTGGACAATGCGCGCGGGATCCAATCCTTCCTGCTTGGCGCCTCGAGCCAGACTACGCCCCAGGGCACCGCACGTCACCACATAATCGATACCGTGACGCGCTACAAATCCCCCGACTTCCTCATGCATGTCCGCGGCGTTCGGTCCAAGCTCCAACATATCCCCTAGGACCGCGATGGTTCTTCGATTCTCACCCGCTTGCGCCAATAGCTCCACGGCCGCTTTCATTGAGGCCGGATTCGCGTTGTAGCAATCGATGATGAGCTTGACGCCGCGACTGACCAGAACCTGAGACCGCATCGCCGCAGGCCGGAAATGTGACAGCCCTTGTGCGATCGCGGTCCCCGGGAAGCTCAGCACCGCGCCGACCGCACCCGCTGCAAGCGCGTTCGTGATGTTGTGTGCTCCTTGAACGCGAATGTGAACGGCCGTGCGGCGAGTCTTTCCTGGAAGTTGGAGGTGAAAGATCGTCCCATTTCGTCCATCAGACTTGACGTGTGTCGCACGGACATCGGCCGTCGCTGAAAAGCCAAACGACACCACTCGGCATCGAGCCCTGGCTGAAAGATAGTCGTAGTACGAATCATCGGCGTTTAAAATAGCCGTTCCGTCTGCCGGAAGCACGGCAAGCAACTCGCCCTTGGCCTGAGCCGACACATCCAGGCTCCCAAAAAACTCCAGATGATCCGGTCCGATGTTCGTAATGATCCCGATCGTCGGTCGAGCTATTTCACAGAGACTGGTGGTTTGACCGACATTGTCGACTCCCATCTCAATGACGGCGCCCTGATGCCGACCATTAAGGCGGAAGAGTGTTTGCGGAACTCCCAGGCGGTTATTCAGATTGCCTTCGGTCTTGAGAATGTTCCACCGATGCCCCATCACGCTTGCCACCATGTCCTTCGTCGTGGTCTTCCCGTTGCTTCCCGTGACGGCCACCACAGGGATTGCGAACTTGCTTCGATGGTACGCAGCCAGTCGTTGGTAGGCAGAAAGGGGATCGCGAACGCCGAGAATAAACGGTATCCGCCGATGCGAACCTCGCTTTCGAGAGAGCGTCGACACATCATAGGAATCATGGACGATGGCCCCTACGGCTCCCTTCGAGAGGGCCGCCCCGACGAATTCATGCCCATCAAACCGATCTCCACGTATGGCCAGAAAGAGATCACCAGGTCGAAGCGACCGGGTATCCAGGCTGATGTGCTTGATCCGCCGTTCCGCCCGATCGCTCACCTCACCGGACAACAGGCGTGCGTCGATGACTTTCTGCAATTCCGTGACGGTCAATAGCGTCATCTGCGTACGTACCTACAACACCCTAATGCTTTCATCCCTACGTTATACACGGAGGCCGAGTCGCTGAATCACATCGCGGGCCACTTCACGATCGTCGAAGTGAAGTTTCTCCGTGCCGACGATCTGGTAGTCTTCGTGCCCTTTGCCGGCAATCAACACCGTATCCGCACTATGCGCCGCTCTTACCGCCTCCTCGATCGCTTGCCGCCGATCGACAATCTTCCGGTATTCAACATGTGGTCGTTGTTGCAGTCCCTCAACCACCCCAACCTCCACCTGTTCGAGAATGGCGTGAGGGTCCTCGGTCCTGGGATTGTCGGACGTCAAGATGACGACGTCGCTGTAACGGACCGCTGCGGCGCCCATCTTCGGCCGCTTTCCTCGATCGCGATCCCCGCCACACCCGAACACCGTGATAATACGCCCCGTCTTCAGAGCTTCTGCGGTGGTCAGTAGTCGAACTAATGCATCTTCCGTGTGAGCATAGTCTACGACCACCGTAAACGGCTGCCCCGCCATGATGCGTTCGAATCGACCCGGCACATTGAGCACATGGCCCACGGCCAGGCGAATCTGGTCTGCAGTGGCCCCCTCGTGAAGTGCAACTCCGATGGCGGCAAGCACATTGTAGACATTGTGCTCACCCACAAGATGGCTTTCGATGGGAAAGTTTCCGACGGGAGTAGCCGCCGTAAACGTCGTCCCCCGAATCGACAACCGCACCGCTTCGGCACGAAGATCCGCCTTGCTCTTCAGCCCGTAGGTCCAAACCGGGACAGGACTGTGCCCCACGATGCGGCCTCCATATGAGTCATCGACATTGATGATCGCCCGTTTATTCTTCTTGTGTCCTTCCGCCAGTCCTGTAAACAGTCGCAATTTGGCCTGAAAGTAGTCCTCCATCGTCTTGTGGAAGTCGAGGTGGTCTTGCGTGAGGTTTGAAAACACAGCCACATCGTACTCACACCCACTTGTGCGATCTTGCGCCAAGGCATGAGACGACACTTCCATGACTGCCGTCGTACATTCGCGCGTGACCATTTCCGCGAGTAACCGCTGCAATTCGAGCGCGCCTGGAGTGGTGTGCGCCGCCGGCATGGCGCTGGTGCCTATTTGATAGGCCACGGTTCCAATCAACCCTACTTGGCGGCCCAGCCCTTCCAACAGGGCTTTGCACACATAGGTCGTGGTCGTCTTTCCGTTTGTTCCGGTGATCCCGATCATCCGAATCCGGCTCGACGGGTCGCCATAAAACCGACTGCCTAGAAGTCCGAGCGCTCTCCTGGAATCCTCGACCCGTACGAACGGAAGAGAGATGCCGCTCACCGCTTCTTGCGCAACCAAGGCGCTCGCCCCTCCTTTCAGTGCCGCCGAAACGAAACGATGCCCGTCGACACGTTCACCTTTTACGGCCACGAAGAGACTCTGGGATGAAGCCGTCCGAGAATCATCGGTGATGCCCTTCACGGACACACCGAGATCTCCCTGTCGTTCCAGAATCTTCACGCGTCCGTCGAGCGCTTGAAGCATGGCGGCCAAGGTCATCGGTAGACTCCATGCGTGTTCACGAATTCGGCAACGCCATCGCCAGTGTAACCGGTTCGTCCGAGGATACGCCTAAGTAACTCAACACTTGCTCGCCGACACTGCTGAATACCGGAGCCGCCACGCTTCCGCCCGAGGCGGTCTTATCTTGGGGCGCATCGATGATCACGATCATAGCGAGACGCGGGCGATCCGCCGGAACATACCCGACAAAGGACGTCACGAACCGCGAGTTCGAATAGCGGTGAGTCTTGGGATCGATCTGTTGAGCCGTACCAGTCTTGCCGGCGACCCGAAATCCCGGGATGGCCGCTTTTGCTCCAGTGCCATGCATGACAACGCCCTCGAGGATCGTTGTCACGCTACGCGCAGTCTCCGGCGACACGACACGCCGCCTCACCTGGGGAGGCACTCGTTTCAGCAGATGGCCCTCGGCGTCTCGGATTTCAGAGACCACGTACGGCTTCATGAGCACGCCCCCGTTTGCCAAGGCCGCAACTGCGGATACCATCTGGATCGGCGTGACCCCTATTTCCTGCCCCATTGAAATCGACGCAACGGAACGACGACTCCAGGCTTTCGGATTCTTGACCAGCCCCACCCCTTCGCCGGGAAGATCGATTTCGGTTCGCTGCCCAAAGCCGAATGCGTGGAGATACCGATGGAGTCGCTGCTCACCCAACACCATTCCCGTCTTGGCCGCACCAATGTTGCTTGACTTCTGAATGACTTGCGCAAAGGAAACCCATCCCAGCTTTTCATGGTCGTGAATCACGGTGCTCGCAATCGACATGCGACCATGCTCTCCAAACACCATCGTCGTCGGCTTCATCGCACCCTCCTCGATGGCGGCCGCCGCGATCATGACCTTCATGGTCGATCCTGGTTCGTAGGCATCCGTGATCGCCGTGTTTTGCAGACGAACCTGCTTACTCAGCGCCGACAGGGCATTAGGATCGAATCGGGGACTCACCGCCATGGCTAACACCGCTCCCGTCTCCGGATCAAGAACGATGATGGTTCCTGACTTTGCTCGTGAACGAGCAACGGCGTCTTCCAGCTCTCTTTCAGCTATATATTGAACAACTTCATCAATCGTGAGCATGAGTTGATGGCCTGGCACCGGCCCCCTTTCCGTCAAGCTCTTCGGAAAGACTGTGCGCCCCAGCGCATCCCGCTGCAGCACCATCATCCGCTTTTCTCCGCGCAAGTACGTTTCGTACCGGTGCTCGACTCCCTCCAGCCCATCTCCATCCATGCCCGCAAACCCCAAGACATGTGAGAGAAGCGGCCCTTTGGGGTAGAACCGCCGACCTTCCATGACGACACCAATCCCGTCCAGCGACAAACGATCCAACCGGCGCCCCTGCTCGGGGTCCAACTTGCGGGCCAGCCACACGAAGCTCCGATCTTGCCGAAGTTTTTTTTCGACCTCGGCAAGCTTCACGGGTAGTACGGACGACAGTTGGCGAGCCGTCTTCGACGGGTTTTCCAACGTCGCGGGGACTCCGAATACCGAAGGGACCTCCATGTTCATCGCCAACACCTTGCCATGTCGGTCGACGATCGTGCCGCGCGGCCCTTCCAGGGAAACGGTCTTCTGATGCTGTCGATCAGCTCTGACGGAAAGCTCTTCCGCCCGCAAAACTTGCAAGGTCGACAGCCGGAACAGCACGAGACCGAATCCGCCCAGCAAGACCAGCAACAACACGTAGCGACGAACTCGAGACCCAGAACCCGCCACTAGTCCCTCCTACTGGGAAGATAGTTCCTGGCCACTCGCACGGGAGTCGATGCAAGGTCCCTGGGCGGCGTCACACTCGGTCTGGACTGAACCAAGATCACTTGGCCTTGCTGAGGCAGACCCATCCCGAGTTTTTCAGTGGCCAATTTTGCGATTCGATTCGAAGCACTCAGCGAGGAGAACTGAACCCGCAACTCGTCACGCTGACGCTCCAACACCGTCTTGTCGCGCTTCAATCGTTCGATCTGATAGCCGACTCTCACCATATCCACTCGCTCCCACACGAACACAAATACGAGACCCAATCCAAGGAGAACCGTAAAGATCTTCATGAGCGCTCCGATCGTGGTTGACGTTCGGCGACCCGCAATTTGGCACTTCGCGATCTTGGATTCGATTCACATTCTTCCCTGGAGGGGAGAATAGGCTTCTTGGTGAGCAACGTCAGTAAGGGGGCGGGCTTTTGGGCGAGAGACTTGAACGTATGCTTGACGATACGATCTTCAAGGCTATGAAACGAGATCGCGCAGATCCTCCCACCTTCCGACAACACTTCGACGGCATCTCGCAGTGAAGGCTCCAGACTCTCCAGCTCCTGATTGACCGCGATGCGAAGCGCTTGGAAGGTCCGCGTCGCACAATGAATCCGTCCATGGCGGTAAAAAGCCGGCACCGACCGAACGACCACCGAAACCAGTTGCCCAGTCGTCTCGAGTCGATGGTGCTGTCTTTCGCACACAATCGCTCGGGCGATACGGCGCGCATATCGTTCTTCACCATACTGGAAAATAGTATCCGCGAGGTCATGCTCGTCGAGGCTGTTCACCAAATCTGCGGCAGTCCTCTCGGTCGATTGATCCATGCGCATATCGAGTGGCCCATCAAGTTGAAAACTGAACCCTCGAGTTGCGTCATCAAGCTGCGGAGAGGAGACCCCAAAATCAAAGAGCACGGCTCCGACTGTTGAGACGCCCATTTCAGCAAGGTGCCGCTTTAGGTCTCGATGGTTTCCTTGGCACAACACCACGCGGCCTCCGAATCGAACCAATCGTTGTCGACTGAACTCAACTGCCTTGTGATCTCGATCCAACCCTATAAGCGTCGCACCGGCAGGGCTGGATTCGAGGAGAAATTCTGCGTGCCCACCATATCCCACCGTACAATCCAAAATGGTGATTGGCTGTTCAGAAGCAAGCCAATCACAGACTTCTGTGCCAAGGACTGGAATATGTCTAAATTCATTACCAATACTACTCACCCACTAATTTCCACTTTTCCCCACACCAAACGAAGTATACTCTCGCATTCTGGGTTGTCAACCGCATTTTCAGTAACTTAAGGGAGGGGCCTTTGGTCATCTGGTGGTAGGGCTCTATAGGCTAACCATCAGCAATCTTTAGGCTGTTTCACGGTCCACGCGTTAGAGCACTTCCCCATCAATAGAGGCTACCTAGGCTCTTTATCCAACTCTTTGTGTTTGATTGACTAACAGAGCATTCAATTGGAGAATGGCTTTATGTGGAAGGCTCTTAGAATCGTGGCGTGCGCAGGGTACTGTCTATGCCTGAGCACCTTCTTCCTGCTGGAACAAGCCTATGCAAAGGACTTCAACCCCGATAACCCGCTTAACCAGCCGGCGCCAATCTATTGGTGCTCGAACAAAACCCCTGACCAACAGATTTCAACGAAGAAAACCGCTGGCTGTGAACCGCTCTACGACCAAAAGACCGCGGACCGGTTCAAGGAAAACGCTCTGCGGAAGGGTTTCGATCTTCCAGACCGTGACCCGATCAAAATCGTGGAATTGCAAAATGCGGCCTCGAAATTCTCAAACCGTTACCGCACGTTCGTCACGTGCTGTTTAACTGATGCCGATGCCCCGGAGCACATCGTCGATTTGATCGATGAGGCAAACCATGTGCTCAAAGCCGTGCAACAAAAGGGCATCTATAATGTCGGTACGTTTGCCCGCCAATATACCCTCAGCGAAATCATCGGAACGGTCGTACGTGCACGTGAAGAGCTCTTTCGGTTGCAGCAACGGCTAGACAAGCTCACTGAGACTCAGAACAGTCTCGGTGAAGTAGATTACGAACGCAGCGGCCTGGTGAGGACGCAAATTCAAGAGAAAGAAGAAGCGATTAAGAATGAGTTCAAGGCCAAGAAGCCGCCGTCATCAGCCCCGACGGGAATGGAAATTCAGGACACAACCTTGCGCACACGAATCGGAGGAGACATCGAAAACACCAGGCTCAATGCCAACTTCGGCGCGGACATCGGCGTTTCAGTTTCCCCCTACAGCAATGTCAATGAATCGCTTCGCCCGCGCAGAGGAGAAGATGCGCACGACAGCCAGATCCCGTATCGGCCGGGAATGGACATCCAAGATACCTCCATGCCCAGTAGCCCCGGCTTTGAAATCGACAATGCGCAAAATCGTGAAGGAGCCTCGACGCTTCAACACCGTGGAGTCGGGGCCGCCATCGGCGATTCCGACTTGAACACCCAGCGACGCTGACCCCAATTTTCACTTCTTTCCCCCTACCGAAGGCATCGACTCCCAGGTTTCTCCGAAATCATGACTGCGATAGAGACCGCTCCCGTTCGTGCCTGTATAGAAGATCCTCGGATCTGTCGGGCTCTGTGCGATAGCCCTGACATTGGTCGTCGCTAACCCACTATTGATCAGCTTCCAGGTCTCTCCACCGTCTTCGCTCCGATGCACTCCATCCCGTCCTGCGATGTAGATCACCCCTCGACGTGATCGATCGAGCATCATGGCGACAATCATCTGATCGGCAAGCGATGCGCCGATTCGAAGCCACGCCTGGGCCCCATTGGTGGTCTTGTACAATCCGCTCAGCGTCGCAGCATACACAATATCCGGCTCGTACGGATCCACGACAATCGATGTCACATTCAACGCCCGCGATGTTTTCACCATCTCCGGCGGAACCAACCCATTGTTCACCTTCTCCCAACGCGCAGCCTGATCAATCGACTTGTAGACGCCGCCGCTGGTTCCCGCGTAGAGAATAGAAGGGCGTGTCGGGTCCATACCAAGCGTCACGACCATCAACACTTCCCTCATGCCCTCCATCCTCTTCGTCCATTGCCCACCGCTATTTTTCGTTTCGAACACACCCATGGTCGTCGCAAGAAAAATATGCTGTGCATCGGAAGGGTCGAAGAGGAACTGATTCACCACTGAGGTAATCGTCGCGTCATCGAGCCCGGACCGCATCGATGCCCACCGTTGTCCCCCATCATGGCTCTTATAGACAGCGTCCCCTTTCGTTCCCGCATAGACGGTCGCTGGGTACACCGGATCAATGGCCATGGCAATGACCCTGGAATGACTCATCCCCTGAGAAAGGTTGGCCCAGGTCTGTCCTCCATCACGAGTCTTATAGATGTAGTCGTTGGTCGCGACATAGATGATATCAGGATTCGTCGGATGGAGCTGGATGAGGACGATCGGATCCCTCCGATTGCAGCCGACAAGAGAGACGGCGAGGAAGAGCAGAGGGAGCAGAATCTTCATGAGGTCGACGCACGCACCGCGCGCGTTACCGATAGTTCGTGAACTGCACGTCAATGCCGAAATCCTTGCCCTTCAAGAACGCGATCGCCGACTGTAATTCGTCCTTGCTCTTGCTCAGTACCCGTACCTGCTCTCCCTGAATCTGCGCTTGGACTTTCAATTTTGAATCCTTCACCGCCTTGGTGATCTCCTTCGCCTTGTCCGACGTGAGCCCACTCTGTATCTTTGCCACTTGCCGCACGGTCCCGCTCAATGCCGGCTCAACGTTGCCGTAATCGAAGGCCTTCAACGACACGCCGCGCTTCACGCACTTCGCCTTAATGATCTCCTGCACCGCCTTGAGCTTATAATCGTCGTCCGACACGACGACCAACTCCTTCTCTTTCTCCTTCAGCACGATCTCTGTCTTCGTGTCCTTGAAGTCGAACCGCTGCTTGATTTCCTTCGTCGCCTGATCCAGCGCATTCTTCAGCTCCTGCATATTCACTTCCGACACCACATCGAATGAAAACTGATCAGCCACAGTCTCCTCCTTCTTTTCCTTAAGCTAGGAAGGGCGGCATGGTCAATCTTTCACTGCGCGCATGCCCCGAGCACCGCCCATAATTTTCTCCTTCGATGGATCGAGTGTGCGCGGGGCGCATGCAAGAAAGATTACCCATGCCGCCATCAACAACACCCCGTCCCATGCGGTAATTTAAACCCCTTCTCTTCATCGCAACCCATCGTCGTCTGCATCCGCCCTGCGGTCCCGCCACCCGCCATCACGACCACTTCACTCGACCGAAACGGCTTTTTCAACACCACGTAGCCATACCACTGCCGCACGCTGTCGCTTAACACGATAACGCCTAGTACGGCGACCACCGACACGAGGATCGCATCCAAATAGAGTGCGAAGGCTTGGCCCGCCGCCAAGGTCGAAGCCTTCTTCAAGAACATCCAAAACATTTCATAACAGCCCGTCAGGGTGATCACCCCGACGAACAGCATCGGCAAGGCCGTCACCCAGAGATAGGGAGACTTCCACATCTTGATCAAAACCGTCGTCCCGATGCACAGCGCGAGTGTTCCCAGCAGCTGATTCGCCGCACCGAACATCGGCCAAATCGTCGAAATGCTCCCGGTCCCGATTAAATAGGCCCATCCTCCGACGACCAAGCCGCTACTCAAGAACACCCCTGGAAGCCAATTGATTTGTTGAAACGGCGCATAGACCCGCCCCGCCATTTCCTGAATGAGATACCGGGCCACGCGCGTCCCCGTATCGATCGTAGTCAGGATGAAGAGCGCCTCAAATACGAGGGCAAACTGATACCAATAGGCCATGAGACCGGACATCCCCGGCAAGGCGGAGAAGATGGACGCCATGCCGACAGCCAGGGAGACCGCGCCGCCTGGACGCCCAGCCACATCCACTTCCACCATCTGCGACAATTCAGCGATTCTCGCAGGCACAAAGCCCATGGCCGACAAGGTCTCCGCGCCCAATGTCGTATTGATCGCCAGATAATCGCCGGGAATCAGGACCGACGCTGCAATCAACGCCATCACGCCGACAAAGCTTTCTAGCAACATCGCCGCATAGCCTACCACCGCCTGAGACTCCTGCTCGATCATCTTCGGCGTGGTTCCGGATGAGACCAGCGAATGAAAGCCCGAGATCGCCCCACAAGCAATCGTAATGAAGAGAAACGGGAAGAGCGTACCGGGAATAATCGGTCCGCCGCCGCTCGCGAAGTGCGTGATACGCGGCATTTCAATCGTCGGCGCCATGAGGATGACGCCAAGCCCGAGCAGAAAGACCACTCCAAGCTTCATAAAGGTCGAAAGATAGCCGCGCGGCACCAACAACATCCAGCCCGGCAACACCGACGCAAGAAACCCATAGCCCGCCAGGAGCCAGACGAGCGTCGGTTTGTCGAATTCGAATATCGATGCGTACGGCGATTGCGCCACGACACGTCCGAACAAGACCGCGGCGATCAGGAGAACGACGCCGAGGATTGAGACTTCAGCCACCGCGCCTGGACGAAACTTCTGAAGATAGAACCCCATGATCAATCCGATGGGGATCGTCATGGCGATCGTGAAGGTGCCCCAGGCATTGTGGTAGAGCGCATTCACCACCGCGAATCCTAATCCTGCCAGCGCCACCACCACGATAAAGAGCACCGCCACCGCTGTCGCTGTCCCAGTGACCGAGCCAAGTTCATCGTGGGCGATCTCAGGGAGCGAGCGCCCATTGCGCCGCATCGAAGCCACCAGAATGATGAAGTCCTGCACCGCCCCGGCCAGCACGGCCCCGATCACCAACCAGAGAAATCCTGGCACGAATCCGAACTGTGCCGCCAAGACCGGACCAAGCAGTGGTCCTGCCCCTGCAATCGCGGCAAAGTGGTGACCGAAGAGCACCACTTTGTTGGTTGGGTGAAAATTGACACCGTCGTTCAACCGCACCGCCGGCGTCACGTGTTGATTATTCAGTCCGACGACCTGCCTGGCCAACCATCTTCCATAGAACCGATAGGCCAGCACATAGATGCAGGCCGCCGCGACGACGAGCCAGAGGCCATTCACCTTTTCGTCTGGATTAACGACACCGACCACATGGGCCAGCGCCAGCGCCCCAAGGAGGGAAAGCACCAGCCAGAGCAGATTCACCGCCGCCTTCATGTGCGGCATCCTAACATAAAAGTAAGCAAGTAGCCTTGGCGCACTAGAAACGAACGGTGAGGAATCGGCCTGTGGATATGAGACAGGTGTTGAATATAAGATTGCTTAAGTTGCCCAACCTCAAACTGACCAAGTCATAATCCATGAGCTAGCGGGATGCCTGAGGATCAAGAACAACCAATCGCACCGGAACAAGCGAGAGCGGCCCGTGAAAAGAAGATAGAAGAAGAACGGCAAGTTTTGCTCACTCAGGTTGGGTCATCGAATGTTTCTACGTTACGCCAACGTGTTGTTTGGCTCTTAAACCGTTACCCCAGCACACGGAATTCCGATATTGTGCTTCAGTTGAGGTATTGGGAAACCTTTGAAGGGGAAACTTTTCATGGCTCATATATTGCTGCAGAAGATTACCCCCATCTCACTCGACTTACATCCATTGCAAGGGAACTCGCGAGAATTCAGAATCAATACAAGCTGTTTCTTGCAGATCCGGAAGTTCGAGAGCATCGTGGAACGCTCTCGGAAGACGAAAGAGAGACTGCTCGTACCACACCAGACCATCCTGTGTACGCAGTTTTCTTGGATGAAAGCGGAAAAACATCATCTCATTTGATTGTGGGCAGTCTCTGGTTTCTGTCTAGCGAATCCGAAAGTTTTGATCTCCTGCGTTCCAGCAACGATCTGAACGACAGAAGAAGGTTCAAGGGCTAACAATCTTACTTCCGACCTTTGGTTGATCTGTATACCCTCTTTTTCTTTGCCGGTTTCGACTTCGCACACTCGACCGCCTCGTCGAGCCATGCGGCCAAACCCGACGCCGTGCGAGAACCAGCTTCGCTAATGAACAGATGGCCGTTAAGCGGCTTGCCGGTGAAATCCATCTTGCGAGCATGGGGTTTCTTGAGAAGCGTGTCGTAACAATCGGGCAGGACGCGCACCGTGAGACGGTCCTTCTCGATTCCACAGCACATCTGACCGTTGAGCATGGAGCACAACAAATGCTACGCGTTCAATGAGGGCTGATCAATGGATCGGTGCGCGCAATTTGATATACTTTGTTTCATCATGTCATCAGATGAGCCCACCCGACGGTCATTAGAGTCTGATCGCCGGGAATACTATCGCATCACCATTACTCTCCCTATCTGTCTTCAAGCTGAGACGGATGCGACAGAAGAGACGCCCGTCGAGAAATCGGTCAACTTGAGTGCCGGCGGCATCGGCCTAGTCGTCAACAAGCCTTTCCAGCCGAACACTATCCTCTCCTGTACCTTGCTGCTGGCCGAACAGGCACGTTTCACCTCCCCGATCGAAGTGCTGCGGGTCGACGCCCTCCCCTATCCACCCGACACTTACCGACTTCACGCCCGTTTTATCGAGATGACCAGGGAGAACCGAGAACTGCTGGTCCGCCACATCCTCCAGTTTCAGCGCGAACACCTCTCCAAGCACTATTCTGTTTGAGACTGAGCGAGGCCACGGTGCCCTTGTGACCGAACCGAGACCCATGCGCGAGACGGGTCTTTAGCCCCACCAAAGGGGGATTCATTCTCATCGTAACGGCCATCTACACTGGGCCACTGTGGAAACCGTACGCCCCTATCTACGCCATCACTATCGCGTCCTCCTTCCCGCCCCCTACCCCGTGATGTTCTCCGGTACGCACATGATCGCCGAGGGAACGGTGCTGAACCTCACGGTGTTCGGCTGCGCGATCGCATGTGCCGAGAATCTGCCCGCAGGAACGGAGCTGCGCGTTCGGCTGATCCTCCCGGACCAGGCCTACTCATTGCCGGTTGAAGAAGCGGAGGTTCGGTGGGTTCAGGGCAACCGCATGGGTCTGCAATTCCACAAGGTTGAGCGGGCAGCGGACTTTCGGCTCCACGGATTCGTCTGGGATCGGATGGTGGAACGGTTTCGGACGATCGTTCAGGAGGGACTCTCGACTCGCTGATCCTGCCCCATGCCTCGCTTTCCCACCATGGCAAGGCACAGTAACCCGATGGCAATCCACACTAGCTCACGGAAGCGGCGCAGCAGCGCGAATGTGATGCCCGTCACGTCGCTGTAGCCGAAGGCTTGCAACAGCAGCATGTACCCAGCGTCTTGGGCCCCTAAACTGCCGGGAATAAAAAACGACCCGCCTTTAATAAAAGCGGCCAGTGCGCCGATGGAAACGGCGGACAAGACACCCACCGATCCGCCGAGAAAGTAGATGATCGCAAAGACTTCCAGCGATTCGGCGAGCCACCCGAAAAAACACACGCCGGTCGATGCGAAAAACGCTCTCTTATGGTGACTGTAGAAATTTCGAATCGTTCGGTCGATTGAGTGCAAGTGTTCTTCCTGCGCCTCCAGCACCCTGATCCGCATCCCCAGTCTCTTCACGAGCGATAGAATCGAGGCAAACAGCCCACGGTGCTGGATGAAGACAAATCCCGCGATGGAACACACGAGCAACCCCACGCTGACCAAGGCAGCCGTGATTGTCTGTGTCGCCGAGCTGCCCGTCCCAAGAATGACAAACCCAAGGGCGATTCCCGTGAGGATAAAACAGACCTCGGCAATCGTCACCGTCGTCTTGGCAATCACCACGGATGCAGCCCCCTCCGTCATTGGAACATTGTACTTATTGAGCAAGTACGCCTTCAGTGGCTCGCCACCCAAGTAGGCCGTTGGAGTGGTCATGTTCACCACTTCCCCGGCAGTCCGGATCGTCAGCAGGCGCCAAAATGGCACCGTCTTCCCTGATGGCCCCAAGACAATCTTCCAGCCATACGCCTCAATCGCATACATAAGCACGGAGGGAATCAGAATGATCAATAAGGTAACCGGACCCAGCTGCGAAGCCGCATCGTAGATGTTACCGAGTCCGATACGCCACACGAGAAGACCGAGGACGGCCAGACCGAGAGCGAGTAGGAAATACCTCAACACGGGGGCAGTGGTGTGTGTGTCGCAGTCATGGTCGGGGCAGTGTGATTGCCGCCGGACGGATGACCCACATCAAGGTGCCGGCGAACAGTACTGAGCCGGCGGCGGCAAAGGTCAGAAACCAATACAGCTGATCGAACAAGGCAAACCCGAGCAGCGCCGCGGAGAAATCTCGGCTGGCGACATTCTTCAACATGACATCGGCCCAGGCTGCATGAGTCGGAGCCTTCCAGCCGTTCATCGCCTTAACTTTCTGGACTTTCTCAACCAGGAAAAAGCAAATGCCGTTCCCCGCGACCGCAGCGGCTCCAAGCGCGAGGGGAACCCACGCATCGGCATGGCCGACCTTCGTCGTATACAGTCCCACGGCAATGCCCCCAAAAATGGCCATGTGCACGATGTTGTCCAGGACGAGATCAAGCCAGGCGCCGAGCGGCGATTCCGTAAAGGTCAATCGTGCAACTTCCCCATCGCAACAATCGATGACAGCCGCTAGTTGAAACAACACCGCCGCGACGATACCGGCGCTGTAGGTGCCGAGTCCGAATCCGGCGGCGGCGACCAAGCCGATGCATCCCGCCAGAGCCGTGATGGAATTAGGCGACAGTCCGACGGCGAGAAACAGCCGCGTGAACCAACGAGACAACTTCCGATTGAAGTACCGGTCGACATACCCTTCAAATTCTCCCTTGAGGGAGTTGTATAGTTTGTTTTCCGCTATTCGCACATCGGACAAGGTGCGAACCTCTTGATACCACGTACCCTGCTTCGCGTCAGCCGCGACGATCCGTACGCGTCCGTCTGCGGCGGCGCGCTGGATCCACTGGTGGATCGGAGGACTTCCTTTTTCGTTCGCCGTTTGATGTGCCGCGCTCATGAGACTCGCGGGAACAACCACGAGCTCCGCAACATGCACGGTCGACTCGTTCGAACGAGTCGAGGACAGGGCCTTCTGTCGGCCGGCCGGCAGCCTCAACGGCACACCCTGCCTCGTCGATGGCTCGAGTTGCCCCTTTCGGGACTGCGCGACCACGATCGCTTGGCCGTCTCGCACATCACGCCGGAGTTGTTCGATTAATCCACGGGAAAACACGCTATTGATGCTCGCGACCAGCGCAAATCCGTGCACTTCTGCAGCCAACGCTTCCCATGTCCTTGGATCGTCGAGCGGGAACTCACGAATCGGCATCCAGCGGACAGGAATCGTGACCCGCGGTCCTTTTCCCAAAGCCAACTTGAGTTGTTCTTCTTCCGATCCGGCGAGGACGATCAACTGGCGAATCCCCGCCCGTTGCAGGGTCAGCACCGTACGTTGAAAGAGCCCAATTCCCACGAGACTGGCCAGAGGACCCAGTTCGCCGATGTCCGGCCCGATCGGCCCACCGAACACGCCGACGGAAGGCAGAAGAATCCCCGTCGCCAAACCCTGAATCTCTGCTCTCCGTTGGAGAATGCTCTTACTCATAGTCGCACATTCAGCACTGCCCGACCGTCACAAGCAGTCGCGCCATAAGGCTTGGCATCGGACATTGTCCTATACGGAAGACTTTCTCACAATCTCGGCAAAACTTCCAACTCAGCCTTTTTTACATCGTCGATGAAATCAATTTCGGTCCAGGGAAGCCCCCCGATTCTTTCGTGCCCGACCGTGACATCCTGAAAATATCCCAGCAGTCCGTCCTCGTACTCCATGTCCCATGACCCCTTGTCGATGTAGGATCGAAGCGAGGAGACGAGTCGCGGCGTGTCGGCATGCCGGACCCTGAGAAAGCCTACCCCCTCACCGGCATAGTCGTATTGCTCGGGCACTTTTTTCGTCAGGGCAATCACGCGACCACCCGCCACGACCACCATGCATTCTTCACCGGTCTGCTTCACGGTTTCATCCATCAACAGGGCATTCTCGCTGGGCGACGAGACAAGTCGCCGGAGAATTTCCCGATGGAACAGCACATCCGCATCCATCACGATGGTATCGTCGTCAAACGCGTCCCGGGCAATCCACAGGGATGAAATGCTGCCCCGGTGGAATTGTTCGTTGACCAGGAACGTAACGTCGACGCCGCAGGAATCCTCGGCGACCGCCGCACGAATCATGTCCTGTTTGTAGCCGACGACGATGTCCGCTCGCCGAACGCCGACGCTCACCAGCGACTCGAGGTAGCGATGCAGCAGCGATCGTTCCCCGATCTCAATCAAGCACTTGGGGCAATGTTGCGTCACCTCCCACAGACGTTTCCCGATTCCGGCCGCCAGAATGATTGCTTTCATACGGGCTTGCACGCCTGTTCAAACGCATCGAGAAATCCGCCGAACTGGGTCTCACTCAACGCCCCCATATTGGCCACGCGGAAGATCTTATTTTCGAGGTTTCCTTGCCCGGCATAGATCACATAGCCTTGCTGCTTGAGACGGTCATGAAGCGTTTGGTACGCCACTCCTTCCGGCAGGTGATAGGCGGTGATGGTATTGGATTGCCGATCAGCCGGCAGGAGCGCTTTCACGCCGATCGCGGCCATCCGCTCTCGGATCAGCGTTGCCATCTTTTTGTAGCGTTGAACACGATTGGACACACCCTCTTCGAGTAACTCATTGAGCGCTTCGTCGAATGCATAGTAAACCTGGACGGCCGGCGTGAAGGGGATCGTGCCTCGCCCTTGGTCGTCAATGTAATGCGTGAGGTGGAGATACCATGATCGTTTGGGGTACGAGCGCATTCTTTCAACGAAGCCTTTTCGCACCAGCACAAACGACACGCCTGGGAAACCCTGAATGCACTTTCCCGCCGTTCCCACCACCATGTACATATGAGACCTGGCGATATCGAGCGTTTCTCCGGCCAGCGCGCTCACGGCATCCAGCACAAACACTCGATTCTGGCTATCGACAACCTCCGCGATCTCATGAACCGGGTTGAGCAGTCCGGTTGTGGTCTCGTGATGCACCATCCCTACGACGTGGACTTCTTGGTGTTGACGCAAGGCAAGCCGCAACTTCTCAGGGTCCGGCCGGACCGTCCACTCATATTTCAGTTCACTCACACCCAGGCGATGGAGCCCGATGATTTGAGACATCCGCTCACCATAGATGCCATTATTGAGGATGAGTATTCGACGACCGTGAGGAAGCGACGACATCAGCGCGGCTTCGACGGCGGCCGTCCCTGATCCGGTGATGACAACAGCGACGTACTCCGACTCCACTCCGGGAACGAACGCGCTGAGCAGCTTGGCTTGAATGCGATGCAGCAGATCTGAAAACTCATCTTCTCGATGGCAGATATCAGGCCTTAGGAGGGCCTGCCGCACACGATCGGAAACGTTCACCGGACCAGGATTGAGCAAAATCACCGTCGCACCTCGTCGTTCGTGAAGTGTATCTCGTCCGACATCTCCGCTCCGTCTAATGCCATGTCCGACGAACGACGCTTCACAAGAGCCGTCATTCGATGGCGTTCATGAACCGGCGGGTGATCTCTGCCGGTTCATGCAACACACGGCCCGCGTCTTCCGCAAATTCATTGACTTTGACGAGCAGCATGCTGGGACCATCCTTCTTCAACATATCTTTGAATTCGTAGATAAGATCGTCACTGTCCAGTACGCGCTCGACATTGACGTACCCTGCCGATTTCGCCACTTTCTCAAGCGGCACCACATTGGAAATCGTCGGTTGGTTCCCGGTCGTTCCGTACACTTCATTGTCGAACACCACATGGATGAAGTTCTTCGGTTTCAACGCCCCGACGGTGGCGAGCGTGCCCATGCCCATTAATACGTTCCCATCGCCGTCAAACGTGATCACTTGTTTATTGGGCTTTGCAAGTGCGATACCAAGCGCAATCGCCGGAGCATTGCCCATTGAGCCGATCATGTAGAAATGGGTGGGCCGGTCCGCGATCTTGTGCGCCTCGCGTGACGGAAACCCGTTGCAAATAACGACCGGTTGATCCGTCAGCAACTCCAATAAGGCGGCCATGGCCTGCGCACGGCTGATCAAAGTTCCCTCTTCAGGCCTCATGGGTGCAACCCCTTCACCACGCCATTCGTAATGAAGAGTGCGACGGGAATCTGCTGCTTCATAAACGTCTGTGCGACCCATCGGAAGTCTTCGACGGCCGTCTGTTCGGTGAGGGTGCGGTGGGGAATTCTGACGGTATCCAGCAGTTGCGGCATCACTTCGCCCATGACCAGGTGTTCCGGAGCATCCTTCCCCCCTTGGCCTCGCCATGAAACGATCAGCACGCAGGGTTGTCTATAGATCACGTTGAGGGAAATAAGCGCATTCAGCGACGTCCCGAGGCCGGAGTTCTGCATCAGGACGGCCGGAGTTTTTCCGCCCATGTAGGCACCTGCCGCCATGGCGACGGCTTCATCCTCTCGAACCGCCGGCGTGTACAGTCGGCGATTCATCAACTCCGCGATGATCCCCCCGAGAATTGAATCCGGCACGCCGGTGAAAAAGTTGACACCGATGTCCTGCATGGCTTGCACAAACGCATCGCTCTCGATCACGGGGCTTTCTCCTCAACGGCGTGGCAGACGTCTTCAAAAAACGGCGCATTATAAGCTAGGAATTGGCGTCTTCTCAAGGACGATCGGCTGGCGATTGTCCTCGCATGGTCATCGTGTTAGCGTACCGCCATCAAGGCGCTGTCCGATATGCTAGGGTTCATCATCCATTCGTCCCACATCCGAACGGTTGTCCGACCGTTGATCGCGCTATGCGCAATCATGATTGGTATCGATTTGGCATGGTCAGGTCCTATGATCAACGATCCCAAAGGATTTCATGATATTCCCTGGGGAACAGCCTTATCGTCCCGCACAGATCTGGAACCCATCCGTTCCGGCCCGCATATCGTCGAATACCTCCGCAAGGAGCGGCCATCAACTTTCGCAGGTGGTGAAATGACCAGCATCCTCTATGTTTCGCTGGACGACCAATTCGCGCGTGTCATCATTCGTTATCACGGCGACAAGGTCCACGGACACGTCTTGAACCATTTGGAGAACCGATTCGGACAGCTGGACCGAATTCCTGGACAAATGGCACGAGGACTGACCCAGCAATACAATTGGCGCGGCCCCGACACCGAAATCAATCTGACCTATCAAGCCAGCACGGAGCGAGGGTATGTTTTCATCGATAGTCGAACTCTTGCCCCTCGCTTTAACGACGACATCACTGATTCCGCGGAGTGAGCCGTATGGCCACGCGTCTTTCGGAACGAAGCGTGCGATGGACGGCAACGCTGTTCTGTCTGCTAGGGTGGGCATCTTCGGTATCAGCAGCCCCTATCTTGAACGATCCGAATGGATTTGAGGATCTCTTGTGGGGGACGATCTGGTCTGAAACGGAGCAATTCGTGAAAATCGATGACGCCGGTCGTATACGGACCTATGAGCCGCATGGGCATACTCCCATGCTCGGCACGACCGCCGTCGATTCCCTGCGGTTTACAACCTTTGAGAACAAATTCGGCCGGGTCACTGTCCGCTACAGCGGCACAGGAGCGCATGAGGAAATCATGCGCTACCTTCAGTCCAAGTACGGTCCGCTCGATCACACACCGGGACAAATCGCCGTCGGCCCGGTGAAGGTGTACGCGTGGCATGGTGGTCATACGGAGGTGACATTGCGCTTCGAGAGCAGGCTGGCACAAGGCGTTATCTTTTTCGAAAGTCGCACACTTCCTGAAAAGCTGACTGACCAGACCAGCGCGACGGCATTCTGACCATGCGTGCGGTCCTCTTCAAGGTTCGATCGACCTTGAGGAGGATGCCACGTATTCAAACCGTATCATCACCTGCTCTTCCAAATGACTTCCACGCATGACGCCATATTGCGGAATTGATTAGGGAAGCGGCTTCTGTGAAGTTATGATAGTGGAACTTACGATGAACAGCCGAAAACCTTACGTGCCGTTAGACAACCGGTATGCCGAACGTGTGGCCGTCACATGTCGGGTTCGCTATACCGGAGAGGTTCCGACACAGCCTCATCAAGGAGAAGGGCTCACGAAAAACATCTCGGTGTCCGGATGCCATGTCGTCAGCGACCGGCCGGTCACCCGCGGCACATTATTGACGCTGACCATCTCGCTTCCAGACGGATTACCACAACTTATCATCAAATCTGCGCATGTGGTGTGGGTATCCGGTTGCCAGTTTTCCGTTCGATACATGGATCTGAGCCAGGACCACCGAAAGCGACTGCAATCATTCATCTGGAAAAGCATTTCCCACAAGACCGTGAGCGATCAACGCACGCGCTTCCGACTCATGTAGCCCCCATCAGACCGCTGTCAATCGCAACAGAAAGCGTTTCCCTTCCACAAGGCCGTGACGCTTCTTTCATTACCACGCCCGCATCCATAAAACCCTAAGACCCTGCGCGACGAGAGGCTGCTGCCTCCGGCTGTTGATCCCCCTTCTGGCTGAGGTATGCCCCTCCATTTGTAGGGAGATAAACTCGATATCCCGCGCTAGCTTTAGCTATACGAGAACTCTCGGAACTACACCACTATCTTGGGAGGCATACCAATGAGACAGACGAAGCACATAGGACACTCAGACGGTCGGCACTCCCACCGTTCGATTGAGCGCCGGACAATTGGGCGAACCAGCGTCTCATTCGGCCTTATGTATTCGGGACTCAACGGGGACGAGGTCTTGATCGGTGACGGTTCCGTTGTCGACTTGTCCGAGGGCGGAGTCGGTATTCGCGGAAATTGCGCAGTGCCGGTCGGGATGGATCTCACACTGTTTTTGTACTTGCCGGAAGAGGAGGAGCCTTTATTCATCCTGGAGGCAACCGTCGCATGGGCAACTGGGCTGCTGTTCGGTGTGGCGCTGAAGGAGCTGAGCCTGCAGGAAGGGGATCGGATGCGAGTATTTCTCCATTCCCAGTCAGCCGGGCAAGCGTAATAGGATTGGTGCCCCGGCAGGCCATGAGTTGATCATTGGATGCTGATCCCTGATGAATAGATACCAAGGGTATCGTGGGCAAGGGGATCTGGTTGCTCAGCAGACTGCTCGAGTCGGGGCGCCATGCGCTGATCCTGTCTTGTATTTCCATTGGCCTCATGATAGAGAGTGGTGCGTGACTACCCAGTCACTATGGACAGAATTAAGAAACCGCCTCTTCATCCTCAACAGAATTCGCGAACATCGGCTACCCAACGGCAGGCCAGCCTGATCAACGCTGCGGCGTCGCTGTTTGCGGCAAACGAAAGTACAGGAACAACTGCGAAATGAATCGCGAAGGCAGCCTGAGTCAGTGAAGCCCTGCCGCTTAAATACGTTCCGACGAAGCATGCGCTATACACGGTGATTGCCGAGGAGAACGCCCATTACTCCGGTCTTCGAGAAACGATCGATTGCTGCATGATATCTTCGGGTGACCCATGCTTCTCACTCACGAAGACGTGGTTGCAGAATATGTTTCAATGTTCCTTGGTGGACGTGCTCGACCGTTGCCTCGTTCGTAGTCGTCACTCACCTTTATGAACCACCTCTCTCGCCATCCGTTCGCAGTCCTTGGGATCGCCGTTGTGGTCGTGCTGGCCGCCCTGCTGGTGGTTCGAGTGAGCACAGGCCCCAAGACCGATACACAGAAACCACGATTGGTCACCGTCGGCATTGTGTCCCCGATCAGACAAGATCTCGATGTCCGCTTGGGCTACACCGCAGATATCTCACCCAATCAGGTGGTGAACATTTTCTCACGCGTTGACGGCTATATTGCCAAGTTGCATGTCAATAAAGGGGATTTTGTAAAGGCGAATCAGTTGCTCGTTGAAATCGATCATACGGATTATCAGCATGCGGTCAACCAAGCCAAGGCCAATCTTGCAGCCGCAAAAGCACGAGTTGCCGAGCAGGAGGCGGTGGTGCGTAACGCCAGGCTCGCGTTTGATCGCATGCAAACGCTCATCAAGGATCAATTCGTTTCGCGACAGGACCTCGATACTGCCGAGGTCAACTTTGATGCCGCGAGAGCGGCACAAGAATCTTTGCAAGCTCAAGTGAATCAAATGGGTGTCGCGCTGGCCCAAGCCGAAACCAACCTGACCTACTCCTATATTCGCGCCCCTTTTGCCGGTTATATCGCGGAACGCAACCTGGATACGGGATCCTATGTCAGCAGCGCCACGGCAAGCACGTCGACCATGTCACGAGGCATCATGAGCTTGCACGACATCGATACCGTGCGTGTGCTGATCGAAGTCGTCGAACGAGATGTTCCGCTCGTGAAAATCGGCCAAAAGGCCGACCTTCGTGCTGAAGCCTACCCTGGTCAGGTATTCGAAGGAGCCGTGACGCGTATCGTCCAGGCCCTGAATCGTGCAACGCGCACGATGACGGTTGAAGTCGACCTGCCCAACAGAGATCGCCGATTGAAAGGTGGAATGTTCGCCCGCGTCGGTGTGATGATCGGCACTCATCATCAAGCCCTGCAGATCCCTATCGACGCGGTCAGTCGCCTTGAAGACAGACAATACGTGTACGTTGTCGAAGAAGGAAAGGCCAGAAGAGTGGACATTGAAATCGGTATCTGGCAAGGAAACCACGTTGAGATCACCAAAGGCCTGACCGGGCATGAAGAGGTCATCGTGTCCGGTAAAGACTTGGTGCGCGACGGCACGCCTGTCCAAACACGGCTTCTTTCACTACCACTCGATTCCATCCCGGAGATGAAAGGGTGAGGCGAGTACCGCATCCCACTCGGATGCAGGTGGTATGGCGGCTCAGGTTCGGCACTCACCCGTCTTTTTGTAGCGTTTGAGATATGTGGCTGACCCTACTCGCATTACGCAATCGAATCGGCATTTTAATGCTGTCGTTGGCGATGGTCGTCTTGGGCGTGACATCGCTTCAGAGGCTGCCGGTTGACCTTTTCCCGCACATCCAGGTTCCCGTCGCGTTTGTGGGTGTCATCTATAAAGGGGCGCCTCCGCTCGACATTGAGCAGAGTGTCGTGTACCCGATCGAGAAAGCCGTCAGTTCCTCCTCCAATGTGGAGCATGTCGAGTCGTTCAGCAAGCAAGGACTCGGGGCGGTCCAGATCTGGTTCAACTGGGGTGCCGACCTGAATGTCGGGCAAATGGAGGTCATGCAGCGCATCACGCAGATTCTGAACAGCCTCCCGCCTGGCATTCTGCAGCCGTTTATCGTCAAGTTCGATGTCTCCAATATTCCCGTTTCCATTGTATCGGTATCGAGCGACGAGTTGGATGAACGCGCGCTCTATGATCTCGCGTACAACACCATCGCCCCACAAATCGAACAAATCGCCGACGTGGCGGCCGCAACCGTAGAAGGGGGGAAAATCCGCCAGATCAACATCAACCTCGACCCAGCGCTCCTGAGTGCCCGCGGGCTCTCGATTCTTGACGTCGTCAAATCAGTCAAAGCGGCCAACTTGATCTTACCTTCCGGCAATATCAAAGCAGGCAACCTCGACTACAACGTGTTTACGAACAACCAGTTTCGGACGGTGGACCCGATACAGGACGTCATTGTGAAGGTGAATCCGCAGGGCAACCCGGTCCGCGTGCGTGACGTCGGAACCGTGACGGACTCCTCAGACATTCAAACCAACATCGTCCATACTGATGGCGCCCGATCGGTCTTTCTCCGCGTCAATAAACAACCGCTCGCCAACACGGTCGCGGTCGTCGATGCCTTGCGCGACGCCCTCCCGAAGATGTTCGGCGTCCCCGCAGGCGTCAAACTCGGCATTTCGTTCGACCAATCACTCTACATCCGTCAATCCATCCACAATCTGGTCGAACAGGCCATCCATGGTTCATTGTTGGCCGCGGCCGTGATTCTCATCTTCCTACGGAACCTGACCAGCACCATGATCATTTCCGTGGCCATCCCGCTGTCCATGTTGGTGACGTTTATTGTGCTGTACTTCACGAATCAGACTCTCAATGTGTTCACACTCGGCGGGCTTGCCCTGGGAATCGGCCGGCTCGTGGATGATTCCATCGTGGAACTGGAGAACATTCAGCGCCACATCAACACCAATCCCAACCGATGGAGCGGTATTCTCGATGCGGCCCGTGAAGTGGCCATGCCGATCTTTGCCTCAACCGTGACGACGGTTGTCGTATTTCTCCCCATGTTCTTCGTCGTCGGCATCGCGCGCTTATTACTGATTCCGTTGACGGTCACAATCACGATCGCACTCTTTACGTCATTCTTCATCTCCCGCACGGTGACACCGGCACTCTGCTACAGATTCCTCAAGACCGAACATGAAGCACATCAGACGATGCCGAGCTGGCTGGCCGCAGTGACGGAATGGAGTCGTCTCCGCTATGAAGCACTGGATCGAAGCTACGACCACTCATTGGAGTGGGTTCTGGGACATCGTAAGATACTGATCGGCGCCGTTCTCCTGATTTTCCTTGGATCGCTTACCTTGCTTCCTCTGATCGGAACCGAGTTCCTGCCGGTATCCGATGAGAGTCAGTTTCGGATCGTCCTTCGAGCACCGGTCGGCCAACGGGTTGAAAAGACCGAACTGCAAGTCTCGGAGGTTGAACGGGTTCTGCGCGCAAACATTCCCGCCGCCGAACTGCAAACGATCGTCTCCAGTACAGGGATTCTTTCGCAAGGCCGCTCGTCTCTGTTCAACCCCAATACCGGTCCTCACACCTCTTCGATTCAAGTGTACCTTGTCGAGCCGGGGAAACGGTCACGAACTCAGGTTGAGATCATGAACGATGTGCGCCCTAAGATCACCAAACTGTTTCCGGGAGTGTCGATGTATTTTGACCCCGGAGGGCTGGTGAAGCGTGTCACGAGCTTCGGCTCCCAAAAGGCCGTTGATGTGGAAATTTATGGGCAGGATTTTGAAAAGGCGAGGGAGATCGTCGCGCGCGTCAAGGAGATCATGGAGCAGACTCCCGGCCTGGCTGATATTGAACCGAGCCGGGAGGAAAATTATCCGGAAGTCAATGTGACTGTGGATCGAGAAAAAGCGGCCCTGCTCGGCATCACCGCAACCGATGTGGCCAATGCGGTCCTCTTTTCACTCAATGGAAACGGCCAAACCGACCCGATTATTTATACCGATCCACAAAGCGGCAACGAGTACTTCATCAGCGCGTGGTTGGCCGAGGAACACCGAAAGAGCCTGACCGACTTGGAGAATATTCTGCTCACCACCACAAACGGCGAGCCGGTCCTCCTCAAAAACCTGGCCTCGCTCAAGTTGAACGCGGGACCGGTAAAGATCGATCGAAAGCATTTTCAGCGCGTGATTCACGTTACGGCGAATCCCATCAATCGGGCATTGGGCGATATCGCGGAGGATCTCGAATCGGCTTTCGCCGCGCTTCAGCTGCCGGCAGGGTTCAGCCTCAAATTGGCCGGGCAAGTGCAACAACAGCGCGAAACGTTCCAAGGGTTGCAATTTGCCATCGTCCTCGCGCTCATGCTGGTCTACATGGTCATGGCCGCCCAGTTTAAGTCGCTCATCGATCCGTTCATCATCATGTTTGCAGTACCGATGGGATTTCCTGGGGTTATTGTAATGCTGTTCTTGACGGATACGACCCTGTCCACCTCATCCATGATGGGCATCATCATGATGTTCGGGATTGTGGTCTCAAACGGGGTTTTGCTGGTCGACTACACCAATGTGCTTCGCCGAAGAGGTGAATCCCTTCACCGTGCCGTCGTGATCGGCGCTCGAACCAGGCTGCGACCGATCCTTATGACCTCGCTGGCCACCGTCTTCGGCCTTCTTCCTATGGCGATCGGACTCGGAACCGGCGCCGAAGCCAATGCGCCATTGGCACGGGCCGTCGTCGGGGGGTTGAGTGTGTCCACTCTGCTGACGCTGTTTCTCGTCCCCACGATGTACGCGATCTTGGAAGAGCATTTTCCGAGGAGGTTTGACGTGACGCCCGACGAACAACGATCGGCGTCACGCGAGGCAGTTCCTGACCCCAAGTAGTGCAGTTACGGCTCCGCAATGTTGGGAAACAAGGATTTCAGCTGCATGGCTAACCCAATGTCCCCCGTGATCTGCAACCGCCCAGACATAGCCAAGATCATGCTGCTCAGCTGTCCATTGAGGATCCGAATACAATCTTCTCCGGCCATCGAGAGGGTCACGTGCGGATCGCCGTGGATTCCATCCTTCACGACGCAGGTCCCGTTCTGAACAAGCAGCTGGTATTGCCCGCCGTGGGGTCCTCGGAGATCAAACTGGTACACCGCATCGACATCCTCCGCGGCCTCTTTATCCAATTTTTCCGGGAGGGCATCGAGCACCTCTCGTATGGTTTTCGCGTTCATGAATCGACACACTTTCTTCAGAGTGACGACAAAATTCGGGGGCGGTTGAATCCCGCCCCCGAAACGATTTCTCTACGGTTGAAAATGGATTAGTACCGGAGCGTGGCTGTCGCGACACTACGCCGGGCGCCGAAGAACTCCTTCGAAAATGATTCGACGACAGCCGGATCATAGCCTTTGCAGCTGAAAATGTCGAGGTAGGCGTAATTGGTCTCGTTGGCAAAATGCCCGCTGATCAACGAGGTGGAAATCAACTGCACCATGGAATAGCCGGCGACACGACCTTCGCCGAAATTCACGACCTGGCACTCGCCGAAGCGCTTCATCCCGATGAGTTCGCACAACTCAACGACATAGCGCTTGATAGACTCTGCATCGCGGATGAGATCGGGATTGCAATCGTGGAGGTCGACTGCCGTACAGAGCCCCCATGCCTTGCCGCTGCCCACCATGTCCTGGACGGGTCGGGCCGCAGCCGCAGGGGCGTTGGATGGTAAGATCGTGGACTCAGAACTCGGCGAGGTGCTCATAGGAAGTCGTTACCTTTCTGTAAGAGGGTTAGGCACACGCGACTGACCGCCGCGTGAACTATACCATGGTTTTTCTCCCTACGCATGTGACGATCAAGAATATTTCGGCCCCGGGCAGGAAGTTGTCCGCAATCGGTTGACAAGGTGACCACGCTCAGGAAGAATACGGTCCCATGGCTACCCTTCCTGACACACCCCGTATTGAATTGCCCGACCGCCTCTGCACCTGGTGCAAGGTTCTGATGAAGAAAAGGCTCGTCGGCGGGAAACAGTTCATCCATTACACGTGTCCCAAGTGCATATTCCAGCATACAAGCCGACTGGGGCCGAAACCTTGAGGCTGTCGGACTACCGAAATACCCCTCACTGATACATCGGGCGGTGTCCTAACGGCGATCTGAAGGTTGCTTGAGCTGGAGAGAATGGATCCCGATCTTGCGCTTTGGTCGAAGTTGGTTAGCGGCGGGAGAAACTGCTCTGGATATGGTCGTCAAGGATATGAGCCAGCTGTTCTCGATCTTCCGCGCTGACCACCGTGATTCGTGCCCCTAATTTAGGGGAACGCACATGGACGACTTCCAACTCGCACGTTACGGTTTTCCCGCCGTCAAGCTCGATTAAGAGCTGCAGCTTGTCGCCTATCTTGACGAACAGGCGGCTCTCGATCCGGACCCCGGACTCGCTCACATCGATGACCTGACAGGCTGCCGAAAGCCCCCCACGCTCTAATCGGCCGGCACAGCCGACATCGACACGCGAGTGTTTTCGTTTAAACCCCATGATCAAGCCTCCTGTGGCAGAAATCATACCAGGAGGATGGACTGTGCCAAAGACATTTGGAGAAACCGCTAGAGTTTTCTGCCCACGAGAACCCGTATTTCTTCCATTCGTCGCCGATTGACGCCAAGATCGCTGTAGCCCATGCGGGAAGCAGAGCGGAAGTGAATAGTCTTGGTGTCGTCGTCGAAGAGAAATTCGACATCATCGACGAATCGGAGCAACAGGGAGGTGAACTGGTAATGGAGGTAGGATTCGTCTTCTTCGACAAGCGTGGTTCGAGATAGCGAATTGATCACGGCCTTCAGCGCCTCCTTTGCCTCGGCACGAGGCTTCGTGTAAAGAAACGGCGCGATGGCATGACCTTCATCCGTGGAAAGAGTCGATACGCAGTTGGGGCTAGAAGGACAGGGAGAAAGAGTTCGCTGGCTCATGGAGACAGCACTGTACATCCTTCCACAACGGCTCGCAACTTGATATCTCGAATCGACACGGTCGGCTTCCTAATTCGTTCAAGAATCTATCACCACCGAACTCTTCTACGATGGACTGTTAGTACAACACCGTCGCCAGCCTCGGAGGTTCTTCCGTTCGGCTCACGACCGTCACGGCAACCCGTCCGATGATCCGCCCATCTTCGGTTTCGACATCGACACGCCAATCGCCCCGATCAAGACCCTGCTTGACACTATAGGCTCGATATCCACCTTCCCGCCCTCCTGAAATCTTGAGGGGGATTCTGTCCGCATGCGCGAACGGCGTCACGGCATCCGGACGGAAGTGCCAGTGGTGATAGATGGTCGTGTTGAGATCAATAGGAGCGAACACCGCCGTAAAACAATAGATCGGCTCGTCGGCCGGAAAGGTCGTGTCAGAGCGCTTCCAAAATTGATACCACTGCTTCTCAAAGAAGAGTTCAAACTGGCCATCTGTCCGCTTGATAGCATGGTAGATGCCGCCGTGCTTCAGCGACAGCGGCACCGGCGGGATCCAATTCAGAAAATAGAACCCGACCAGCACCACGATGAGCACCATGGCCGGAGCCACCACACCGAATGGTTGTCGCCCTGACTGTTCCAGCCTATTGCGATAGATCAGTTGAACCAAATACAGGGTCACGCCCAAGCTCAAGAGAGCGCCGAGCAAGAAGATCACCACATTCATTAAGCCCGTGATCACAGGCAGAAAGAAAGTGAAAAACGCGAAACTAACCACGGTGTACAAACCCACCAAAATTTGAAGATTGGATAGTCGGTCGCGCAAGAACTCGTTGGTCACCAGAAGCACGATGAGCAGGGCAAAGAAGATCGCCGTGCCGGTGAACGTGGTGCTTTGGGAATAGAAAATTGCATACGCACTGAAGAGGCCACCAAGAAGAGACTGACTCGCCATAGGGTAATAGGGACGAGCCCCCCATACCCATCGCGTGAATCGAGAACCTGAGAGAAGTTGTTCGCGCTCCGGTGGCAATTCCATACTCAATCGCCCCGCCAAGACGATCAGGGCACCCAACAACACCAGGTAGAGCAGCAGCACCAGATTATCCAGAAGCCGATCGATTCGCGAAAGCGTCACGGTGTCGTAGCTCACGCCGCAGAGAAAAAACACCGCCGGCATGAAGGGTTTCGCCAGAATAGACTGAACCTTTGCCAAGTGACGCATGCTGTCACTGTGCGAAATCCCATTCAATTGTTCAATAAAAATACTGTTTCGTGTGGCCGCCCACACCACACCCTGGACGGATGCTCAGGATGCCCAAAAAGGCCAGCCAACAAGGCCGCAGACGAGAAAAATACCGGAGGCGTATCCTCCGGGGTACGTTGAGGATTTCTTCGAGGCGAGAACAAAGTTGGAGGCCTTTTTCAGCATCCTGTCACACAAAGGCGGGCAGTGGTGCATACACGACAGGATGGCCGATGAGACGTTCCAGCCATGGCGCCATGGCGTCTTCCGGAAGCGGAGCAAGATTCAGGCGAGCTTCAATCTTGAACTGTCCCTTCGCGCCGACAACTCCAATGATCACCGCCGCATCATCGCGTTCGGGCAACAGCGTGCGGGTTTGAAATTCACAGAGTGTGGCATACAAGATACCGTCAGGCTGGATCGCCATCAGGATCTCGGGCAGCTCGTCCAACGGACAGTGAACCGAACAGCGATAGGCGTATCGCGCACCTGGCTCAATGGCCTGAAATTCCGCCAGAGCCGTCTCGGAAAACCCCGTGAGATAGGCCCGAACTCCTGCTGGCTCGGGGTTGAACGTCTCCGCCAACTTGCTGGCCGGTACGAGGAACTCAAACGCGTCGGGGCTATTGTATTCGAACTGGCAGGGCCCGAAGGCGTCGGGCCACGAGCAGAAGAAGGGTGCCGATGCATCAGAAGTCCGCAGAGCCACGGCTTTCCTCTCCACATGGGTTTCAATCGGCACGTCCAAGACGGTAATGGCTTCGAGAAATGCCGCACGACGCTCATCCAGCCACCGCAACCGCTCGTCGTCGCCGCGCGTCTCCCCTGGCGTAATTACCGCCTGCGTCTGAAGCCGAATACGGATGAACGAGTGTGCGTGCCGAAATCCGATCCAAAACATGCCGCGCTGATCATGAAGCCGCAGCACTTCGCGAATCCGCCATGGATGGCTGATGGAGCAGTAGGTCCCGACATCGTGATGGTGTTGATAGACCGTATGGTAGGCGCCGGAGAGGAGGAAAAAATCACCGCGCCATCGTTCCCGGATATGGACGAGCGTGACATCTTCCGTCGCCCAGGGATCAAGCTGATCGAACTGGTCCGGAGATCCGACCGTCCACTCCTCGACGTAAGAGATGACATCTTGGGCAGGAACAACCGGCTTGAACCCGAGCGTTGCAAGCCGATCACCGACCGCAAGAGCCTGACCAAAGCTCAGTGGCGTCGTCGTTTCCCACCGCCGCTCTCGCACAGATGCCTTCCTTTGCGGTGGCCCTTGGCCAAAGACGAGCGTTCGGAGGGTTGTCGCCTCCCGCCCAAGGTGCGAGGATTCACCGGCAACCCCCACTCGTTCATTGCTCCCGAACTGACCGCAGTGCCTTGTCTTCAATCGTCGTGTCGCTGATCAACCGCTCAATCCCATCTTTGAGCGTCACGGACAACTGCTCCTGGATGTCGTCCTCGCTGAACCAGAACACCGTCCGACTGCGGCCTCCCTCAATGTTACGAATCGTGGTACTTTGATCGGCCTGGTTCTTAGCCACCACCTTCAATCGGCTGCTGGTGTCGATCACTGTGGACAAGACGCGGCTCTTCGCGCTCGCGGAGAAATCTGCCACTTGACCGCTGATGACGATATCCGCATCCGTCACAGATCCGGCGGAAGCCACGCGCACATCCCATACCCGATCTCGCCACCCACGATTTCGGAGCCGATCAGCGAGTCGCTGCGTGATGACACTTGCAAGCCGATCACCAGGCACATTGAAATACGTGGTTCCTCCCCAGAGGTGAGTGCGCAGACCCACGCGGCTTTTGTCCGCCCGTCGATCGTCAAACGGTTCAATGACGATCTTCACCGGCTCGATGTCGGTCACCTGCACCATCGGTGGCTTCTCACGCAAGTCCACGGCACGGACCGTTCCGGTTCCTCTGCAACCGGCCAGCATGGTCACTACTAACATAGCGCAACCTAGAATCCGCAAAGGCGATGGCTTCACAGGCCCCTCCCTGTCAAAGGTCAACGATCATGGATGCTTAGTCTACCCAAGTTACGGTTCGGAGACAATCATCATGAAATCCTATCGAGTGATGATGGGAACCATCGAGCGAAATGTGCCGCACGCCAGCTCGGCCAGCTGCCCGGACCGGATACTCGAATCGTCAAATGGCACACAACGCACAACTTTCATAAACGACCGTTCCGCCAGTACGGCCGCGATCTGAGCCTTGCGGTCATGGGATATCGGCAAGGTATAGCCTTCACCGCGATTCCACTCCCACAACGACGGCGCCAACGACAGCTCCAAGTCACGTCCTGCGACCTGATGAAACCTGCCGAGGAGTTGTCGCTTGTACTGTGAAATTCCAGCCCCTTCCAACAGCAAGGCACAGGTGACACCATGCCCCCACCAGACGAGCGTTCGGAAAGTGAACTTGTTGACGCCGGCGAAGTATTTGGGATAATCCAGGTACTGATAAGGGCAGTCCCCCAGGTGCTCACCCTTCACCAGCTGATGGAGCGTATGATCGAAGCCTGGAGGGGCGTGAATCGACAGACCAGTGAGTTCCTGCTTCAAGGCATCGTGCACCCCTTCAAGCTGGGCTCGTATTTTCGTCGTGATTACAGCTTTTTTCCGAAAGAGCTGCACATCCGACAACAGCGCGGTCTCTGCATCGGTGAACAATAACGGATCAGACACCATGATAGAGATATGAAGGGCCGATGCCCCCTTCCCTCAGCTCCTGGCTATTTCTGCCGTGTTTCAAACATCGTCACCGACAAGTCATACAGCCGTCGGCAGTCCGCGCAGCGCAGCCGAACCAAATCCTGAAAGACGTCCATCTCACGAAGTGAAAGCGATGCCGGGTGCGCCGAGACACAGGCCTTGAGGAAGTCCCTCCCGGGCGGCTCGTCTCGAAGCAGATCTTCTTGGGACAGGCGTTGTGCCGAGGGCTCTTTCGAATTAACCGTGTTCGTCGTGAGATAATGAACCGACTTGCATGAGCTGCAGGAGAGCACCACCGCGTACTCATCCGTCATGCGCTTAACGGTCACGCACAGAGGGTGCACCGACCAGCACTGTTGAAGAAAGGCTCCGCTGCGAATGACCTGTGCCATGATCATCCTAAGGAACAGTCACCCAAATCTACGCTGTCGTCAGCTATGATCCGCTGATCACCGATCAGGTTGGGGGAGAAGCGAGCCGCGCCTCATACACGCGCACGGGAATCTGGGCGTCGAACCGGAATTCATGACGCGGCAGCCACGGGAGGCTCTTCCTTCGTCGGGGGAGACAAGACCACCCCTTCCTGAACCGAACGGCAGGTTTTGCACACCCGAGGTCGTGCCTTGAGGAAAGAGACCTTTCCGCTCACAAGGCAACTGTAATGAACGAACTCGTCACAGACCGTACATCGAGACCAACCTCCACGCAACATCGTCTTGTCCCGATAGAGATCCTCTCGACACACTCGACAGAGGCGGGGCTCAACTCCAAGCAGCATCGGTTCCCATTCACCACCGGCTTTTCGAATACTCATAGCGGTGGGAGTATAGCGGCACGACAGGCGGAAAGACAAGCGAAGGCAAGACGCGAGAAACTCAAGCTCCTGTAGATCAGTGAATCAGTGGAGCCACGACATCAAGCGACGGGATGGCACGACATCGACACCTCGTTATTTCACCAAAAACTCAGATCAAGATGTGCCTCTTTATAATTATCGTGAGAGCCGTCCCGCCACTCCCGTTTGACTCATCTCCCATCGTTTGTTACTCTCCGCTCGAATTAGGGTCGCTTCGCAACAAGAGCACTACTCCATGAACATTGCAGACTATCTGGAACACAAACGAATCGACATCGATCGATTTCTCGATCTCGTCGCTCCGTCATCTGCAACCCCGCCGACCACACTGCATGAGAGCCTGCGCTATAGCTTGATGGCCGGTGGAAAGCGGGTTCGCCCGATTCTGACGATCGCGGCGGCGGAAGCCTTGGGCCAGACGCCGCCCGGCCTCATAGCGGTCGCCTGCTCACTGGAGCTCATTCATACCTATTCGCTGATTCACGACGACCTGCCCTCGATGGACAACGATGACTTTCGCCGCGGAAAACCGACGAATCATAAAGTCTATGGTGAAGCCATGGCGATCCTCGCCGGGGATGCGCTCCTGACGATGGCGTTCGATCTGATCAGCAGGCCTGATCTCATGAAAGGCTGCGATCCCGTGCGGCAGGTCCGCATCATTCAAGAGTTGGCCTTGGGGTCCGGCAACGTGGGGATGGTGGGTGGGCAAGTCTTCGACATCCAAGCGGAAAACAAAGACATCGACCTCCCTACCCTTCAGAACATTCATAAGCACAAGACCGGTATGCTCATTCGTGCCGCCGTGCGAATGGGCGCAATTGCCGCCGGCGCAAGCGACCGCCAACTCGACGAGATGACCGGCTATGCCGAGGACATCGGTCTCGCCTTTCAGATCGCCGACGATGTGCTGAACGTGACCGGAACGCGAGAAGAGCTTGGCAAGAACCCCAACACCGACGCCGAGCGCGGAAAGAAGACCTACCCGACGTTCTATGGCGTAGAAGGAGCGAAACAACTGGCTGATGACTGTGTCACCCGTGCCGTCAGCCGGCTGGCTTCCTTCGGCCCCTCCGCCGATCCACTACGCGAAATTGCACGCTATATCACAAGCCGCAAAAACTGATGTCCCTTGTGAAGAGTATCTCGTGAAATACAGGCCGTCTCAATTCTTCACTGGCTCTCGGTTCACGTGCTTCACGCTTCACGTTTCACGCTTCACATCTTCAAGATGAAAGCCCTCGTCACCGGAGCAACCGGATTTGTCGGCGCCGCGGTGGTTCGCGCCCTGCTCAACTCTGGGGCAGAAGTCCGTGTGATTGCCCGCCCCGGAAGCGATGCAAGCAATCTCCGGTCATTGAACGTCGAGAAGGTCCTCGGCGATCTCCGCGATAAAGAATCCCTCAGGCAAGCCCTCACCGGTTGCCGCCAACTCTACCACGTGGCCGCTCACTATGCGCTCTGGGCTCAAGATCCATCGATCTTTTATGACAGCAATGTGGTCGGCACCAGAAATCTATTGGAAGCCGCGCGCGAGGTCGAGGTCGAACGCACGGTCTATTGCAGCACCATCGGCGCGATCGGCTTACCCCCCGGAGGGGGACTCGGAACGGAGGAGACACCGGTCTCACTCGAACAAATGGCCGGCCATTATAAACGCTCGAAGTATCTCGCCGAACAGGAAGTGCACAAACTCGCCAAGGAAGGTCTGCCGGTCGTCATCGTCAATCCGAGCGCGCCGGTCGGTGAGCGCGACGTGAAGCCGACCCCGACCGGGCAAATCATCGTGAATTTCATGAAAGGCCGAATGCCGGCGTACATTGAAACCGGGATGAACATCATCGACGTGGATGATGTCGCCACCGGCCATCTACTCGCGATGGAGAAAGGCCGCCAGGGTGAACGGTATATTCTTGGCTCCAAGAACCTCTTGCTCCGCGAGGTGTTTGAAATCCTCAGCAAGTTGACCGGTCTCAACGCTCCGGCCTTGAAGTTGCCGAGGGGCGCCATCCTCCCGCTTGCCTATCTCAATCATTGGATCGCCAATCTGACCGGCCGACCACCGAGAGTTCCACTGGAAGGGGTAAAGATGGCCAAGTACAAGATGCACTACGATTGCAGTAAGGCTGTTCGAGAGCTCGGCCTGCCGCAAAATCCGCCTGAAATCGCACTGGAAAAGGCGGTACGGTGGTTTCGCGACCACCACTATGCCTAAGGGGTAAGGAGATTCGGAACATATCAACGTCGATATCGCCCAATGCCTGAGGAATCTCCCTTGGATATTGCCGTTCTTCTTTTCAAGACCGTTCTTCTCCGCCCCTATGTGTTTCTGTTTCTTGCCGCATTCCTCTTCTCCGCCGTCAAGTTGATCGGTTGGCCCAGAACGTGGCGGTTCTGGCTCATCAGTTGGCTCACGGCGTTTCTCTGCGAGTTTTCCTCCACGCGAACCGGTATCCCCTTCGGCTGGTACTTTTACAACGGTTCGACGGTCGACCAAGAACTCTATGTTTTCGACGTGCCGTTCATGGATTCCATCTCGTTCAGCTTCCTCCTCTTCGCCGCCTACTCCGTGGCCCTCGGGCTCCTGCTGCCGGTTGAGTCGCCTTCGACAAGCGCCGAGACCTGTCCACGGCCTTTACGGTTCGACCTGAATGCTCGTACCGGGTGGGCAGTCTACGGGTTGACCCCGTTTCTGTTTGCCTTTATCGATATGGTGATCGATCCGGTGGCTCTGCGCGGAGACCGCTGGTTCTTGGGCAAGATCTACTACTATCCGGATCCGGGCTGGCACTTCGGTGTTCCAATCGAGAACTATGTCGGCTGGGTCATGGTCGGGCTAATTTCGCTCGCCATCTACTTTCCCCTCGACCGTCGACTCGCTCCCCTTTCATTCGCGCAACCGATCACCCAGCGACTTTTGCTCGGAATCGGGCTCTACTACGGGGTCTTGGCCTTTAACCTCGGCGTCACGTTCTGGATCGGTGAATTGTTCATGGGGATGAGCGGCCTGCTGATGCACCTGCCGGTCTTCATCCTGCTCATCGTTCGCCTCTTCGGTTTTCGACGCCTCCACCCGACTACCTGAGGGAGTGGTATTCACCCCGAAGAATTTGTATAGTGAAGTTTGGATACTGTAGCGGGTCACTCCTGCACAGAAGTGACCCGCTACGAATCACCTTCATGGCGAAGAAGTTTTGCTTCAGCGGATGAAGACATGGTCCTGAGCGTCGGTCGGCTGACAAGATCCGGTGTTGGATTGCTCGTCATGGCGGGCTCGTTCGTCATCGGCTCGATCCAGGCAGCCGATTTGCTGCACGTACTCGGCGCCGTGACGGCCATCGATGCCACTCATGTGGAAGTCAAGACAGCCAAAGGAACGATTGTCTCTGTCTTGCTCAACAAGCAGGTACGATTTAAGAACAAGATCAATCCCAAATCGGTCGACCCACCCCAAATAGGCGATCATGTCATCATTGAGGCGACAAGAGACAAACAGAAGCTGACGGCAATAATCGTTCATTATTCACCGATGAGAAACATTTCAATCCCTCGGTCCTGATGCCTGGCATTCGCTTTTCTCGAGTCGTCCACGAGTCACCATTCCATGGCGGAATGCGCCGCGCCCTCATGCGCGTGTTCATCACCGGCATCGCGGTGTTTCTTGCAATTGCGATGGTCCCAGGATTGGAGGCAGACAGCCTCACGGCCGGTGTGGCGGCCGTCTTGGTCCTCACGTTCTTGAATGTGATCCTTCGTCCGGTTCTCTTTCTCCTCACCTTGCCCTTGATCGTCTTTACCCTCGGACTCTTCCTCGTGGTCTTGAACGCGCTGCTGTTGGAATTCACGGCGTTTCTGGTGAAGGGGTTCACGGTCTCCGGATTTTGGTCAGCTGTCGGGGGCGCACTGGTGATCAGCCTGGTGACGACCGTCCTGAACAGCTGGACCGTCGACCGTCATATTCATGTGGAAGCCCACGAGGAACACCGTCCTCCTCCCAAAATCATCAATCCGGATTGATGACCACCGGTATACCCCGCTTCACGATTATTCTGTGTACTCGCAGACCGATTACGGGCAACATACCGCCCCGTTACTCCAACGGCCAACTGAATACCGCACATTCTTATACGTAGGCCTCCTTCCTAATACATTATCCCGGATTCGGCAGTTGAGTGGTTTTGATGTAGCGTAGACAGTCAAATTCTCCTGTAGTTGGGATGCGCGTCCGTCCAGCTCCCGAATCACCTCGAACGACTGGAGACAGAACGTGTCGAGACTCCAGTCCTCCTTCAGTTCCTTTGAACTCGATCCTGACAAAATGCCGCCGGATTGATCTACCATTGGTCGACAGAAACGTAACCGCTGGATAGATAATGGATGGTGATCCATGTTAGGAAGACATGTCCCGAGAAGAAGCAGGCTGATCCAGATTCTCCTGAAGTCAAAGAGTAGCTATTCGCGCGCGTTCCGGCTACAATGCTCTCAGCTGTACTGAAGCGTATGACGACCTCGACTCCTCAAGTCAAACCGGCACCGGAAACACACCTCCAACGGACGTTGAATGCCGCGCTGAGCGACAGCGGCTCCGATTCAGTCCTGGCGGCGATTTTCCATCAAGAAAACGGCCCTCTCGTCGAGCATGCATCGCGCGGATTCACCCCGAGGGACGTTCAAGCCATTCTCCGAACCCTCTCGAATCATCGGGCCTCTGTGTTGGCGACGACCGGACCGGATCCAGAAGGCGGACGCACCATTCGGCTTCGATTGATTACCCCCGGCGCGAGGTCACTGCTTGCGGTTCCTCTTCGCCACCTTGATCGCGTCTACGGCTGCCTGGTTATCGGACGGAAAGAAGGCGCGTCCTTCTCCAAAAAGGAGAAATCTCAACTCGAACAGATGTGCGACGCCATGACCAAAGCGTTGGACCGCGAAGCGCTTTTCAATACCAATGTGGTGCTGAGCCGTGCGTATGTCGCTCAGGAACCCAGCGCTCCACAGCCAGCCGTCGCGGAACTCTATCCACCGGTCACCAAACACTCCTCCCCCGAACTTCAAGGGAAAATCGAAGCGGTCTTGGCCGAGGCGCATCAATATGTCGCCTATGATCGCGCGTGGGTCTGCTACTACGATCCATTGGCGGGAAACGTCGAGGTATTGGGTATTGTCGGTGACCTGAAAGGCGAACAAAAAGACGCAAAGAAAGAGTTGAAGCCGGGCCAGCGCCTTACCCTTGATAGCTCGGCGGCAGGCTGGGCGGTGCGCCATCGCAAGCCGCGTGTGGATCACGATCTGGCCTCAACGCAAGGTCGTTTTGTCGATCACAAGCATCTCTTCAGAGACCGGTTTCAGTCCTCGCTCGTCATTCCCTTCTTCGTCAAGGGGCAGGTCGGAGGAACCATTACGCTGGGGGCTAAGGATTCCGACCGATATCAGACCACCGATGCTCGCACACTGGAACCCGTCATTCTAAAATTTGCCGAGCTGCTTCAAACGCCTGCGCCACAGACTGCCGTCCCTCCCATGACGGCGGATCTAGGAATTTCAGACCTCCAACCCTTGTCGACCGGTCCTTCCGAGCCTGTCATTCGAAAGCAGGAACGCCAGGCCGCCATCAGCGAATTCAGCGCCTTTTTAGCGACGGAAATTCGTGAGCCACTGGCCTCTATCCGATCGCAACTGGAAGAAGTGACCGGCGAAGGGATTCTTGACTTCGATCCCCAGACTCGCGTCGAGAATGCCATGCGTGACCTGATCCGGATCGAAGCGATCCTCAATGAAATCCTCGACTTCGCCAAGCCGCTTGAACTCCATCGCCATCTCTGCCGAATCCCGGAAGTACTCGAGAGCGCCCTTGTCGTCGTGGGAACCGATCTTGAGGCGACCCGCATTCAAGTCACCAAGGACTATGCCAATATCATCGCGCCGGTGAGAGGCGATGAAGCCAAGCTCCAACAGACGTTTTTGAGCATTTTCAGGAACGCATCCGAGGCGATGTCTCCCGGAGGGCACCTTCATATCCAGGTCACGCAGCATCGCGCCGGTCGAGGGCTGGAAGTTCAGATCCTGATCAAGAACGACGGCGTGCCGATTCCACCCGAACTCGTCGACAAAGTTTTCGAGCCTTTTTTCACCACCAAGCGCTCAGGTATCGGGCTGGGTCTCTCCAGCGTCAAGAAAATCATCGAAGAACACGGTGGAACGATCGCGATCAGCAGCGCCGTCGGGGAAGGCACGACGGTCACCATTCGTCTTCCAGGGGTCAGCCGAGGACCGGCGTTTCGACATCGCGGACGCGGTCAACGTCACCCTCGACGACCGACCTGACGAACCGATTGTTATCGAGCGCAGTGACCATTCCTCCAAGTCTGTTTGACAGAAATATCATCCATCGCTATGATTCTCCCCGCATGTGCCTCATCATTGACAACTCGGAATGCATGACGGTCATATATCCTTCTTTTTCTATAGGGAGAACAGGCATGAAACTTCTTACCGGTGCGGTTGCGACAGCCTCCTCGATCCTGCTTGCGTGCTCCGTCGCGTCGGCGAACCCGGCGCTCCTCCCCAAACATGAGGGCTACCCGATGAAGAACACGGGCAGTCCGGTCACCGGCCAGCCGACCGCGAATGATCCAGGCCAGGCGAATGCCGGAGGAGAAACCTCATTGCTGAAGGCAGCAGGGTTTGACGATCAACACAGCAAACAAGAGCTGATAAAGACAGACAATGCACGCATCACCAAAGAGCAGGGTGCCGGGCGACTTCCAAACGTACAGGGGCCGGACATCAAGATTGCTCCTCCGGTGACCTCAGCGACCAAGATCACCGGCGATCGCAAGATCGACTAATTTCTCATCCATCCAGAGGGGAAGCCTTGGAGTCCAAGGCTTCCCTGCTTCAGCCGCCTGGTTTCCTTCCCTACCCAAACCGATTCATCCCGCTAGCCCGTTTCGATCAATCGGAAGCGCCACGGTTTTTTTGCCCACGCCCCGGCATAGTCTACGCCGATTCGAGGAAATGTACCGACCTGCCAAGAGGCTACTCTTTTTCCGCGATCCTCGAACCAAATGGATTCTCCGTTCGTCAGATCGAGTCGATGCAATGACCGATCGATTTGCAACTCTCGGCAAAGCTTCCCAGGCCCGTCGATCAACTCGCCATCGATTTCAATCGCCCGAATGAGCACGGCGGCAGGAAATTCTGGTCGCTCCGTCACCACATTCAACATGTGATACATGCCGTAGATCAGGTAGACATAGGAGATCCCTGGAGGACCGAACAGCACCTCCGTCCTTGCAGTTCTCCCTTTCGACGCATGACAGGCCTTGTCTTCTGTACTGATGTAGGCTTCAACCTCGATGATTTTCCCGGCGATCGTCCCTTTTCCGTTCTCACGAACCAGATACTTCCCGATGAGGGAGCGAGCGACCATCAGTGTGGGACGATCAAAAAAAGCACGAGTGAGGGGCTTTGGCATTGCGATGCTCGGTGATGAAAAACTCGATGGTAAATACTGAGACGAGAATTTTCAATTCATCATCAACCATCCAACATTCAGCAAGTTAGAAGTACCACGCGAGCCCCCCCATCACGCTCCGCGGGTTGCCCGGCACAAAGTGACGATCCTCGACCCCTGTCGCCTCATTACGGAGCCGGGATTCGAACGCGTAGATGGCTTGTTCCCATTCGGTGTTGAGCAGATTTTGCACGAAGAGAAACGCTTCCAGGCGTCCATGCGGCAGCTTAACCGGTATGCGATATCGCTCCGAGAGATCGAAGGTGACCCACGAAGGGGACTTGATGCTGCGATCCTCGATGAGCGGCCGAGCCCCAAGGTACGTGACCTGCAGTTGAGACGTAAGCCCTTCGGGCCACTTGAGGATTGCCGCGCCATAGGCCGTATATTCCGGCGCCAAGGGGATGGCGTCGCCGTTGCCGAATTCCGCATGGGTCCAGGTGAAGCTACCGTTGACGTACAGAGGCCCCCACACTTGTCCCCGAGCGGCCACCTCCACTCCTTGGCGCCTGGTTGCTCCGCTGGCCTCCGTCGTCCCTTCATCGCCGACAAAGACGAGTTCCGACTTGAGGTCCAATCGCCACGCTGTCGCGATCAACTCCAACCTCTCCGCCCCCCACGGTCTGGAACGGATCCCGACTTCGTAGTTTCTTGCTCTGGCTAGCGGGGAAGCTCCGAATGCCACCGCCGATCGGGCATCATTGCTATGAAATCCTTCTCCGTAATTGATGAAGAATTCCGTCCTCGCCCAAGGGCCAAGAATCATGCTCATCTTTGGGAGGACGATGCCGGAACCTTTTCGCCCTTCGGGTTGTTCAGCGCAGGTGGCGCAACGGTTCCTCACGTCAAACGTGAAGAATTCTCCTCGTACCCCTCCCACAAACCTGACCCACGGCAGCGGCTGGACTTCGGCCTTGACAAACGGAGAATAAGACGCGGTAAGGGTATCGCTGTCGATCGTAGTACCGGTCGGCACCCGAAGTGTCTGAGTCCCCAATTTGGTATGAACGTCGTCTACTCTTGTTTGAAACCCTACGGTCCCGATCGCCGGCATGCCCAGAATGTTGACCCGCTGTTTGTACCCGATATCGCCGCCATACACGACACGGCGATCGAATTGGGCGAAACCGTCGCCATTGACGGGGTCGCTGAGGAAAAACGTAAAATCCGTGAGGAGATCCAGTCGATAATATTGGCCGTAGGCGTTCGCAAAAAACTGGCCGCCCGACATCGTGTCGTAGTGATAGTTCAAGTGGCCCGTCGTTCGGAGCGTGTTGCCTCCTTCATACGGATTGATCGCGCCGAATCGATCCAGTAATCCTGTACTCACGGCACGAAACGGAATCTGCCCGGAGCCGTCCCACCGAGATTGCAGAAAGGTGGCTTGTAGGCTGAGTTCATCTCGCCCGGTCACGTTCGTGGTCACTTTTCCGAACACATTGGCCCGATGATAGTTATTGTCGTTGATGAACGGACCGTTCGTATAGAATCCCTCGGCCGCAAACAACGTGCGCACTCGATCTTTGGTCGGAGAGAACATGAGCAAATACCGCTGCGTGCTGAATTCTCCTCCCGTGCCCTGAACGACTCCTTCTTTAACCATGTCGCGCGTCCGAAAGTTCACGGCTCCCGCCGTGACGAAATCTCCATACTCCGGTAAGTAGGAGCCCTTGTGAACATCGATTCCTTCGATTGTTTCGGGAATAATGAAGTTGAGATCGGTGTAGCCTTGCCCATGCGCATGGGATCGCAGGTTGATCGGCATCCCATCGAGGAAAAACCCCACGTCCGTCCCATGGTCCGCGTCAAAGCCTCGGAGAAAATACTGGTCCGCCTTCCCGGCGCCGCCGGAATGTTCAACAGACACGAAGCCTGGAATCAGGCGGAGAACCTGCGCAGGACGTCCATGAGGCTGCAGAACGATTTCGTTGTCTGGAATGAATTGTTGAGAAGAAGCCGCCACCGGCTTTTCCCCGATGACGGAAACTTCCGGCACTTCCAACTCGGGTTCATCCGGATCGTGGGCTTTGGCCTTTCCCCACGAACTGAGTGCGACTGCGAGGGCAAGCACGAATATCAGTGCGCGTGTCATGTCCACAACTCCTCATCGTGAATTCTGTGGACGGATGAGACGCCCACGATGATCTCTCGACAGTCGGCTCATCGACCGGCGTAGACCCTCGTGGTCCCGCAACTCTGAAAGGAAGAAAAAGGCGTTTATGCTCGGCAGGTTGCTTGCACTGCAACACGGACTCGTGAGAGGCACTCGTCGATCAACGTATCCATTGTGCGGCCTTCAGTCCCCACGATTTCTACCCGTGCGCGATTCAGCGGCAACAACACCTTCTTGGCCTTCGCCTGAAGAATCGTTCTGACAACTTCAGGAGTGACTTCTCCCAACATGGTGCCGGGCAACACCATATTCAACGAAGCGACGATGACATCGACGGTCGGCACCACCTTAGAAATCGCATCAGCACCGGATGCCACTTGTTCAGCCCCAGCCTCCCTCATCGCCTCGGCAGCGACACGGTTGGTTCCCAGCGCCATGATCTGACAGTCGAGGCTCAAAGTTTCCCGCAACCCCGACACCAGCCGGGAACCAAGCCCGCCACCTCGACCATCAATGACACAGACTCTCACAACTTAATCCAGGCCCTTCCCCGTCGTGGTCATGGTCAACTTTCCGTGCTTCACACCCTTCACACTCACCAAGGCGTCAGCCACTTTTCGAATAGCCGAACCTTTTCCCTTGACGACCAACACTTCCAGACAATGGTCATGATCGAGATGCACGTGCATACCGGAGAGGATCTGACCGTGATAGTCATGCTGAATATCCGTCAACTTACTCGTCAGGTCGCGCACATGATGGTCGTAGACAAAGGTGATCGTGCCGACGGTCTCTTTATTCTCATCCCACTCCTGCCCGACGAGGTTGCTACGAATGAGGTCGCGCAACGCTTCCGATCGATTGGTGTACTTGCGCTGCTCAATGTGACGGTCGAAGGCATCCAGCAAATGGTGCTCGAGCGAGACACCGAAACGCACCAGCTTTTTCACCGTTTTTCTTTTTCTTGAAGGTGGCACGATTCTGCATTTGATAGCACTGCTGAGGCGAAAGATCAACCGCCTTTGTTCGATTCACGATGTCCTATGAGAGTTTCTTGGAATTGGATTCACGAACGAAGAATGATCATCGCCTTGTTCGACCTACGACAACATCTCGTTTTGAGGAGAGGAAATGACAAGCAGCAGACAGCCGTCGTCGGTTGAGGTATCAAAGTGTTCGGTACCGGCTTCGGCACGATGATAGTCCCCCACCGTCATCTCACGCCCGGCGATGGAGCACCCTCCTTGCAACACATAGAGCTCCTCCGCCTCCGTGTGACGATGTGGCGCATAACGAGTAGCTGGTTCGAAACGGAGGAGAGCCGTGGTCCTCCGAGAGGCCATATTGAAGGATAGCACTTTGACCGCTACACCTGGTTCAATCTCTCGCCAGACTCCTTCCGCTGCCTTGATGAAGGTGAGCCCCTGAAAGGCCCTCTTGGTTCCCGACAATCCCAACTGTTCAGAAGTCATGGAACGCATCAGAAGAGTCCGCAGAAAGTTCAAAAGAGCCTTCCAGCAAAGCCGCAGCGAGGTGTACGAGATCACGACCAGATGACGCCACGCTTGTGCCCGCTTGCCGGCCAGTGAGTCGGCAGTATCTTGCGCAAGGTGTCTCCGCCCCTCACTCACTAGCCCATCGCCAGTCAGAACAGGTGTTTCTACCAGACCGTGCTTCGGATCTCTGATGGCATGTCTGACCTCCGCCTCTCGTTCTATTCTGGATAGGAGCTGCTCCCGTACAGAAGCGCGAGGCTTGACAGGAACGGCCCCTAAGGCCAGCGTGTTGGCGGCTAACTCAAAGTGTTCGACTTCGCGAGCAGCCTCCCTCGCGACTTGATTGACGAGCCGTTCACAAAGGGTCGACGGAGGCGTGACCGGAGCCACTGCAGCAGCCAACGCCTCTGTAGTAGCTTGATAGGCGATCACGGCTTGGCGCAGGAGCTCTGACTCTCCTCGGAGTCTCACCATAAAGGCTTTGTGATCGTCCGGGGCCATGATTTCCAGTGCATGGAGCATCGCCTGGTCTTCCAATTCTTCCGGTAACCTTGTCGCGGTCATGAGACCAACCCACTCTCATAGGGTGCGAGTGCTTCGCGTAATTTGATCATACCCAATCGGATTCTCGTCTTCACGATGCCCAGCGGCAGTTACAGTTTCTCAGCAATCTCGCTTTGGCTGAGGCCATAGAAATAGGCAAGTGCAATCGCTTGCCGTTGCTCCGCAGTCAGCGCCGCCAATGCCTGCTGGACATATCGCCGGCGTTCTTGGCCTTCTACATCCTGTTCCGGGGTATCTCCCTCGCTGGCAAACAACTCGACGGTATCCAGCGTGATGATTCGCCCATGTTCGGCCGCCCCGCTGCGGAACCGATCGATCGCTCTGGTTCGAGCCAACGTCATCAACCAGGCACCCGGTGTCCATCTGGTTTGGTCATAGCTATGGGCCTGACGCCACACCTGCGTGTAGACATCCAGGGTGACTTCTTCCGCGGCCTCGCGATTATTCAGGATCTTATGGATAAGGCCGAACACCTGAGGACTCGTACGATCATAGAAGGTGGCAAGCGCGGCCTGATCGCCCTGCGCAGTCAGCGCGATCAGCTGTGCCCATTCTTGATCTTGAGCCGCCTTGGTCGTTTCCACGGATAGGACCAAGATACGATTTTCCCCATAAAGCTATACGAGTCTATGGGGAGGATTGGATTTCTAAATGATGCCTATTTGTACTCTCCTTCCCGAAAGGCCTCAACTATAACAGCAGCGGAAATACCAGACACCCAGCCTTTCGTCAGAAAGAAATCCAAACTCCCATACCCTTCGTAGTCGAGTACAAGCCGTCGGCAGATGTTGAATCAACAGCAGTCATACAACACGAGGGGGAACAAGCTATGAAGCAGTCACGCCTTCTTTCATCTCTGGGGCTTGTCTGCGCCGTCGGACTCTTGTCCGGCTGCGGCAGAAGTGACAACGTGCCCATCATTCCACCAAATGGTCCAACGGCTTCAGCGGATGATCAGCGCACGCCAGAAGCCGATGCGCTCACGTCGCAAGAGGCCGCACTGGTCAGTCAAGCCGACGCAGAACCAGAACCACCACAAAAGCCGGATATCTAACTACATGCCGCCTTCTATGGCGGCCATCTTGAGAAGAAGACACCAATGTTTGCGCACATTCGATCACTCACAATGATAGTCCTAGCCTTGCTCATGACAACACCGGCCTTCGCTGCCAGCCATCGCGAGGCCCCGTTGATCGCCAACGACCCGACTGCGGATATCACGGACTTTTATTTCTTCCGGAGCGGGCAGGATCCCGACAAAGCGATCCTAATCATGAATGTGATCCCCAGCCAGGAGCCGGGATCAGGTCCCAACTATTTCAACTTCGCGGACGACGTGTTGTACGAAATTCATATCGACAACAATAAAAACAATATCGCGGCGAACATCGTCTATCAAATCCGTTTCAAAACGGAGACCCGCCAACCCGGGAACGTCTTTCCGCTGTCCTACGTCGCGCTGCCGCCGATCACCGCTCTGGCCGGGAACGGATCAGAAGGGTTGCTCTTGCGTCAAAGCTATACCGTGACGGAGGTCCGCTATCGTCAGCAACCGAGAGACCTCGGAACCGGCGTGATGTATGCCGTCCCCTCAAATGTCGGCCCCCGCACGATGCCGAACTACGAAGTCCTCGCCGAGAAAGGTGTGTACCGGCTTAAAAACGGCGGACGAGTCTTCGCCGGTCAGCGGGATGAGACCTTCTATACCGACCTTGGAGGAACGTTCGACACGCTGAATTTACACATCTCGCCGATTCTTTCCGCCGCCGACGATGCAAACGACGCCATCATCGTCGGGGCGCCGGGACCGCCGATACGTTTAGTGGCTTTAACGTCACCGCTATCGCGTTAGAGATTCCGATCAGCGAGTTGTTGGGTCTGAACGGTAATAAGGTGCTCGGCGCCTATGCCACCACGAGTCGCACGAAAGTGACGGTCGTTAAGAAAGACGGAAATCGGCAAAACAGCGCTCGTTTTGTCCAAGTGGCGCGGATGGGGAACCCCCTCATCAACGAGTTGCTCATCGCGACGAACATGAGGGACAAGTGGAACGCAACGGATGCAGAGGACGAGAATGACTTTGTTTTGTTCTACTGCAACTCGGCCCTCGCCACGGCGCTCAATGCAGTGTTCGGCACCAGCTTCCCGACGACAGGGCGTGAGGACCTTGTGAACGCATTGCTGCGGTATGCACCGGGCCCTCCGGTCTGCGGTTCAGGAAAGACCAACGAAGTACTCGCCGATTTCCTTCGTGTCGACCTGGATGTCCCACCGACTCAGGCTGCCGGTCAGAAACGTCTCGGCCCGCTGGCGCATGACGCAAGTGGAAATGCGACACCAGACAAGGCCAGCCGGCCGAACGGCCGCAGACCGAACGACGACGCCACCGACGTGGCGTTGCGCGTCGCTGCTGGAATTCTGACAAACCCCGGCGTGCCGAATCTCGGGGATGGAGTGAATTTCAACGTCGGCTCGGTCGGCAGCAACAAGACGACCAACGGGATTGCGATGGAATTCCCCTTCCTTCCGACACCGCACGACGGACGGGACCGTCGGCATATCGATCCCAAAGAGGCATTCTAACCATCACCAAGCGGGTGCCGCGCGAGACGCGGCACCCGCGTTGCCGGAGGGCAAGACCGTGTACCAGGAAACGACAACACCAGAGTTGAGGACACAGCTACGAAACGGCTGGCTCGGTTCGATCGCCCTCGATGGCCTCTTGCTGCTCAGCTTCCTCCCACTCTTTCGTCCGACACTGATGACCGTTCCTACGGAACCGTTTCACTGGAATGTCACGCTTGACGAATCGACACAAACGCCCGACAAACTCGGTCAAACCGCTGGGGCCAAGAAACAGACGGCATCGTACCAAACGGAGCGAGCGCCCATGCCTGCTCGCGCCATTCGCACAGTCCGGCGTGCAGCCGCATCTGCTGAACGGATCGTGCCGATCGAAGCGCCGACTACAGAACCGACTGCACCAATGCCTCCGCCTCGTATCGCTTCACACACCTCATTATCGGAGGACCTGGCCACAGCTTCGATATCTGATACCCCAAACACCGACCAACCACAGACAAGTGATCCTCAACTACAACAGGCTGATACACCGGCAACTCACCGACAGCAGAACCATCGGCAGCCCTAACAGCCGCGGCCACCTCCACCGAAGGAAGCAGCCCAGTCACCGAGACAACACAGCCATCCTCACCATCGGTCACAGCCGCAGCACCTGACCTAATTGCCACACAACGGCTCGACTACGGATGGCTTCAACAAGCGATCTTCAAGCGGCTGGATGAACTCAAGCGGTCTTCTCGCCCCTCCCTCGAGCAATCACAACCCATCAAGGGTGCTGGTTAAGGCCGTAGTGTCGAGAGAAGGGACCTTATTGGACTCCTCCGTGGCGAAGAGTTCCGGTCTTGAGCACATCGATCAGGAAGCGATGGCGCTCGTGCAGCGGGCGTTCCCCCTGCAGCTCGACCGTACACTCGACCGACAGCAGATCGTCATGCGCATTCCTATCACCTATTCACGCGAGTAATCTCATCATTCGACTGCAACCTCTCATCGTGCTCGCCCTGCTCGGATGGTTCATGTTGTGCCTGGCCGACAGAGCCTCTTCCGAACCCTATCGCCCGACGGATGATACCCATGTCCTCGAACGACTCACATTCAACACATCTGATCCGGTTGCGCGAGAGCTCGCCACGCTGCGTTCTAACTTGCACCAGAATCCCTGCAACCTCGAATTAGCCGTTCGGCTGGCCACTCGCTACATCGAACTAGGCCGGTCGGAGGGCGATCCCCGTTTCCTTGGGCAAGCTCAGGCAGTCCTCAGCCCCTGGTGGAACGAACCGACTCCTCCACCAGCCGCACTCCTCTTGCGCGCCACGATCAAGCAAAACGCCCATGAGTTCGACCAGGCCCTGGCCGATCTCGATCAAGTCTTGGTCATGCAACCGACCAATGCCCAGGCCTGGCTGACGAAAGCCTCGATTCTTCAAGTGCAGGCCCGTTACGAGGAAGCCCGCCGAGCCTGTCAGAGGCTCGCACGGCTGGCTGCCTCTCATGTGATGCTTGGATGTCTAAGCGATATTGACGGCGTGACAGAGCAATCAGCTAAAAGTCAAGAGCTGCTCTGGCAGGCTCTGTCAAATCCGGTGCTCTCAGGGCGTGAGCGCATCTGGATTGCGACCATCTGAGCCGAAACAGCGGCCCGCACCAGGGGCATTCGTGATGCCGAGCAAGCCTTCGCTGAAGCCTTCAAGGTCGGCATCAAGGATCAATACTTGCTCGGCGCCTACGCGGATTTCCTGCTGGACCATGGCCGCTATCGTGAAGTCCTCTCCCATCTCCAACATGAAACAAAGGCCGATGGACTCCTCCTGCGCCTCGCGATCGCGGAGCAGACATTGGCGGTACCCTCATCCAAGAGCCATATCTCTGACCTTGCAGCCCGCTTTGCTGCCAGCCGCGAGCGAGGCACTTCGGTACATGTCCGAGAAGAAGCGCGTTTCACGTTAGCGTTGCAACAGGATGCCAAACGGGCACTGCCGTTGGCCCAGGCCAATTGGAACGTGCAGCGCGAGCCAGCCGACGCCAGGATTCTTCTCGAAAGTGCACTCGCCGACAAGAACCGAGCGGCAGCCCAGCCGACGATTGAATGGCTGAAGACGAACCATGTGGAAGACTTTCGGCTGCAACAACTCGCGAGACAGATTCAGGAGGCACCATTCTAATGCCCGTCTTGATGATCATCGCCTTACTGTTCTTGACGGTTCCCGCTTGGGCCCATAAGCCCAGTGACAGCTATCTCTCACTGTCTGTTCAGCATGATCAGATCGTCGGCCAGTGGGACATCGCGCTACGCGATCTTGATAATGCGATTGGGTTAGATGGTGATGGGGACGGACAGATCACCTGGGGAGAAGTCCGAAGCAAGCATAATTACATCGGTGCGTACACACTGTCTCGCCTCGTTCTCTCAACTCATCACGAAGCCTGTACGACTCACATACTGGAGCAGCTGATCGATCATCACACAGACGGAGCCTACTCGGTCCTGCGCTTTCGTGCCGATTGCGGTGAGGCAATCCAACGACTCCATGCGGGCTACCGATTGCTGTTCGATATCGACGCTCAACATAAGGGGCTTCTGCGCCTGACTCAGGGCGACCATACCACCACCGGCATTTTCAGCCGCGAGTCCTCGGTTCAGGAGTTCTCGATCGCCGAACATTCACGATGGGATGAGAGCGTCCAATTCATTCGCGAGGGCATCTGGCACATCTGGCTGGGATTCGACCATGTCCTGTTTCTGCTCGCCCTCTTACTTCCGGCGGTCTTGGTTCGAATGGACGGCCGATGGCAGGTAGCTGGTGAATTCTCATCGGTGTGTTGGAATGTCGTCAGTATTGTCACGGCTTTTACCGTCGCCCATTCGCTCACACTCAGTCTAGCCGCGCTTGATGTTGTTCGGTTGCCCTCCCGGTTGGTGGAATCAACAATCGCCGCATCGGTAGTCCTCGCGGGGATCGGTAACTTGTACCCAACGATGATCAGCCGTCGCTGAATGGTGGCGTTTGGATTCGGCCTTATTCATGGATTTGGATTTACTGCCGTGCTGACGGATCTCGGACTGCCTCATGATTCATTGCTGCTGAGCCTCGTCAGCTTCAACGTCGGGGTAGAACTCGGCCAACTCGCCATCGTAACCATCTTCCTCCCCCTGGCCTATCTACTTCGCCGCTCCTGGTCTTACCCAAGGCTGGTGCTGACCGGCGGATCGCTGGCGGTGATCGCCATCGCCCTGGTCTGGTTCACCGAACGCGCATTCGATCTTCAGTTATTTCCACTATGACAGAATGCTCATGCTAGAAGCTCAGCGTGTTCGGCTGGGGAATGGATGTCGCCATAAGAATGGCAGAGGCTGCGAATCTGCAATCCGCAGACTTCAGGACGAGGTCTTCGATTCCTTTGGCCCATCTTCTTCAGTCAAGTTATCTCTTGTAAATGCTGCCTCTCCGAACATTCTGAAATCATTCAGCATGGCCAAGAATTCATCACTCCCAACATACTTCTCCATATTCGCACGGCGTGCCTCATCGCTTTTCTGCGCCTGGCGAGGAGATATGCCAGATTGCAGTTCGGCAATGAGCCTCGCTCGCGCATTCAAGTAATCGAAGAGGCCTCTGTTAATAGTGTACTTGCGTGGCTCGATTTGGCCAGTCTTGAGATGGACCCTGGACCCTTGCCAATGGTTCGGGCGATCTTGACGGATAAATCCCAAAATGACGAACCGACCGAGCTTCGAATACACGAAGCTCGCCGTTTCACTTCCTAATAGGTCGAAATCTGTAGTGCGCATGAGATAACGATTGAGATTTGGAGAAAGATCCTGGCCGAAGGTAATCGATTGTATGGCGTCAAATGGCAATAAGTGCTGTCGAAAGGATCCAGGGTGTGGCCGTTGACCTAGCAAAAACGCCTTCCACGTAGCCTCAGCCTCGGTAACCCGTGAAGCCGTGTCGGGCCCAAGGCTGTTTAGAGAAGCTTCTTCTTTGTAAAATTGCAAAACCCGCCAAGATATCGAAACGCAGAAGCGCAAAAGCCACTCGCCATAAATTATGCGACTTGAACTGTCATTTGAGTATGGATAGAAGACTTTGTTGGCAAAATCGGTTTCCGCTCGGCTGAACAATTCCTCACAGTCCAGGCATAACCAATACCGCTTCAAACCATCTTGAACTTTCCGATTGGGAGTAGAGCCAAGACGAAGATAACCTCCCCCCGAACTCTCGCGCATCCATCGAAACACGAACGCAGGCAGAATGTGACTATGCTGTAGAGTCGCTTCGGCATTACAGAGTCGACACAGGCTTTCCGACATCATGCTCTCCATAGATTTTGCATGCGACTGTATCACGTCGTCACCTGTGGCTAAACTGTGGCGGAACTATCGTGCCCGATCTGGTTTCATCGGTTCTTCACCTGGCTCTTGATCCTCTATAAGTGATTGAGTCGAAAACGATTGGACTTGATCGAGACCTATAGTTTCTGCCGCTGTAGAGGCTTCAAATCTCGCCGCCTCTTTCTCTATTCGCCCTGAATCGGAACGTACATGACGTTGCCCTGACGGTTGACCAGTAGGAGCGCGAGATCGGTGGGTTTCAGTGGATCGGCGAGGCGTTGGAGTATCGCAAAACTGTTCACATGATGGCGATTCAGCTCCAACACAACGTCACCCGGTTGCAGGCCGGAAGCTTCGGCGAGGCTCCCTTCCTCGATATCCGTCACCACCACGCCGTGGTTCACCGGCAAATCCATCTGGCGCGCCAACGGTGGAGTCACGTCATCGAAGACGACCCCGGCGAGCGGATGGACGGTGGACGCGGTTGAGGCGGCCTGGATCTTCTTTGTCCGTTCACGCGGGGCTTCCTGAATGACCAACTCAGCTTGATACGGTTTCCCGTCTCGCATGAGATCCAGTCGATGCTTGCTGCCGATCGACGCTTGCGCCACCAGGTTCCGCAATTGACCGCTGTCCATGACGTCTCGCCCATCGAACCGCACCACGACGTCGCCTCGTTTCAAGCCGGCTCGCTCGGCCGACCCCTTAGGCTGCACGTCCGTGACGATCGCTCCCTTGACGTCCGGCAGGCGGAAGATCTTTCCCAGTGGAGGGCTGACGTCTTGCGTCGAGGCCCCAAGAAATCCACGAACTACGCGGCCCGTCTTGATGAGGCTCTGCATGGCGGCACGGGCCATGTTGCTGGGGATCGCGAATCCAACGCCCACACTTCCTCCGGTCGGACTCGCGATCGCGGTATTGATTCCGATCAGCTCGCCCTGGATGTTGACAAGCGCGCCGCCTGAATTCCCCGGATTGATCGGCGCATCCGTTTGGATGAAGTCTTCGAAATCCGCTACGCCGACATCTGCGCGACCGACCGCGCTTACGATGCCGAAGGTGACCGTTCGGCTCAGCCCCAGCGGGTTGCCGATGGCCAGCACGAAGTCCCCGACGGCCAGTTGACTCGAATCACCCCACGCGGCCGTGGGAAGATTCGTCGCCTGGATCTTCACCACGGCGACGTCGGTTTTCGGATCGGTGGCGACCACCCTCCCCTTGAATTGGCGACGGTCCGCCAGAACCACCTCCACGTCAACGGCATCGGCAACAACGTGGTTGTTGGTCACGATGTAGCCGTCAGGAGACACGATCACGCCGGACCCCTGCCCATACTGCCGCCGAGCCTGCGGCTCTTTGAACAACCCAAACGGCAGGGCGTCATCGCTGAAGGCTTGATCGCGCACCATCACGGTGGATGCGATACTCACGACCGCCGGAATGACTTTCGTGGCAGTGCCCTTGACTTGGCGCTGTAAATCCTGGCCGGTCGTCGCCGGAATCTGCTGAGTGACGGCCACTGCTGAAACCGGACCAACAAACAAGCCAACCATTCCCCCAATGATGACCCACGTCATGAGTCTTTCCCTGTTCACCGATTCGATTCTCCTTGTTCTCGTGATTGCTTCAGAGATTATCGGAATACCGTGCGCCACACTACCACGCAGAGCAAACCCGCGCATTCATAATGCAATATGCCACACGCGACGTCCGGCACATGTACGGCCTTCCCATTCGCGCATTTCCTGTCTCCGCGTGCAGGCAGGTCGGTATCCAAGGTCATGCGACGTTGTGGATCCTCCGCAAGCTCCAGCGGCTACACCAGCTGCTTCAGAACCGCCGGAGGCGAATTGGTCGGCAAGTGTATCAGTATGTTACGATTAAACGCGACCGTCTCTTCATTCGGCCATGCCTGGACGAATTGAGCTATAGCCAAAGAGGTACCTGATGACACATTTTGCAAGCTTCGTTGCATTCACCCTGCTGGCAACCGGTTCAGTGATTTTCCCATCCTCTGGACAAGCAGAGGAAGCTGCATTTGGAACCCCCAAGGGAAACGAAGGCACCAGGATTTTCAAAGCCATCGAACACCCGAACTACAGCGGCGAGTTTCGCCTTAAAGGTGATCGGGCATTTCTTGTCGGGAGCATGAGCGATTCACCCCCCTGGGACCACCTCGACTATGCGGGCAAACGTCTGACACCGGTACAAGGCACGATCGAGATCGATGTGAACGAACTCACCAACACAGGACGAGTGATAGCCGAGTTTGTCGAGGATTCTCATACGTATCGAATCGTTTTTGATCGGTTTGCGGCGAAAGCTCCGTTTCAAGATGGCGGCATTGCGACCAGAATCTATGAGCACGGCGATTCGAACAATGGCGATCCGCTCTATCCGAAAACCTGGTTGTACTTGGGTGGCTGGGGCACAGCGACGACGTATAAAAATGACCAGGTGCTCTACAAGGACTATGACGCGCACTTCATGGTAATGGAGCGCTCGCGCGATCCCAAGACCCATGAGGTCCGCTACCCGGCCAAACGCGCCTTGCCCGGCGGTGAAACCGACCCGGCCGGGATGGAAATCGATCTGTGGGTGCGCTCGAAAGAACAAAACAGCAATAACTTTCCTCCTTTTGAGACCTTTGTCCATCTCTGTTGGGAAGAAGTGACCTGGAGATAGACCATGGGGACAGCGCTCCAACGAATTGTCTTGCTGACCGCCATGGCGATAGCTGCGCCGACGGTTGGGCACGGCCTTGAGAGCACGATCCACGTGTGGACCTTTAACGATGATGCACCCAAGACGCTTCCCGCTGAGTTCCAGGTGGGCACTTTGTTTGACGGGCGGCCTGCCGGGGAATGGAAGGTGCTTGAAACCGATCGCGCTAAGAGTCCTCCCCACGTGCTGGGACAGCTCACGGCAAAGGGCGCGGAGCATGCGTATAAGACCGTGCTCATCGATAACACCGAGTCGTCAGACATCGAGCTCGCAGTCTCGTTTTTACCGATCGATGGCAAAGCCGATATGGGAGGCGGCCTGATCTGGCGGGCCACAGACGACCGCAACTATTACTTGGCGAGGGCCAATCCGCTGGAACAGAATATTCGGATCTATCGGGTCGTGAAGGGTGTCCGGCAGATGCTCGAGAACTTCGACCACATCATTGATGTCCGCCGGTGGCATACCCTCCGCGTTATGACGAACGGATGCCAAGTTCAAGTTTTCTTTGATGACAAGCAAGTGTTTGATTTGTGTGATGAGACGCTCACAACCGGCCGAGTCGGACTCTGGACCAAATCCGATGCCGTCACCTATTTTGATGATCTGAAACTCCGGATTACCCACTGAGCAGGATTCGCACAGGCTCTCGTGTACATCGACCATGTTCGCCTTCAGCCACCGATCCCCGGCCTGCCCGTCCCTTTCACCGACTTCTTCCTTATGACCTAGGCGCATACATGATGACCATCATGCCGCCCAAACAGAGTAACGCTCCCATCGTGTCATAGCGGTCCGGGCGCACGCCATCGACACCCCAGCCCCATAACAACGACAACACGATGAACATTCCACCATACGCGGCATAGACACGCCCAAATTGTGCCGGTTGAAATGTTGGGAGGATGCCGTAGAGTACGAGAATGATTGCTCCCACAATTCCGTATGCAAACGGCCGCCCCTCGCGGAACCAGAGCCACACAAGATACCCGCCTCCAATTTCACACAGGCCGGCGAGAACAAACAGTCCTAATGAGCTAAAGATAGACATACTTGCATCCTTCTGCGGGTACTAGCTATGGACAACCCCTCACGACACAATACCCCTGTGATTGTTGATGGCCAGAACCGCGTCAGCAACCAGAAGCACGTGTGGAAGACTGCGCCTCACGTCGTTGAACGACCGTCCGCTCTACCCACCGATAGAGCACGGGGAGTACGACCAACGTCAAGACAGTCGATGAGATTAATCCACCGATGACAACCGTCGCCAGCGGTCGCTGGATCTCAGAGCCCGGTCCGGTCGCGAGGAGCAACGGCGTAAGCCCAAGAGCGGCCACGAGCGCCGTCATCAATACAGGCCGAAGTCGCATGACCATGCCGGTCAAGACCGCCTCGTCCAGAGCCATCCCCTGTTGTCGCAATTGGTTGATGTAGGAGATCTTGACGACCCCATTGAGCACGGCAACCCCAAACAACGCAATAAAACCCACGGACGCGGGCACGGAGAGATAGAGCCCGCCGATCAACAACGCCGCGACGCCGCCGACCATCGCAAAGGGAATGGCTAGGAGAATCAGTCCCGCCTGCCGAAGATTCCCGAAGGTCAAGAACAAGAGCAGAAAAATAAGTCCGATGACCATCGGCACCACGATGGCCAGGCGGGTCGTGGCCCGTTGTTGATTTTCGAATTGCCCTCCCCAGGTGACATAATAGCCAGGTGGAAGCTGTACTAGGCTTCCAACCGCTGTCCTGGCATCTTCGACGGCGCCCACGAGGTCACGCCCGATCACGTTGGCTTCAACGACGATGCGACGGCTGGCTTGTTCACGGCTGATTTGTGCCGGACCTTCCACGATCTGAATACCGGCAAGCTCCCGCAGCGGGATACGGGAACCATCCGGCGCCGTCACCCATAGGGCAGCGATCGACTCGACATCATCCCGCCGATCATCCGGAAATCGCACGACGATCGGAAACCGCCGCTGCCCTTCGAAGACGTCTCCCGCCTCGATCCCGGCGCCAACAGCCTGGATGACTTCCGTGATGTCGGCCACATTGATTCCATGGCGGGCCACCTTGGACCGGTCGATATCGAGCTTGAGATAGTAGAGGCCCGAGATTTGCTCGACCCGAATATCGGACATGCCCTGCACCTGCCGCAATGTCCGAGCGATCTCGTCCCCCTTCACCTGTAAGATGTCGAGGTCATCGCCGAACAGCTTGACCGCCACCTGTGACCGGACCCCCGACACTAACTCATCCACACGCATTGCGATCGGCTGAGACAAGCCGAACACAATGCCAGGCACCCGTTCCAATTGCGCTCGGACCTGTTCTTCGATCGCTTTCTTACTGCGAGCCTTCCATTCGGATTCCGATCTCAGCAACACATACATATCGCTGAGCTCCATCCCCATGGGATCGGTGCCCAGCTCATTGGCGCCGGTACGAGAGACAACGGAACGCACGTCCGGAATCTCCAGCAAGAGCCGTTCGACTTCTCCTGCGATCTTGAGCGATTCGCTCAGGCTGATACTCGGCAGGCGCACCAAATTCACGACGATCGATCCTTCGTCCATAATCGGCACGAATTCTCGGCCGATACACGGTATCAACGCCAACCCGCCGACGAGCAAGGCAACGGCTGCACCGACGACGACGGACGTGTGACGAATGGCCTGCTCCAAGAAACGTCGATAGAACCTCCGCCCTCGCGTCAAGGCATGGCCTGCCCCCTTGGTCGGACGTGGACGCATCAGCATGGCCGTCATCACCGGCACAGCCGTCATCGACAGCGCCAGTGAACTCAAGAGAGCAATCACCACGGTCACAGCCAGCGGAACGAACATTTTGCCTTCGATGCCTTCGAGGGTGAGCAAGGGCACGAAAGTCAGGGCAATGATCAATTCGCCGAATAGGCTCGGTCGCCGCACCTCCAGGACCGCGTGGAGCACCACGGGCAACCGTTTCAACAGGGTCGCCGGAGAAGCTCCGCCTTCCGGTTGCTCACTTAAGTGACGTTCCACGTTTTCCACCTGTACGATCGCCGCATCCACGATCATCCCCAGGGAAATCGCCAGGCCGCCCAACGACATGAGATTGGCCGACAGTCCGGTCCGTTGCATGATCAGGAAGGTGGCTAACGTCGCCATCGGCAGCATGAGGGCGACCACGAGCGCGCCCCGTAGGTTTCGCAGAAACAGATAGAGCACCAAGACCACCACCGCAGCTCCTTCCAACAACGCTCGCTCGACCGTATCGAGGGCTCGAGTCACGAGTTCGATACGATCATAGAAGGGGGTCAGCGTCACACCGGCCGGCAACACTTGGTTGATCAGCGCAACCTTGTCCTTCACCGCAGACACCACCTCTCGACTGTTCCCTCCCCGTCGCATCACGGCAATCCCTTCGAGCACCTCCCCCTGTCCATCCCGCGTGACGCCGCCTAACCGAACGGCATGGCCTCGGCGAACCTGAGCCACGTCACGAAGATATATCGGCGTCCCTTTGTGGGTCGCGACAACGATGCTCTCCAAATCCTCGGAGGATCGAGCCAGTCCTTCTCCCATGATCACCAGCTTGTCACCGCCCTTCTCGATGTAACTGCCTCCGGCGTTCTGATTATTCTCCGTGATGGCCGTCTGCACTTGGCGCAGCGTGAGATCCAAACTCGTGAGTCTGTCGGGGTACACAAGAACCTCGTACTGCTTTGCCAACCCGCCCAAGGTGTCGACATCGGCCAGACCCGGCACTGCCCGCAACATCGGCCGAATCACCCAATCATGCAAGGTGCGCAAGTCTCTGAGATCCTGCGCCGGTCCTTCCACAAGGTACATGAAGACCTCGCCGAGGCCCGTGCTTGGTGGTCCGAGCAGCGGTTCGGCTCCCCGGGGAAGTTTCGATCGCGCTTGGACGAGTCGCTCCAAAATCAGCTGCCGCGCGACATAGATATCGACGGTATCCTTGAACACGACGGTAATCACCGAGATCCCGAAGCGCGAGACCGACCGCAACTCGGTCTTGCCCGGCAGATTGGTCAATTCGATCTCAAGCGGAAAGGTCACGAGCCGCTCGATTTCCGGAGGAGCGAGCGCAGGGGCACGGGTGATGACTTGGACTTGGACCGGCGTCACGTCCGGGAAGGCATCGATGGGCAAATGGGTGAACGATGCGACTCCGCCTACCGTCAATGCCGAAACCGTAAACAGCACGATCAGCCGCTGCTCCATCGAGAGGCGGATCAGCCGTTCGATCATAGAGGGCCTCCCAGCGACATCTGCTCGCGAAGGGCTTCGGACTTGAGGGCATAGCTTCCCTGAGTCACCACCTCGTCACCTTCTTTCACACCGCCCTTGACCTCGACATATTCCCTCGAAGATTCCCCGATCGTCACTTCTCGCAGTTCAAACCGGTGGGGCCCCCGTACAACGAACACGACCGCCCGACTACCGACCTGCTGAACCGCCGTACGGGGCACGGCCAAGACCGCTTGTTCCGGCGTGACGAGCGTCACTTCGGCGAACATTTCCGGCCGCAACCGTCGGTCCGGATTGGGAATATCCGAACGCGCCATGACCGTCCGAGTCGCCGGATCGACCATAGCTCCGACATAGTTCACCTCGCCGTGGAACACCGTCTCCGGATAGGCTGAGACCCGCACTTCAATCCCAAGCCCGGGTTGCAATCGTCCGGCCAGCTGTTCCGGAAAGTCTGCGCGGACCCACACTGTGGAGAGATCCGCCACGGTGAACAACGTCTTGTTGGGATCGACGATCTCGCCCACGGTCGCATTCCGCTCGATAATTTCTCCGGAGAACGGGGCGCGAAGAAACACCTGCGCAACCTCCGCATGCGGCAGGTTTTTCGAGACCAGTCGCTTAATCTCTTGCTCCGCCATACCGAGCAAATGAAGTTTTTCCTCTGCTTCATAAAGCTCTGCGTGAGCATTCTCATGGTCCGCTTCACGCCGTTGGTATTCGCCGGTCCCGATTGCGCCTCCGTCCAAGAGTGCTTTGGCCCGTTCAAAGGCTTTCTCCGCCACCCTCACCGACGTCCGCCTCTTGCGGTATTCCAACTGGGCCTCCCCAAGCGCCGGGCTATCAAGCAAGAGGAGCCGATCTCCTGATTTCACTCGATCTCCCAGATTGGCATAGACGGTCACGATGCGTCCCGGAGCTCGTGGGCTGAGATGAGCAAGCCGGTTCTCGTTGGGTAGAATTTTTCCTCCTTGAGCTTTAAGAGATACCCGAATCGGGAGGAATGTCGCTCGCTCCGTCTGAACTTGTGTGAGCGCGGCGCTTCCTTCCGGAAGCTCGACCATGCCGCGTTGAGCCGATGGCGTGGTCTTTGAAGAAGGCGTCTTCGCGGCTTCATCGTGTTCGGCTTGGCAAGCGGTCAGGAAAAGGAAGCCGGCACCTACCAAGCAATAACCGACAAGGATGATCTTCATCCTGTGCAGAATCATTGGAAGGCTCCTCCACGGACAGCCGTCCGGCTCACTCGGACACAATGCATGGACGACGCTCCGTGACGACGTTACGTAACGTGAGAAAGCACGAAGACTAGACGAGGAAACTAGGCGGTCCGCGGGAAGAGATCGCGTGAATACAGGGTATGGACGGCGGAACAGGCGCGGCAATCCTTTGGATCCTGACGTACCGTTCCATCCCTGAAACGACGGCAGGAGATAATTCGAGTGCCTGTGGAAAAAATGGTTTGAAGGATTTTCGATCCGTCGAATCATTCAAGAGCGACAAACTGAACTCAGTGTGCCTATCGCCCACGTGAGAAAACGGGACAAAATCGCCGGCACCATGCACGGACTGTGCGGTTCGATCAACCTGCCGGTGACTGTCGAACTCGCCGTCGAGGTCTGGAGACCACGCCATGTGAACGGTCCCACCGTGAACGTGTTCTGCTTCTCCATGTCGGTGATCCGCTTCGGGATGGATGTGAAACAAGGGAACCACAAGCATCCACCCGGATGCCCAGATCAGGACGGCCAGGCGAAACCAGGAAAGTGGTTTACACTTTGCTTGCATTGTTGGTCATGATAGCACCCGTCATCCACGTGCATCAAATCGAGAATGCTCTCCTATGACCACGAGGACGATCCGTCAAGAGCATCACCACGGCGCTCGGTAGTCCCCGACATATCGGTAGGGTCAAAACCACATCCTCAGGCCGACCACGAATCGGATCTGGCTGGGATTTCCGCCCTCTTGACGCACCAACGTTGCAGTCTCACCGAAGCTTCGATCGAACGACACACCGACATAAGGAGCAAACTCCCGTCGAATCTCGTAGCGCAGGCGAACGCCGAATTCCAGATTGTTCAGCCCCGACCCGGTCGTGAATTCTTCAACACGCTGGATCGCCAGGTTTGTTTGAAAACGCCCTTGCAGGATCACGCGCTGGGTGAGCAAGAAATCTTTCGTGTAGGAGAGACGGGCGGAGACGGCACCGCTCTGATCGATAAAGATGGCCGATTCGAACTCGTAGTTGTACGGCACGATACCTTGAAGACCGATCACGCCCAGCCCCCGAGTGACGTTGCCCCCGCGAAAGGCCTGGGTTTCCATCCGGCCACCGACTTGGATATCGTAATACTTCCAAATAAAGCGGCCATAGAGCAGGTGGAAGTCTACATCGTAGCTCGCTTTGAATGCGGTGTCCTGCTGTCCTTCACTTTTGAACCAGAGTCGGTTGTAATCTCCACCGTACCACCCTTCGATGTCCCATCGGTAGTCGCTGTGGCTTCCAGCTCCGGCGGTGCGAGGACGATATTCGAGAACGTCAACCAACGTGAACAGTCGACGCTTCTGGTCGTCCACGGGGCTCGGGTAATCCTGGCGTGAGGATACGTTCGTCTTGGTCTGGTTTCGCTCTAGTCGAGGCCCGAATATCGGAGAACTGTCTGAACTACCGGCCCGGTCTCTTCCCTCTGATTCCGCCTCGACCTTTGCCACACCGAGGCCTGCAAGCAGCACACAGGTTGCGAACGCCATACTGCACTTCTGGAGAGTTAAGTTCACCAGCGCAGTTTCCGCTTGTTATGTAGAGACCTCGACGACGCGAAACATCCCCGCTTCCATGTGCAGAAGAAGGTGGCAGTGAAATGCCCAAGGCCCGGGGGCATCGGCGCTGATCGCAACCGACAATCGCTCAGCCGGCTTGACCACGACGGTATGCTTCCGTGGAGGGTACGCCCCTGAACCGTTTTCGAGATACATCCACATCCCATGCAGGTGGAGCGGATGCTCCATCATCGTATCGTTGACCAATGTGAGCCGAAGGTGCTCCCCGTAGCGCATACGAATCGGCTCCGGTGCATCCGAATACTTGTTCCCATCGAATGACCACATGTAGCGTTGCATGTGGCCGGTCAGGTGCAATTCGATCTCGCGCTCCGGCGCTCGTTGGTCTTCGTAGGGAACGAGGCTTTTCAGGTCGGTGTAGACCAGCACGCGCCTGGGGCTCTGCTCCAATCCTCTTCCTGGTTCGTGCATTCGATTTTGCGAATACTCGGCTACTGTTTGGTTGCCGGTGCCGTGATGGTCGGGACTATGCTTCACCGGTGTGGCACCTGGAATCGACGAACGACGTTGAGCATAAACCTCCATGCCCGGCCCATGCTCTAGACCTAGGCCATGCGTCATGTCATGACCTGGTGGATCGCCATGAGACCGCTTCACGCCGGGCTCATCTATGGCATGACCAGTATGGCCGTTGCCATGGATCATTCCCATATCTTCCATGGTCCGAAGCGGACGGAGTCGGCGTTCAGGAATTTCCCCCTGCATCCCAAACCGGGGAGCAAGCGTCCCACGCGCATAGCCGCTCCGATCCATGGTCTCAGCAAAGATCGTGTAGGCTTGATCACCATTCGGCTGGACAATGACGTCGTAGGTTTCTGCCGGACCGAAGCGAAACTCCTC
>CAYTAS010000002.1:0-116365 GCA_964435885.1 uncultured Nitrospira sp. | reverse complement strand
TGGACGGTGCGCAAGATCCGATTCAGGGAGCTGGCGTCGTTCAGATCGCCATAGACGAGGTGAAGCCGCCGATGGGGCACATGCGGATCCTCATATATCGGATCGATGCGGCCTGTGTTGAACGAGCTGGAGCGTCGAATGATGCCGTAGACTTCGTATCCCTTCGAGAGTAGAAGTTCCGACAAGTATGACCCGTCTTGGCCGGTAATCCCGGTAATCAATGCTTTCTTCACGAAAATCTCCTCGCAAAATAGGACATTATTGCTCGTTTCAGGACACCAGTCCACTGGTATCATGTAAAAAGATCGTTAATAAAAGATTCTTGCGACCGCTCATCCACCCCAGGTACCATGCACAAGCCCCTATTGGAGAAGGAAAAGAGTGGCAACGATTCCCGCTCAACACATGCGTCGCGTTGGCCTGTTCCTCTGCCTGATTGTGTGCGGGCTGTTTATCGCCCATACCATCAATGCGTTTGTCGCAGACGCGCTCTACCTCATTCCCGATCCTCCCTCCGGAACCGGCGCTGTCGGCTCGACAGGCGCTCCATCCCTCACGTCCTACTCGCCCTCACAAGCGGTCGAGCAGATTCGGTCGAGCGGCCTCTTCCTGCTTCCGGCGACAACGGACGATGAAACCACGAACAGCGCAAGTTCCGGTCGTCGCGGCGGCGGAACCGTCGTGCGCGCTTCTCTCGGCTTGGCCGGCAAACTACGATTGATCGGTGTCGTGCTGGGCGATCAACGCGGCGTCTTTGCCGTGATCGAAGACCTCTCGTCGAAGCAGCAGTCGCTGTATCATCTTCACGACTCCGTGCTCGACCTCGGTGAGGTCAGCGAGATCCGTCGCAACGGAGTCATGATTCGCCAAGGCAATGTGGAGGAGTTGCTGGAACTGGCGCACGCGGAAGGCCCGTCCGCCGCCGTCGACCCCGCCGGCCCGACTCCAGCGTCTTCCAAACCTTCGGCTTCCGGCGCGCCTCTGCGAAAAGTCGTCGATCGACGTGAAGTGGAACAGGCCATGAACGATCTCCCGAAACTGTTGTCACAGGCGAGAGCCGTACCGAATATGGCCAACGGATCCGTGAACGGATACCGACTGGACTACATCGCCCCGGCGAGCTTCTATGAGAAGATCGGGGTTCAGACCGGCGATGTGTTGCAACGCGTCAACGGAGTCGACATCCGTGACCCCAGCACCATGTTGAGTCTGCTGCAGCAACTCAAGAACGAGCAGATCGTGAAGCTCGACGTGGTTCGGAACAACCAACGCTCGACGATTACGTACGAGCTTCGCTGATTCCACCGTAGCATGTGAAGCGTCGCCTGTCGGCGAGTTGGAGGTATTAGGTCCGAGACCGGATGCTTCGCGTCATGCCTCCAACCTCGGGCCTCCTACCATGACCGCTTCACGCTTCACGTAAGACGAGCGACGAACCGTCATATAATACGGAGACCGGAGGCAAGGTCTCGATATGTATGAGTAATTTTACCATGTCCTTGCCAGGCTATCGGAAGGAAGAGTATCTTTACGCTGAACGAGACTGCTCCTGCTGAAACTGCGGATCGTGGCACTCGTCTCCGTGAAGAGCGATCGAGGAAATCGGCTAGATGCTTGAGACTGAACAACCCAGTTCCGACCCGATGCGTCCCCTCTTAGGACGCATCCTCGAGGAAAAATTTCATCTCTTGGAATCCAAACTCGAGGAGGCCCTCTCCTATCAACAGGAAAAAGGCGGCCGATTAGGGGAAGTCTTGCTTCATCTTCGCGCACTGCGTGAGGAGCAACTATTGGAAGCCCTCGCCCAACAATTCGAGCTGACATGGATGCCTCAGCTTGATACGAGTCACGTCGATCACGAGCTGATCAAGAAGGTCCCCATCGCCTTTTGTCGGCGATATCACGTCTTGCCGCTGCGGTATGAGGAGGGGTTCATCCTGACCGCTTCGACCGACCCGCTCGAAACCGTCGCCTTTGACGACCTGCGCTTGCTCTTGGGCAAGCCGATCAAGCCGATTCTGACAAGCACCGTCACCCTCCTCAGCTGCCTGAACCGCGCATACGACGAAATCGCCAATCCGGCCGGCGCCGAGCAGGTGATGGAAGATATTGCGGCGAGCCAGAGCCTCGACCAGCTGGCGCATGAACTGGACGAGCCGCAGGACTTGCTCGATGCGACCGATGAGGCTCCGATCATTCGATTGGTCAACTCGGTGCTGTTTCAGGCGGTTCGGCAGCGGGCCAGCGACATCCACTTCGAGTCGTTCGAGCGCGGGTTGGTGATCCGTTATCGCATCGACGGCGTGCTCTATCCGGTCCTGACGCCGCCGAAGCATTTGCAAGCCAGCATCATCGCTCGATTAAAGATCATGGCGGGTCTCAATATCGCCGAAAAGCGCTTGCCGCAAGACGGACGCTTCGCCATTCGGACCTCCGGAAAGGATGTCGACCTTCGCGTCTCCGTACTGCCCACCTCCCACGGCGAACGAGTCGTGCTGCGATTGCTGGAAAAAGAAAATCGTCTCCTCAATCTCTCGGAGATGGGGTTTTCGAAGGAACGACTCGCGGTCATCCATCAACTCATCCAACTCGCCCATGGAATCATCCTCGTCACCGGTCCCACCGGAAGTGGCAAGACCACGACCCTCTATGCCGCGTTGAGCCACATCAATGCGCCGGACAAGAACATCATCACCGTCGAGGACCCGGTCGAATACCAACTCGTCGGAGTCGGACAGATGCAGGTCAACCCGAAGATCAATCTCTCGTTTGCGGCCGGTCTGCGGTCGATCCTTCGACAAGACCCCGACGTCATCATGATCGGCGAGATCCGAGACCGCGAAACGGCGGAGATCGCCATTCACGCCTCCCTCACAGGACACCTCGTGTTTTCCACGCTGCACACGAACGATGCCGCCAGCGCCGCCACGCGCTTGATCGACATGGGCATCGAGCCGTTCCTCGTGGCGTCATCGGTCGTCGCCGTCCTTGCCCAACGATTGCTCCGACGGATTTGCCCGGACTGCAAGCGTTCGTATACAGCCAGCGAGGAGGAACTGGATCGCCTCGATGTCCCGCCCGGCTCGCGCCTCACCCTCTATCGAGGGGCGGGCTGCGCGGCTTGTTCGCAGACCGGTTACCGTGGGAGAACCGGCATTTTCGAGCTCATGGTGCTCGACGATGACATCAGGCGTCTGATCGGGAGTAAGGCGGACTCGACCGCCATCAAGCAAGCGGCCATCGCCAAAGGCATGGTGACGCTGAAGCAGGAAGGCGCGGAACGAGTCATCCAGGGCCAGACCACGCTTGAGGAAGTCATGCGCATCACCCAGCAAGAAGTCGATGTCTGATAAGAAGACGTGAAACGTGAGCGAGACAAGCACGACACGCGCGACAGGCGGGACAGGCGGGACTCACGAAGATAAAACATCCTGCCCGTCACGCTTTTCTCGCCGGTCTCGCGAGACTCGCGTGGAAAGACGAGATACGTTTCACGCTTCACGAAGTACGCCTCACGCAGGAGTGCAGTAACGTGCCGGTCTATCAATATCAGGGATACCGGAGCGACGGCGGAGCCGCGACAGGCATCATCGACGCGGAAAACGTCAAGGTTGCGCGGCTGAAGCTCAGAAAAGAGGGCGTGTATCCGACCGATGTCGTCGAGCAAGGCCACACATCGTCCCGCTCTCAGGGAAAGACCCGTTCCGATACCGGACGTCCGACGAGTAAATCGTCCGTCCTTTCGGCAACCGATCTATCGTTGTTGACCAGGCAATTTGCGACGCTCATGGTCGCCGGCCTCCCTCTGGTCGACGCGCTTGGCGTGCTCGTGGATCAAGCCCAGAAAAAACCGATCAAAGCCCTCCTCGCCGACATTCGGGAACAGATTCGCGGCGGGAAAGCGCTGAGCGTGGTTTTGGAAACGTACGAGAAGGATTTTTCTCCCATCTACGTCCATATGGTGCGGGCCGGCGAAGCCAGCGGCGCGCTGGATCAGATCTTGTTCAGACTCGCGGAGTTTCTCGAGAAGCAACAGGCCCTGAGAAACAAGGTCACCAATGCCATGCTCTATCCTGTCATCATGCTGGTGATCGGGACGATCATCCTCTTTTTCCTCATTACGTTCGTCGTCCCCAAAATTACCCAGGTGTTCGTGCAGCAGAAGCAGGCCTTGCCGTGGCCGACGGTTGCGTTGATGTCCGTCAGCGAATTCATGGCCGATTATTGGCCGGCGCTTGTCGGGCTTGTCATCGGAGGCGCGTATCTGATCCGTCGATTCATCCGCACCGCACGAGGCCGCATGGTCGCCGACCGCATGACGCTCAAACTTCCGTTGATCGGCGACGTCGCCAGAATGGTGTCCATCTCCAGGCTCACGAGCACCCTGTCGACGATGTTGGCGAGCGGTGTGCAATTACTCGACGCGCTGGACGTCTCCAAGCGGGTCATGAACAATCGCGTGCTCGAAGACACCGTGGAAGTCGCGCGGCAAAATATCCGCGAAGGGGAAACGATCGCCGACCCCTTGAAGCGGAGCGGAGAATTTCCGGCGCTGGTCACTCACATGATCGCCGTCGGTGAAAAAAGCGGAGAGATGGAAGAAATGTTGCGCCGCGTGAGTCAAATTTACGACGGAGAAGTGGAGCGGGTGATCGCCCGCTTGACCTCATTGATGGAGCCGATCATGATTCTCGTGATGGGCGCCATTGTGCTCTTCATCGTCGTCGCGATTCTCTTGCCCATCTTCGAGATGGGCCAGATGATACGATGAGCGCGCCGGACCGACCAATTTGTATGACGAGAGCGACCGAAAAAAGGGGAGTAATGATGACTGATTCAGAAGACCGGAACGAGCAGACGACGCGGACACACGAGCGGAATGTGTTCTTTCTTGCGACCGCCCGCCTCATGCAGCGAAACCACGGATCTTCCGCCGGCTTTACCTTCATTGAGATCATGGTCGTCGTGGCCATCCTGGCCATTCTCGCGGCTCTGGTGGTGCCCCGCATCATGGGCCGAACCGATGACGCCAAACGGACCGCCGCGAAGGTGCAGATCAGAAATATCGAGGGCGCGCTGCAACTCTATAAACTGGATAACGGCGTCTATCCCACGACAGAACAAGGCCTCAAAGCGCTCATTGAAAAGCCGTCCGTCGGCGTGGTGCCGAAGAAATGGAAGATCGGCGGCTACTTGCCGAAGCTGCCGGAAGATCCGTGGGGCAATCCCTATAAATATCTTAGTCCGGTCCAACGGGGAGATCAAAGGATCGACTACGAAATCATGTCGCTCGGAACGGACGGAGAGGTCGGCGGAGAGGGCGTGAACGCCGATATCACCAACTGGAACCTGGATAAAGAGTAAGCGTCAATGATCCACCGCCATTCGTCAATCGATTCGGATATCTCACGTCCCCTGTCCACTCACCACTCACCACTGACCACTGACCCATTATCCCCCACGCCCCACGTTTCACGTTTCACGCTTCACGTTTTACGCGCTTCCACCGGTTTCACCATCCTGGAAATGCTGATTGCTCTGTTCCTTATCGGAGGGGTTCTGGCCATCATGATTCCCCGGATCAGTTTCGAGGAGGATCTACGTTCCACCGCGAGGAAGCTGATCGGTGTTCTTCGAACCCTGCAGGGAGAAGCGGCCGCGAGCCAAACACCCTTGAAGTTGTATCTGGATCTGGACCAAGGGTCCTACTGGATGATGCTCGTGGAAGGCAAAGAAGAGCGGCTCCCCCTCGATCCCACATGGAAGACCCCTCGCTCATTGCCAGAATCCATACGGCTGACGGAAGTAGCCGTCGGGCAACACAGGCATCTGTCCGGACGCGCCGATGTGTCGTTCTTCACCAATGGGCGAATCGAACCGGTCACGATGTACCTCATGGATTCACAGAATAACGTGTTGGGGCTGGCCGTTGACTCATTGACGGGCGGGATTCGGGTCAGTGAGGAACGGTTCGACCTTCCTCGCTACCGCTTCATCCCTGACCGGGTCAAAATCCTGCTGCAGGCGAGACACACGGGAGCGGTAGGATCGGCGAGAGACGGGATTCCCAACTTGCCATAAACGCAACTGATGAAGAGACTATACCGAACCATCGCTGATGACACAGGATTCACGCTCCTCGAAGTGCTGTTGGCGATCGCCTTGCTTGCAATCGCGCTGCCGATTCTCCTTGGCTTGAGAAATTTCGATTTGGATCTTCAAGACCGGGCCTCGGAATTGACGGCCGCGACGTTGTTGGCTCAGGAAAAGCTGTTGGAAGTCGAACTATTGGGACAATATGCCATCGGTGAAACCACCGGCGAGTTTCGGCAGGTTCCCCTTGGGGCTCAGCCCGTGACCCATACCGAACCGAGAGCCGTCGGGTATCGATGGAGACAGACCATCGCACCGACTCCATTGGAATTGATTCGAGAAATTCGCATCGAGGTAACCTGGCCTCGCGCCGAACGCGAAGAACGCCTGGAGGTGAGCACCTATGTTTTCGCCGGACGCCTCACCTTTTAAGGACCACAGAGGGTTTACGCTGGTCGAGATCATGGTTGCCGTGGCGCTCCTCGGCACCGTCGCCGCCATGGTCTTCGGGTCGCTCGTCACGACCACGCAAGCCGTGGAGGCCGGAAGAGAGCACGTATCCCGTGAGCAAACCGTGCGAAAGATCCTGCGCCTCATGGCCGAAGAAATTTCCTTCAGCAAGCGCAGTCTCGCGTATCCTTGGGTCGGGATAAACGGCACACAGGAAGGGCAGCCGGCCGACACGCTCGCGTTTCTTGCAATGAGTCAAGAATTGAGTGCTTCGACGATGAAGGAGAGTGAAACCATTCGCGTCGTGTATACGCGCGAACGCGACCGTTTGATTCGGTTCGTTCGCAGGAATCTCTATACGTTGACCGACACGGACGAGACGCTGGACCAGATGGAGCTAGCCGATCGCGTCCACGCGTTCAACGTTCGATACTATGACGACCAGAACCGGATCTGGCTCGACGAATGGCCGACAGCCAGCAAACTGCCGAGGGCCGTGTTGATTGAAGTCACGTTTCAATATCCTGACGCCGCACCGTGGACCGTGCGGGAATGGGTCACCATCGGTGCCTCATGACCATTAAATGGCCCGAAGCATGGGGCGCGATTCTCGTCTGGGTGGTCGCCGGAGTGTGTATCCTGGCGATCGGCGTCCTCCTCACCTTTCCTTACGGGATGCTCCAAGCGCGGTTGGTGGCGGAACTCGCGCGAAGCACGGGGATGGACGTGCGAGTCGCCGACTGGTCCATAGGTCTTCCGCTAAGCCTGGAATGGCGAAACGTGACCCTTTCGAAGCCGAGCATCACCCCAATTGAGCTGGCCGTGATTCAAGCCAAACTCGGAGTCGTCAAAGCCTTGGGCGGAACGGTCGGCCTCGATTTCACCGTCCAACTGGATGAACGTTCACCACGAACAAGCCTTGCCAAAGGCGCGCTGACGGCCTCGTCATTTTCCTTATCTGGGCCCATGGCGGTGAAGGGACAGCTTCAGCAGGTGGATCTCTCTAAAGTCATCCGCCGGTATGTCACCAGAGGGACTTTGAACGGAGAGTTCTCTCATCGAGTCGACTCCGGACAGTCCGCCGCAACGCTCATGAATGGTGAAGGAACATGGACGGTCGAGGCGACGGATCTCGTGATCGACCAGATTCCGCTCGGCAACGGTCGATCCTTATCGCTGACCTTCAGCTCGGTCACGGCAGGACTTTCCTGTCGAGACCTCCTCTGCGACGTCACGCACATGAACGGCGAGGGGATCGACGGCTCGTTCACGGGAGAGGGACGGATCACCCTTCAACAGCCGATGCCGAACAGCCAACTGGCGCTCACCGTGACGGTCGTTACCGGTCCTGGTTTTGCCTCCAAAGCCGGGGCGTTGGGCCTCCCTTCTCCGCCCCCCGGCACACCCATGACCGTCAAGATCGTCGGAACCTTGGCACAGGCGAGGATCGCATTGTAAAGTAGCATCAACATTCATGAGGCGTCGTTCGTTGGAGAGTTGGAGGTTCGAGGTTTGAGGCGTGAGATGCATGCCTCCAGCGTCTAACCTCAGGCCTCCAAGCGTGCCCGTTTCACGCTTCACGAAATACGTTTCAATAGGAAGAGCTGGACAAATCTATGGCTATTGTCGATGAATGTGTCGGACTGGATATCGGGCAAACCGGATTGAAAGCCGTCCGGTTCCGCCGCCGCCTGAGCGGTCATGAAACGGTCGATTATTTCCAGCACCCGATGCCGTTTTCCCGTCCGGAGGATCTTGAGCCGGCTCGACGTGTGCAGTCGTTGCGGAGCTTCATTTGGCGACACGGCCTCTACGCCACCGACCGTTTAGTGACCGCCATCCCGTGCCAGGACCTCTTCGTGAGAACGCTCTCGTTTCCTTTCAAAGATTCGGCCAAACTGGCCCAGGTCGTGCCCTTTGAAGTCGAGAATCTCGTCCCCATGCCGCTCGAAGATCTGGCCGTCGGAAGTCTGGTGCTCCCGCCCGAGCAGCCGATCGCAGGAACGGCGCGTGACGTCAAAGGCTCCGACGTGCTCGTCACGGCCGCGCCCAGAGAGAAGGTCGCCGAACATCTCCGTTTTCTTGCCCAGGCCGATGTGGAACCTTCCGCAATCAACGTGGATGCCATGGCGCTCTTTTCCGTCACGCAATATTTGCAAGCAGAAGGGGCGAACGTGCCTCCGGATCTGGCCATCATCGACGTCGGGGCTTCGAAGACCACGCTCTGTCTCGTGCAGGGAGGACGACCCGTCGTGCTTCGGACGATCCTCTGGGGCGGCAACCACCTCACCCATGCCCTGGCCCTCCGGCAAGCCTGCGGCTTTGCCGACGCCGAGCGACACAAACGCACGATAGCGGTCGATCACGTGCAGGGGTTGCTGGAGCCCCTCCTGCGGGAACTCCGCATCACGCTGCAGGCCTATCAGGGAAGCGAACGCGGTCGCTTGACCCATTCCTGGGTATGCGGAGGCGGTTCCAAGCTGCCGGACATTGGAACCTACTTGTCTCGACAATTGGGGCTCCATTCGGTGGGACCACGCCAAGGCTTCGGAGTCGATGCCCCAAGAGCATTTTCTATCGCCTTCGGCCTCGCGATTCATCCGAAAATCATCAGGCCGCGATGGCGGTTTAAATCGTCTCCGCTGGGACTCGCCCTTGATCTGAAAGAGGTGACGGAATCGACTTCTCCGGACGCGGCCACCACTAAACAAGACCGGCGTCTGGCCGTTGCTGCCGTTCTGGTCGTCGCCGTCTTCGCGCTCATAGACTTCTCGGTGCGCTTCATGTTGCAGGACCAACGCGTCACGAAGCTGAAAACGGTGTTGCAGAGCCGGTATGAGCAGGTGTTTGGAACCGGTGCCGCACCGGGAGAAGAACTGGATCTGGCCCGATACCGCATCGGCCGGCTTGATACATCCCTTGGCCTGGTCGACGCCACCGACAATAAAGTCCTCCGTACGCTGTCCGTCTTCGTGAAGCAGCTGCCGGCCGGGACCACCGTCAAGGTTCGAGAGCTGACCGTCAATGGAGCGGTGATTCTCATGGAGGGTGAAACCACTTCGTTCGACGCGGTCGAGCGGGTGAAGCAAACCCTCGCGGGGAGCTCTCAACTCACGGATGTTGCGGTCACAGAAACTCGCGTGGGCGCCGCATCCAATCAAGTGGTGTTTCGGATGACCGTCACGGTGAGGGCGTCATGATGCAACAGGTCCGGGAACGTTGGCATCACATGTCCAAGCGGGAGCGGACGCTCGTGCTGGCGGGGGGGATCGTACTCGGCTTCAGCCTTCTCTTCGTGCTGATCGTGGATCCCTTGCTCGACAAGCTGGATCGCCTCGACCGTCAGGCCTCGCGGAAGCAGAAAGACCTTGCCGAGCTGGCCGCGTTGAGTCAAGACTATCTCGCCAAGCGTGACCGTTTGGCAAAAGTCGAAAGTCGCATGCCGGCGAGCGACAGTCATTTTTCGCTGCTCACCTTCATGGAAGAAGCGGCCACCGCGGCGCAGGTGCGCGAACGCATCACAAGCATGCAGCCTCAAGTGCAAACCCTGACGCAAGGCTATGAAGAAACCGCGGTCGATCTCCGGTTGGAAGGGGTGCAACTGCCGGACGTGCTCGCGTTACTCGCTGCCATCGACCAAGCTCCGTACAATCTTCAAGTCCGCCACCTCCAAATACGCCCGAAGTTCGATAACCCGGTGAACCTGGACGCAACCCTTCGGATCTTGAGTTATGCGAAGAGCTGACGAACGAGGCGTCGCGCTCCTGTTGGCGCTCCTCGTGTTGACCCTTCTCACCGCCTTGATCCTTGAATTTGACGCCGAAGCGCGCCGCGAATACCGGGCGGCGGCGACGTTTCGAGACGACTACAAGGCCGGGATGCTGATACGGGCCGCCGTGCAGGCGACGCGCGCCGTGCTGGCCCAGGATCTGCTGCGTGAAAAAATGACCGGTCAAAAATACGACGCCCCGACCGACATCTGGGCCATGCCGATCAAGAATTACGCGATCGGCGACGGATTTCTCACGGCACAAATCACGGATGAAACCGGAAAAGTGAACCTGAACGACCTTGCGTCCACGTCGGGCGGCGAACTGGAGCAGAAAAAAAAGGTGTTCCGAGTCAGACGACTGTTCGAACTGCTCAAGGTAAATCCGACTCTGGTGGATGCCCTGATCGACTGGGTCGATCAAGATGAAGCGCCCCAACCGGCCGGCGCGGAGAGCCTGTACTATCAATCGCTGAGACCGCCCTATCGGGCCGCGAATGCGCCGCTGCCCGGACTCGGCGACCTTCGGCTCATCAAGGGATTTACGCCGGACATCATCGAACGGATCACGCCCTATGTGACGGTCTATCCCTTGGAGGGCGGAGCGCCGATGAACCTGAATACAGCCGATCCTCTCGTGATTCAGACGCTCGACCCAAGCATTACCCAATCGATCGCGACGGAGATCGTCCAAGGACGTCCATACAAAACCAAGGTCGAGCTGGATCGGGTCGGCAGTTTTCAAGAAATCGGTCGGACATTGCGCAACGACTATGACGTCAAGTCCGACTATTTTTCAGCGCGCCTGGCCATTACGATTAATGAAACGACCAAGACCTCGTTCGTGGTGCTGAGACGCGATGCCGGTAAAGGCGAGAGCACGGTGGAATATATGCGGATTCTCTAGGAGTTCCGGGTTTCAAGCTACGCGGTGCGCGTTTGAAGTCTCAGGTTTCACGTGTCATGTTGAGAGGACGTCTTTGAAACGTCGAACTTGAAACCTGAAACTTATTCGAGCGGCACCGTGACCGTCGCTTCATTGCCGCGTTCGTTGTACGCCAATGACGGAAAGAACGAGCGGGTCAAGAAAATCCCACGGCCGCTGGCATCTTCCGACTCACACATATCTTGCGAACGCGCGAGCAAAGCCCGCCATTCGAAACCCTTGCCCTCATCGACGATGCGGTATGTCAGACTGTTCCCGCCTTTGTCATAGCGCGACTGAATGGTGACTCGCCGATCTCTCAACCGCGATTGAGCCAGTCGCCCGGCCAAGAGTTGCTCATATCGACCGGCAGCCAGCGCCTCTTCCTTCTCCCGAGACACGATCTCGAGATTTCCGTGTTCGATGGCATTGAACAGCAATTCTTGCAGCGCCCCCTGAAGCTGCAGACGTTGCAGAGGAGGGACGGGCGATGCCGTCGCTTTGATGAACCAGGAAATGATTCCAGGAATGTGGGCGGGATCGGAATCCACGGTGACGCGATACTCACATCGGCACAATCCAGGGAGATCCGCGGGGTCGTCGGTCGGCACGGTACGCGCCCGCTGGACCGCATGGACCAATTCATCCTTGGTAATAGGTTTCTGCAGGTAGTCGGCCGCACCGCAACGCAACGCCTCAAGGATCAGCGGCTCCGGCGCGTTCTGCGCCATCACGATGACGGGACAGGGATCACGTCGCGATGTGAGCGCTTTCACCAACGTGAGTCCCGTCGCATCAGGTAGAAACAGATCGGTCAGCACCATGTCCGGCGCCGCCGAGTCGATGGCGGCCAATGCCGTAGCAGGGTCGGACGCCGCTACGATCGCAAATCCTCTCCCCTGCAACTGTTCGGCAATGCGAGCCTGCGTGTCCGGACAGGGATCGACGACCAAGAGATGATCGGATGGCGTCAGTGTGCTCATGCGGCAAGTCCTTTGTCTCTCTCTTGATCGAGCGCGGTCAGGAGACGACGGAATTCCCGTTCCAAGGAGGAGTAGACCTCTCGGGCATGGAGAAGGTCGCCGGCCTTTGCCGTTTCTTCCAACTCTCTGCAGGCCTCAAGAGCGGGAGGAGCGCAAAACTGGAGAATCGCTCCCTTTAGTCGATGGCTGGCTCGCGCCACACCTACCGCATTTCCGGCATCCAGGGCCGCCTGCGTATCCGCTAAATACTTTGGTCCATGCTCCAGAAACAATTCGATGATCATCTGGAACGTCTCTTGATCGTCATCGATACGCGCGAGGGCTTCGGCGAGGTTAAAAACAGGATCGTGATTCATGCGATGAGTCCTAATCTGTGAAGCGTATCTCGTTGGAGAGTTGGAGGTTTGAGGTCCGAGGTTTGAGGCCGGATGCTCCTGCGGCATGCTTCCTACCTCAAACCTTCAGCCTCCAACCTCCTGCGCTTCACGTCTTACGCCCAAAGCGCTTCACGCTGCCCCTCGTCGGTCTGGTCTATCTGGTCTGTTTGGTCTGTCTCGTTTGTCTGGTCGACGACATGGACGAGATAGACCGAATAGACCAATGCGCTTCACGTTTCGCCTTCGATTTCGACCGCCATCAGCGCGACATCATCAGGAAACTGGTCGTGTCCCTGCCATCTGACCGCCTCGGCAATGGCGTCGGACACAACGTCCGTCAGAGGGCGCCGGCCAACTGTGCGCACCGCCTGTTCCAGACGATCTTGTCCCCAGAGCTCGCCGTTCGAGTCCGGGACTTCGTACAGACCGTCGCTCAACAGATATAATCGATCGCCCGGTGTGATCGTGAGCTCCGTCGTGGCATAGATCGTCGAACCGTCAAACCCAAGCGGTAAATTGGGATGCGCCATCCAATAGAACTCTCCGGACGATCGTTGCAGAAACGCCCCATTATGACCGGCGGTGGCATAAGACAACGTGCGGGCGCGAACATCAAGCCTGGCAAAGACGATCGTAAAGTAGTTCCCGTCGTCCGTCAGCGGAAACTGCTTATTGGCTTCCGTGAGAATCGCCCCAGGATCCGTCGACCCGACATGCCTGAGCAAGTGGCCTCGTCGCAGAAAGGTCGCCAACGAGGCGGAACGGAGCGCCGCGGACACACCGTGCCCGGAGGCGTCCAGCAAATAGAGCCCCAGCACCCCATCGTCCCATGACACGACATTAAAGAGGTCGCCACCCAATCCGAGAGACGGATGATAGGCATGCACCATCTGAACCCCCGGCAAGAGGATACCCGGTGCCGGGAGCAGCGATTCAACGTAGCGTGCCGCGGATTGAAGCTCTCGCTCGAGCACCTCCTGCTTCCGTCGAATCTCCTCGGTCGCGTCTTCTAATCGCCGTATCAAGGTCGCGGCACGCATCCCGGACTGAACCCGGGCCGTGATTTCATACTTACTGGCGGCCTTACTGAGAAAATCATCCGCTCCACGCGCCAACCCTTCGGCAATCTGCTCAGGCCGATCATGACTCGTCATCATGAGGATTTGACTGGTGAGGAGCTCAGGGTCTTGACGGACCTGTTCGCAGAACGAAGGCCCATCGAGTTCGGGCATCATCCAATCCAGAATCGTCAGATCGGGTCGCTCTCGACGAAGCGCCTCCAGTCCAGATTTGCCGTCGCCGGCTTGGATGACGCGATACCCGAGCCGCTTGAGCCGAGCCGTCAGCACCATGCGCGTGGTCGGCTCATCGTCCACGACCAAGACCGTTTGCGGCGCCACGATCGCGTGCAACGTGGCTCGTGAAGCGTCGTTCGTAAAGCGAATCTCGTTTCCGGATTCAGACGCTTCCCGCTTCACGTTCCTTTCCATCGCTTCACCCTTCACGCTTCACGAGCGACGCTTCAGGTTGCACGCCTCCTGCTACGCCGCTTTCTGCTGTCCAGCCAGGGCGTCCTGCTCGTTGTCATAGACAGGAATAAGTTTTTGAATGTTCGCCAGGCTCATGATCTCCCGCACGTAACTTTGCGGCTTCAACATGCTCACTTTCCCTTGACTCAACTTAAAGTTCTGAGAGACGAGCGCCAGCAAGCCGAGCCCGGAGCTGTCCACGAATCGGACGTCGGCCATGTTCAAGATCAGGTGCCGGCAGCCTTTCTGTCGAATCCCCTCCACGGCCGTCTTGAATTGCTCTCGGTTGGCATAGGTCAGATCTCCGCTGAGATCCAGCACCACACCGTTCGGGACGGGACGTTCTTGTGTTTGCATGGCTCTGTCTCCTTCTAGTTTGTCTAGTTTGTCTGGTTTGTCTGGTTTGTTTGGTCTCTTTTTACGCTTTACGCTTCACGCTTCACGTCTCTCCCCATTCCAGACGCTTCACCTCACCTCTCATCAAGCGGCTTTTGAGTAGCCCACATATGCCAGTATCGCGCCGGCAATATCGTGAAGCGGAAGCACTTTATCCACGGCGCCGAGCTTGATCGCTTCCTTCGGCATGCCGAACACCACACAGCTGGTTTCGTCCTGCGCAATCGTGAAGGCGCCGGCCTGCTTCATCGTCAGCATCTCTTTCGCCCCGTCTCCTCCCATCCCTGTAAGAATCACCCCGACCGCGTTGGCGCCGGCGTACCGTGCCACTGAGGCAAAGAGGACATCCACCGAAGGGCGATGGCGATTCACCGGAGGATCCTGATTGATGCGAACCGTGTACCGGGCTCCGCTCCGCTCCAGCGCCATGTGATAGCCGCCTGGAGCAACCAAGGCATGACCCGGCAGCACACTATCGCCGTCTTCCGCCTCCTTGACGGAAATCCGACACAGGCCGTTCATTCGATCCGCCCAGGTCTTCGTAAATCGCTCCGGCATGTGCTGCGTGATCAGAATAGGCGGAGTATTCGGCGGAAGGACTTCCAACACGTCCTTGACGGCCTCCGTGCCTCCGGTGGATGAGCCGATGGCAATGATGGTATCGGTCGTCTTGATCATCGCCGTTCGTGAAGCGCCGTCCGTGAAACGCCGTTCGTGAAGCGTCGCTCGTGAAGCGTCGCTCGTTCCGGATTCGGACGCGTCACGCTTCGCGCTTAACGGTCGCACTCGTGCCGCAGCCGCCGCTTTGATTTTGGCGATCAGATCCTGCGCGACCTCTTCCATGCCTTCGCGAAGATCGAGTTTCGGTTTGGTGATGAAATCCACCGCGCCGAGTTCCAGCGCTCGGAGCGTCGTCTGACATCCCGCTTCGGTAAGTGAGCTCACCATGACGACCGGCATCGGATGCCCGCGCATCAGTTTCTCCAGGAACGTGATGCCGTCCATCTTCGGCATTTCGACGTCCAGGGTGATCACATCGGGATTCAATGCCTTGATCTTCTCGCGAGCGACATACGGATCGGGCGCCGCGCCGATGACTTCGATCTCCGGATCTTTCGCAAGCAACGCTGCCAGCACCTGCCGCATCAGCGCCGAATCATCCACGTTCAACACGCGAATTGTTTTCATGGACTCCCTCGCATCTTGTGTCCCGGGTCTGCCTGGTCTATCTGGTCGACGAGATAGACCAGATACGCTTCACGGCTTTTTAGAACAGCGTCACATCTTCTTCCACCGGCTTGTCGACGGCTTGGATCTTTGTTGCGTACTCCTGCTCGCGCTCGACAATGGTCTTGTTCTTCAAGCGTTCGATCTTCTTCAGCAACACGCGGCCTGAATCCGTGAAGTAATAGACTTTCCGAGGACATACATCGCCCAAGTCCGTCTTCACCGCCGTGAGCCCTTCTGTCTTCAGAAAGTCGAGCACCCACTCCGCATTTCTGGCGCCGACATCGATGTTGCCGTCGTAGATTTTCCCGGCTCCGAACAGTTTCACTTCCAGGCGACTCTTCACGCCTCCCCGCTTCAAGACTTCATTGATCAACGACTCCATTGCATAAGAGCCGTATCTGGTCGATTCGCCCCATGAGTCGGTCCCCCCGTCTTTCGGTTTCGGCAACATGAAATGATTCATGCCTCCCACGCCGACGACCGGATCTCGAATACACGCCGAGATACACGACCCAAGCACGGTATAGACGATCATGGGACTGGCGCTGACGAAAAACTCGCCCGGCAAGATCGCGGCGATTTCATGTGGGAACCGGCTGTCACGCATCCGGCGAATGTGAGCGAATTGTTCGAGTCCGGTTTCAAGTTTCATGTTTCAGGCCGAATCTGGTTTGTTTGGTCTGTCTGGTCGACAAGATAGACGAGACAGACAGGACAGACCGAATAGACCAATACGCTTCACGCTTCTTTCTGATAGATCGTCGGCGCCACGGTCTTGAACGGGTGATTGACCCATTGCAGACTCTCTGAGTGACCGATAAACAGATGCCCCCCAGGCTTCAGATAGCGATAAAACTTGTTCACAAGTTGCTCCTGCGTCTGACGGTCGAAATAGATCATCACGTTCCGACAAAAGATCAGATCGAGTGGGTTTTTGATCGGAAAGCGGTCGTCCATCAGATTCAGCCGCCGAAACTGGATGATCCCGGCCAAATGAGGCTTGACCTTGAGCTGCCCTTCCTTCTCGCCGCGTCCGCGCAGAAAATGCCGCCGGACAATCTCAGGCGGAACGTCCCGAACCCGCTCTGCGTCGTACATGCCCGCTGCGGCCTTCGCCAGCACACGCGTGGAAAGGTCGGACGCAAGAATCTTGAAATCCCACTGGCTCGAGTCTGACACAGATTCATAGAGCGTCATCGCGATCGTATAGGGCTCTTCGCCCGTCGAGCAGGCGGACGACCAAATCCGAATCCGCTTTTCGTTGGCCCGTTCCGGAAGGATTCGTTCGCGCAGGAAATCGAAGTGTTTCGGCTCTCGAAAGAAGTCGGTCTTGTTCGTGGAAATCAGATCCAACATCCGCGTGAATTCTTCACGAGTCGGGTCATCCGTGACCTGCGTATAGTACTCGGAAAATGACGTCAACCCGAGGTCCCGCAGGCGCTTCGAAAGCCGCGAGGCCAGCAGCGTCTGCTTTTGATCGCCCAATGAAATTCCGCTTTCATCGTAAATCAGCTTCCGAAACCGAAGAAATTCGTCGGATGTGATGGCATAGTCCATACTTAACTCGTTCAGATCTGAACACCAACCGAGTTTTTGACCACTGCTGCAAAGTCTTCGCTTTATCGGTCGGTTGGTATCTATTCTTGATCGGGCACGAAAGACCGGATTTCAGGGACTTAAGTGGTCTCGAGCGCTCAAGGATCGCCCCTATCCGGCCGACAACGTTCAAACATCAACTATCCGTGTCTGATCCATCCCAAAGAACGAACCCTTTGAGGCACCGTTGGTTCCCGAGAAGAAGCCTGGAATAAATCAACCTTACAGGTATTGCTCGTCATCACGGTTGAGCGAACGAGCTAGTGCTCCAGGAGAAGCAATCGATATGAACAAACCCACCCTCTTTTTTGTCGAGGATGAAGCCGACACCGCCACCCTCATTCGAATGATTATGGAAGAAGAAGGTTACGACGTGCTACATGCCGCCGACGGCAAGCAGGCTCAGATCCAGGTTGACGCGCTGCCGCCGCCAGCCCTCGTCCTACTGGACATCGGATTGCCCCATGTGAGCGGCCTCGAGTTATTAGCTCAGATGCGCAAGAAGTCGACGTGGACCAGCGTCCCGGTCGTCATGCTCACCGCCGACAGCGACCAAACACACATCTGCAAAGCGATTGTGGCCGGTGCATCCGACTATGTTCTCAAACCGTTCAAACGAGACGCCTTGCTCGGCAGACTGGCGCGCCTTCGGTCGCCAGGATTGCATCGGCGTACAGCCTGAAAGGAGCCTCGCATGCCGGACCCTTCATTGAGCCTACAGCCCATGGGGACGCCATCGGAGATCGTTCATATTGATGCCTCTTTCGAACCGATGATGCCGCGCTTTATGGCGAATCGAAAAAAAGAACTCGTCACGATGCGGCAGGCCCTAACCGGACGGGACTTCGAGACGGTGCGAAGCGTCGCACATGGGATGAAAGGAGTCGGTGGGAGTTACGGATTCGACCGGGTCACCGAACTCGCCGCCGCCGTCGAGCAGGCGGCCAAATCGGCAGATGCCGCGACCATCACGCAACAGTTGCACACCTTGGAAGACTATGTGAAGAACATCCGGATCGCCTACGATTGACCCGATCCCGGCCGGCGGAACAGGGCACTCCCTTCTGCGGCCGACTCCTCAGGGCCGTCATTGTTCCGTCATCAAATACCCGTTCAGTTGTGTCGGCAGCAACACATGTTTGACCCGTTCCGGCAGGGTCTTAGGGTCTAGGCTCCGCTCGATCGACAACGATCGTTCCCGCGCCAGATCAATAATCGCCGCTTGATCGTGCGAGGCATTCCGCTCATAGAGCATGATGACCGGGCGCAAACGCTCCTGGCTATTGGTCTTGATCACCAACCCGAAGCTCCCATCGCTCAATTCCACGAAGGAGCCAGGTGGAAAGACGGTGACGGTCGCGATGAAAGGATCGATCACATCCGGACCATATTTGTTCCGTAGCTTCGTATACAAGTAGGTCAACGCTTGGCTCGGACTGAGATAGCGCGGAGAACGTCGATCACTGACGCGCAAATTGTACTCGGTGATCGTCCCGACTAATCGGGCCGTCTTGCTGATATCCCCGTTGATGAGGCGCTTCGGATAGCCGGTGCCATCCAGATATTCACGGTGTTGATGCACGATCTCGATCACCTCCGGTGCCACGTCCGGCATGGCTTCCAGAATCTCCTTGCCCAACTGGGGGTACATTCTGAGCAGCTTGGCTTCGGTCGGAGAAAGATCCTCCTCGGTCTTGAGCCGAACGGCCAGCGGGACTCGATTCATCCCGATGTTGTGAAACAACCCTCCCATGCCGACGTGCCCGATCTCTTCAGCACTGAGGCCGAGCGTCTTGGCGGTCAGTATCGCAAGGGCGCTGACGTTCATCGCCTGCATGGCGAGTTCCTGGCCCGGCTCCGCTCGACTCTCTGCACAGACGAGACTGAGCAACACCGGCTCTTGCGCCATGACCTGACCCATCGACTCCAAGATCTTCTCCGCCGACTGCATCGTCGCAGGCTGTCCGGCATTGGCCATCGCCATGATGACCGACACTTCGTTGGTCGCCTTGGTATAGGTTCGGGAGTTTTTCTCAATGGCGTTCCGATGTTCGAGGGCCGTCTGAAGCTGCCGCCGCTTTTCCTTCAGAATCAACTGCTCATCGGCCGCTGCGTCTTCCGCCGTCTCCGCATCGACTTCGAACGCGCGCACCGTCGCGGAGGGCTGCGTCAGGGATTCGACGACATCGGCATGGGACAGCGCAGGATCGTAAAAGAGCTTGGTGAGGTGGTGTTTCTGAATAATGGCGATTTCGGTAGGTGAGGAGACCGTAAAGGTATTGCGGACGAAGGGATGCTCCATCCAGGAGTGATCGATCTTGATGTAGAGCCCGACTCGCAGCAACGCCGGATCAAGCGGAAGCCATGCCACAGGCGGATAAATCCTCTCCGGTGATTCGATTTGCTCGACTTGATGTTAGGAATCCATACTACCATACCCAGAATTTCCGCACCAGGAAGAGAGGAAACACTGTGCCGGGATGCGCGGAGCCGGTGAAGAGGGCTAGGCTTTTGTAATCACGTACCCGTTCAGTTTGGCCGGGAGCAGGGCGTCTTTCACTCGTTCCGGAAGGCCTTTGGGATCGATGCTCTTCTCGATCGATAACGACCGTTCCCTCGACAGATCGATGATCGCGGCCTGAGGGTGCGACGCGTCCCGCTCATAGAGCATCACGACTGGCCGCAGTCGCTCGTCCATGTTGTTCTTAATCACCAGCCCGAAGCTGCCATCACTCAATTGGACGAAGGATCCCGGCGGGAACACCGTCACCGTCGCGATGAAGGGCTCGATGACATCCGGCCCGTATTTGTTCTTCAGCTTCGTGTAGACATACGACAAGGCCTGACCCGGCCCCAGGTACCGCGAAGAACGCTGATCGCTGGTCAGCAGATTATACTCGGCGATCGTCCCCACCAACCGCGCGCTCTTGGCGATGTCGCCGTTGATCAAGCGTTTGGGGAAGCCGGTCCCGTCGAGGTATTCCCGATGCTGAAAGACGATCTCGATGATCTCCGGGGCGACTCCCGTGATGGCTTCGAGAATCTCCTTGCCGAACTGCGGATACATCCGGAGCAGTTTCATTTCCGTCGGCGACAGATCCGCTTCGTTCTTGACCCGTACGGCCAGCGGCACGCGATTCATCCCGATGTTGTGAAAGAGCGCGCCCAACTCCACAAACTGCGTTTCCTCCCGGCTCATGCCGAGCGTTTTCGCCGTCAGGGCCGCCAGGACGCTGACGTTGATCGCCTGCGCGGCAAGCTCTTGCCCCGGCTCCGGTCGACTCTCGGTACAGACAAGGCTGAGGGCGACCGGCTGTTGCGCCACCACACCGGACATGGCGGTCATGATGTTGGAGGCCGATAAGAGCGCGCCCGGCTGCCCGGCATTGGCCATCGCCAGCATGACCGAGACTTCGTTGGTCGCGTCGGTATACCGGCGCGTATTCTCCTCGATGGCCTTCCGATGGCCCAGCACGGTCTGGATCTGCCGGTGCTTTTCCTTGAGGATCGATTGCTCGTCCTCCTCGGCATCCGCGAGCGTCTGCTCGTCGCATCCGAAGGCTTTCACCGGAAGGGACGGATCGGTCAAGGTCTCGACGACATCGGCATGAGATCGTTCCGGATCGTACAGCAGGTTCGTCAGCCGGTGTTTCTGGATGATAGCGATTTCCGTCGGCGACGAGACGGTGAAGACGTTCCGAACGAAGGGGTGCTCCATCCAACCATGATCGATTCTGATGTAGAGCCCGACTCGCAGCAACGCCGGATCCAACGGCAACCAGGGCATCGACCAATTCCTCCTCGTCCTCGGAACAGCGCGCATACGTCGTGTCCGGCCTACACGACGGCGCCTTGCACGGGCCGGAAAACAAAAAAGGCGCACCCCTTCTGCTCTTGACCAAGAGCCTCGGAATGCGCCTTCGACTGACAGGTCTTGCTCCTGCCCGCCAGGCGGTTCGAGCCGACTGCTCGACCGTTCTACTGTGACTATATCAAACCGCGACCGCGTTCGGGAACCAAAACGGTGAAACCACCCCCACCGGGGCATCCGCTCACCGGCGCGGATGCCGCGCCGACCCTCACTCCGACTCGACGGGGTCTGGCCCTGACGCGGCCCCTTCCCTCAGGGGAGGACGCACGGCGCCCGTTCGATCTGCTTCAAGCAACCGTTCGAGTTTGCTCCGGAGCGCGCCCAAATCCTTGGACCGGAACGCGGACTTGGTCCGCTCCACTACTTCAATTGCGTCCGTCAGCGCCTCTTGATATGCCGAGCGCCGCGGGCATTTCATCGTTCGGCACACGTCCGTCGGCGCTTCGCCGACGCTGTGCAATTGATCCTGTATCACCGACTGCATATGCGTGGAGAGGACCGCCATCTGCGCAAACCCATGCGTCAGAACCTGTTCCAGTGGCCAGGCCAGCGTGTGACTCCCTTCCTGAGACTGAGAGTGCGCCACGACCTCCTGCACCCGCTCCAACGAGGCCGTCACGCGACCGGCTTCTTCTCGAGCCGCTGCGGTCATGCGGACGAGTCGAGCTTTTCGAACGGCACGCCTCACCGCGCGAAGAAGGTCCGGCCAGTCTACCGGCTTCAGCAAGTAGTCCGTGAACGAGAGACGGATCGACTCCACGGCGGTTTGTACGGAAGGATAGCCGGTCACCAACACGATCGGGAGCAAAGGGAATCGCCGGCGAATCTCGCGCAGGAACTCAAACTGCATGTTGCCCGGCATGCGAATATCGGAGATCAGCGTATCATGCCGATCGGTCACCAACCGACCGGCCGATTCGGAATCGTGAGCGCAATCACATCGATATCCCTCCTGCTCCAACAACGCGGCGGTCGCGCGGCGGAAGGTATCTTCGTCGTCGGCAAGCACAATCTTCGGCGCTTCAGCCGTCATGAGACAAGACCTCCTTGATGATGTTCCGCTTGACCAGGGTACGATCTGCCGTCGGCGTCTTCGGCAACACGACCGAAAAGGTCGATCCGCACGTCACCTTCGTCCGGACTTCGATCCTCCCTCCCATTGCCATCACCATGCTCTGAGAGACGGAGAGGCCCAAGCCCATCCCTTTCTGGCCTTTCTCGGTTTTGGTCGTAAAGAACGGGTCGAAGATATGCGGGAGCACGTCGGGCGCGATCCCGCTTCCTTCATCGGACACGCGAATCGTCACGATGTCCTCGTGCTGCTCGACGTTCAGCCGGACCGTCCCCCCCTGAGGCGACGAATCGATGGCGTTTTGAATGAGATTCATCAGGACTTGGAGGAGATCGCTCTGGGGCACATTGAGAGTCGGCGTCGGGCACGAGAGAGTCGAGACGCACGCAAGTCTCCGCTGCGACAACTGTTTGGCGAAGACCGCGTCCAAATCACGAAGCATCCGCTCCAACTGCACGGGTTCCGACCTGCTCGGTTCTTTGCGATACAGCTGATACATATTCTGGACGATCGCGGCCACCCTGGAGATTTCCCGATCGATCATGCCGACAAATTCATAGTGAGGATGCGTCTGATCCACGGCTTGCTTGATGAGGGTGAAAGCATTCCTGATCCCGGCGATGGGATTATTGATTTCGTGAGCGACCGCGGCGGCCATCTGACCGACGGCGGCTAGCTTTTCCGTCTGCGCCCGCTGTGACTCCAGCTTGGCGATATCGGCCGTTCGTTCGACGACCTGACGTTCAAGCTCTTCCAGATAACGAGCCTTTTCCGCCTCGAGTTGTTTGCGCACAGTGATGTCCCGACCGGCGACCAAACGGACTTCTTTGCCGCGATACCGATAGGGCCTCACCACGACTTCCCCCGGAAAGCCGCTGCCGTCCTTGCGGCGCGCCACGGCTTCGTAGGGTCCGCTCACGCCGTCCTGCATATTGGCCGCCACGTGGTCGCGAGACTCCTCGGCAATGAGATCCATGATGGATCGACCGACGAGCTCGCCTGGTTCGTAGCCGAACATCCGTTCCAATCCAGGATTCACTTCGAGCAACACACCGTGATCGTGAATCGCCACCCCGTCGAACGTCGCTTCCGTCAACAGTTTGTACCGAAGATCACTCTCCCGGATCGCCTGTTCCGCTTGGCGGCGCTCGGTCACATCGCGCACGATGGCATAGGAGAGTTCTTGTCCCTGATGGAGGAGATAGTTCGCCTGTACTTCTACGGGATAGATCTCTCCTGTCTTACTCCGGTGCTGCCGATCCAGCCGCATCCCTTTTTTCTCGGTGAACTCCGCCCATACCTGTATCCACAGTTCCTGCGAACAATCGCTGTCGACATCCATCACCGACATCGTCAGGAGCTCTTCTTTGGTATAGCCCAGCCGCCGGCAGGCCGACTCGTTCACATCGAGGATGTACCCCTTGGAATCAATGACGAAGATCTGGTCGGCCGCGTGGTCGACGGCATATTGAGTCCGTTCCAGCCGGTGCTCCACCCGTTGTCGTTCGGCAATCTCCTCCTGGAGACATCGGTTGGCCGTGGCAAGCTCGATGGTCCGTTCTTTGACCCGTTGCTCGAGTTCGGCATGAGCTTTCCAGATCAGCTCTTCGGCCTTCCTACGTTCCGTCACATCGGCGGTGGAACCGACCATGCGCACCGGACGGCCACGCCCATCCCACACCGCCTGTCCTCGGTCACGGAACCAGCGATAGGACCCGTCTTTCATCCGTACCCGCGCTTCGACATCGTACGGTTCACGCGTGTCGAGGTGATGCCGCGTCGCACGGTGGACCAAACCGGCGTCATCCGGATGGATCAGCGAGATCCAGGTATCATACGTGGGGACAAAGGCGCCCGGGTCGAGCCCAAACAACTCAAAGTGGTGATCGGACCAATACTGTTCTCCGGTCTGAATATTCCAATCCCAGATGCCGTCGTTGGTGGCACGAACGGCCAATTCGAATCGTTTTTGGCTTTCGCCCAGCGCGTTTTCCCTTCGCTTCCGCTCGCTGATGTCGCGGACAAAGACACAGTGGAATTCTTGCCCGCCGTAGGCCAGGAAATTCACCCGAATCTCGACGGGAATCAGCCGGCCATCGTGCGTCAGGTGGTTCGTCTCCAATGAGACCACCTGCTTCTCTCTGACCTCCTCCCACCACCCAGGCCACACCTCCGGTGGAAAGCTCGGGTTCAGATCGTGGACCGTCATACGCAAGAATTCCTCTTTGCAATAGCCCAACATCGCGCCGGCCGCATCGTTGGTATAGAGAATTCGGGCCTGGGGATCGATCCAGTAGACCGCATCCACCGCCTGATCCATGGCAAACTGGGTGCGCCGGAGATCATCCTGGATCTGCCTCCGGGGCGTAATGTCTTCTGAAAAGATGACAATACCACCAACAGTCCCGTCTCCTATCCGCCAAGGACGGATTTCCCATCGAGACCAGTCTATGCGACCGTCCGTACGAACGAACGGATCTTCCTCGGACCGTTCAACGGCACCGGCTAAACATCGCCGATGGATGACCCTCCACCGCTCTGGAATCTCCGGGAAGACGTCATAATGACTCCGGCCGATGATCGATTCATCCCCGAGACGATAATCCAACATCCAGCGACGACTGACCGCCAGATACCGCATCTCTCGATCCAGCATGGCCAGCGCTACCGGGCTATGTTCGATGAACAGCGCCCAACACTCATTCTGTGCAGCCAGTTGCGCTTCCATGTGTTTGCGGGCCGTGATCTCGATGGCGATGCCCCCCAACAACTCCCGCCGTACCGTATCGAGCGGGAATTTAATGACGAGCCAATGCTGGATCGTACCGGCTGGAGTCGGCAGAGATACTTCGCTCTCAAGCTTCTCACCCGATGCAAGCACCGCCGTATCGTTCCGGGAGAGACAGGTTGCGATCTCCTCGGGCAAGAAATCGAACACCGTCTTGCCGCTTATCTCTTGCCTCGACAGGCTTGACAGCCTTTCAAACTGAGGATTCCCATAGACATAGTGTCCGGCTGCATCCTTGATAAACGTCACTGCCGGATTGTGGCGCATGAACGCCTCGAATCGCGCCTCGCTATCCCGCAAGGCGTCGGTCACCTTGGCATGTTCGATGGCGACGGCGGCAACCTGGCTGACCCGTCCGAGGATCTTCAGCTCGGTCGGGCGAGGCGCCCGCGGCTCATGATGGTAGACCGCGAGTGTTCCGAGCACCGTGTCGTGAGCACCGACGATTGGCAGCGACCAACAGGCCTTCAGCCCATGGGACAGCGCCACCGAGGCGTAGTCCTTCCACAAAGGATCGGTCGCGATGTCCGCCGTGACGGCGGGTTGTCGAAAGTAGGCGGCACTGCCGCAAGACCCGACGGTCGGCCCGATGGGAACGCGACGGATGGCCCGACGGTACGCTTCGGGCAAGCTCGGCCCGGCGATCGACGAAAGATGCGTCCCCTCGTCGGTGACCAGCATGATCGAGCACAGCATCGGCGCCGTATGCGTCTCGACCGCCTGACAGAGAGACTCCAACACGTCCGTGAGTGCGTTCCCCCTCGCGACCGATTCCAGCGCTTGTTTTTCAGCGGCTTGCAGCGCTTCCTCCTGCTTGCGCTCAGTAATATCCTCATGAGAACCGGCCAGACGAGTTCGGCGTCCGTCGGCGTCATGCAGGAGGCTCCCGCGAGCATGGATCCAGCAATAGTCTCCGCTTTTCTTCAGGAGGCGAAATTCAAGGTCGTAGCGTTCCACCTTGCCGGCAAGATAGTCATTGAGATACGCAAGAACCCGATCTCGATCGTGGGGGTGTAGACGTGATTCCCATTCTTGATAATTATTGGCCACTTCGTGGTCTTCATAGCCGAGGATCGTTTTCCACCGCGGCGAGAAATAGGCTTCGTTGGTCTTGAGGTTCCAATCCCAGATGCCCTCGTTCGCTCCCTGCGCCGCAGCCCTGAATCGATCCTCGCTGTCACGCAAGGCTGCTTCGGCTTCCGTGCGAAGCCGACGGTTCCAAAACCCTTCCAGCAATTGAGCACAGGTAGACAGAAATGGGTCCAGATGCGCGATCCCGGCGTCGTCATAGCCGCCCGGACGATTCGCGACCCCGACCACACCGATCAACTGTTTCCCCCGATAAATCGGTAGGGCGACACAGGCGCCGACGGACATGCGGCCGGGAAGAATTCCGCATGCGCGTGGATCGTTCGCCATAACCCGCCGACCGATCGACATGGCCTGTTCGCACAGGGCCTTGAGGTAATTGCAATCCTGATTCGGAACCTTTGTCTCCTCCGTCCATGCGGAATCCGTAACGGCATCCGTTCGCCAGTAGGGCCGCGGGTCGGCATGGTGAAGGACCGTGCCGATACACCCGGAGTCGCTTCCTGTGAGCATCACGATCTCGTGAAGCATCGCGCCGACGACCACGTCCGGTTCTGCATCATCGATGAAGAGGGACTGCAGCCGGCTGATGGCGCGTAACAGTCGTTCAGATGACGGTGCGCTCCCCTCGCCCTGCCGGGACTCCGTGCATGGCTGTCGCCGTCGTACAGGGGGCGTCTCGTCGGTGAGATCGGCCATTCAGGCAACTCCCGGAGGCATGCTGTTCCGCCCAACCAGGATGCCTCGACCGGCAACTGGGGCCCCATCAGATTGGCTTGGCATCCCCCCCCGCAGACAGAGGGTAGCAGGACACTGCCGACGGGAAGCGATCGATAGACGGACCCTGGACCGAGACAGGAGGGACGGCGTTGGATGGTCTTTGCGTCGGCCAGGAAGTGCAGCCTTATCCACTCAGACCTCATTGCAGATTAATAAGGCATCAATACTATGTACGCTCTAGGAGCAGTGTTGTCCATAGAGTCTTATGGCATCATGGAAGATCCTTCCGTAATGAACAGCAGACGACGCATGCTCGACCGGGGCTTCAGGCCTCACGCCGGTCGTGCTGTCGGCGATGGGTCGGTACTGCATGCGACGGAATCGTGGGGAGGCGGGAGATCACGGCCAGCGTACCCCGCTCCTGCCTGACTGTCAGATGCTACTCGACGAGCTCTTTGCGTAGGTCGGTCTTCGTCTCGTGAAGCGTGAAACGTCATGCGCACAATCGAATTGTGCGACGGGCGAGATTCGCGAGACCGGCGCGACTCGCTTTTCGCGCAGGTCCCGCCCCTCACGCCTCACGAACGACGCTTCACATTATCTAGAATTCCTCGAATTCATCTCCGGAGCTGCGGCGATCTTTGCCGTTGCCAGCCGCAACGCCGGCCGGTTCCTTGTGCTCCACCGGCTTGCTGCCGACAGGATTTTTGGCCGCGACCTTGCTGCCGTACCCGTGAACGGCAGGCTTGACCATCGGCTTTACCGCAGGCCGGCTGCCGGCGTGGCTCATCGACGTCCGCGCAGCGTGATGACCTTCAGCCTGCGCGATCTTGAAGACCTCCACTTGCCGCATGAGCTCCTGCGCTTGATCCTTCATGGACTGGGCGGCAGAGGTCGTTTCCTCGACCAAGGCCGCATTCTGCTGCGTCGTCTCATCCATCGACATGATGGCCTTGTTGCCCTGATCGATGCCGCTCGCCTGCTCTTGCGAGGCGGCGCTGATCTCCGCGATGATGTCCGTGACGCGTTTCACGGAGCTGACGATCTCTTCCAACATCTTGCCGGACTGGTTCACCAGCTCGCTGCCGTCCGTTACACGCTGGATGGACTCATTGATCAATCCCTTGATCTCTTTCGCCGCCGTCGCCGACCGTTTCGCCAAGTTGCGGACTTCGGCCGCTACGACGGCGAACCCGCGTCCATGCTCGCCGGCTCGTGCCGCTTCGACCGCCGCGTTCAAGGCCAACAAGTTGGTCTGGAAGGCGATCTCGTCGATCACCGTGATAATGTCGGCGATCTTCTTGCTGCTCTTGTTGATCTCGCCCATCGCATCGACGGCTTTCTTGGTGACGGCGCCGCCCTTGTCGGCCGTGTCGCGCGCCGCAATGGCCAACTGATTGGCCTGCTTGGCATTGTCGGCGTTCTGCTTCACCGTCGAGGTCATCTCTTCCATGGACGCGGAGGTTTCCTCCAGTGCCGAGACCTGCTCGCTCGTGCGCTGCGATAGATCCTCATTTCCTTTCGTGATCTGTTCAGCACCCGACGTCACGGACTCCACAGCATCGCGCACCGTCGACATGGTATTGGTCAAGTTGGTCAATGCCGCGTTGACACTGGCCTTAATCTTCTCGAGCTCACCCTCGTAGGCGCCACTCATGGACAGCGTCAAGTCGCCCTGTGCCAAGGCTCCGAGCGACTGTTGCGCTTCAGCCATACAGGCTTCCAACTGAGCCTGCGCATGCGTCTGTGCAGTAATGTCGATCGCAAACTTCACCACCTTAAACGGCCTACCCATCTCATCCTTGATCGGGTTATAGGTGGCTTGAATCCACACTTCTTTTCCACCCTTGCCGACTCGGCGGTAGACACCGGTATCGAATGCTCCCCGATTCAGTTTCTGCCAGAACGCAGCATATTCAGGCGAGCTCGTATACCCGGCATCACAGAACATCCGATGGTGCTGTCCCTTAATCTCATCGAGACTGTAGCCCACGGTTTTCAAAAGTTCTCATTCGCCGCCACAATCGTACCGTTGAGTTTGAACTCGATAGAGGCATAGGACTTGTTGATGGCATCCATGATGCCTTGCATGTTTTGGCGCTGAATTTCCTGCTCGGTAATGTCGTACCGGACTCCGAGATACTTGCGGGGCTTGCCGGTCTTCTTGTCGACGAACGGAGCAATCACCGCATCGACATAGTACGGCGTGCCGTCCTTCGCTCGGTTCTTGACCACGCCTCGGAAGATCCGCCCCCGACCGATGGTCGCCCACATTTGCTTAAAGACCTCTTTCGGCATGTCGGGGTGCCGCGTCGTATTATGTCCAAACCCAATCAATTCGTTCTTGGGATATTTGAATACCTGGAGAAACTTCTCGTTGACCGCCATGATGTCGCCCTTGAGGTTGGCTTCCGAGACGATGCTGGTCGTGTTCATGATGTCTTCTCGGACCTTGAGCTCATCCCGCATATGCAGAATCTCAACTTGCTTTTCCGTGATGTCAGAGGCGAACTTCACGACCTTATAGGGCTTGCCGCTGCCATCCATCAGCGGGTAGTAGGCTGCCTGGATCCACACAACCTTGCCACCCTTGCTGAATCGCTCATAGGTGCCAGCGTCGTGCTCACCGCGATTCAGCTTGGCCCAGAAGGCCTGGTACTCCGGGGTGGCGACGTAGGCGGGATCGCAGAACATCCGGTGATGCTGCCCCTTGATCTCCTCCAGGGTATACCCGAACGTCTTCAGAAAATTATCGTTGGCGGTGAGGACGGTTCCGTCCATGTTGAACTCGATGACGGCCTGGACCTGCTCGATGGCTTGCATCTTCAGGGCTAGTTCGTTCGTATTCCCGCTCTTCTTCCCACCGACCTTTCCCTTCTTTTTAGGTGCCATCGCGTGTCCCCTCCGGTGAATATTGATTCTGTCTGATCGTGAATAACTCCATGGCTTGACGACTCGCTATGCGGCGACAGGTACCTGGACATCTCCTTCCGACAACAGCCGATCCATATCCAGAAGGGCGACCAGCTTGTCGCCGGACTTCCCGATCCCATTCAAGAAACTCACATCCACCTTGGCCCCGAATTGGGGAGCGGGCTGGATATCCTTCTTGTCGATATTCAGCACATCCGACACGGCGTCCACGACCAGTCCCATGACCTTATCCCACACCACGACGACGATGATGACGGTAAAGGCCGTGTAGTCGATCGTCGGCATGCTGAATTTGGTGCGGAGTTCGATAATCGGCACGATGGTGCCTCGCAAATTCAACACGCCCTTGATATGAGACGGCGTATTGGGGATCTTCGTGACGGCGGTATAGCCCTTGATCTCCTGGACGCGGAGAATATCGACACCGTAGAGCTCCTCCCCCAGGTTGAAGGTCAAGAATTGGCTCCCATCGCCGGTCAAGCCGATCTGCTGGTTCAATTCCTTGGTCGCGGTTTCAAGCGCTGCTGCCATTGGGTCCTCCTGCGTCAGACGTGAAGCGTATCTCGTGAAACGTACAGCGTGAAGCGACTGGAAATGACGTGAAGGAGGAAGCGTCCGAATCCGGAAAGGAACGACGCTTCACGCTATACGCCCTTGCACGTTTCACGTTAGAGCCTGTAACGGTTGCTCCTGCCGTTTCTTGAGCCTATCCTCTGACTCCCGCCCAGACCTTGCTCTCGTGGATCTCCATATTCGGATGGATGCGTCTGGCTCGTTCGAGCAGCACATCTCCGGACTCGGGACGCTCCGGGTCGGGTACGCAGCACTCACCGATCGGACAGACGGACGCGCACTGTGGCTCGTCGAAATGGCCGACACACTCGGTGCACCGCTCGTGGGTGATCACATAAATGCTGTCGTCGATGCCCTGTCCTTCTCCGACGTGGTAGCCCCGCGCCTCCGCCGCGCTGCGCTTATCGAAAATCGCTTGATTGGGACAGGCCGGCGAACAAGCGTCGCACGCAATGCAGTTGCTGTTGATCATCAGCGCCATTGTTCGACCTCCATCTCAAAGCCGGTCAGACTGCGGTCAGGAGATGTCCCAACTTCTCTCGCTTGGTTCGGAGATACCGCGCGTTGGCCGCCCTGGGCGGGATCTCGATCGGCACCCGGTCCACGACTTGCAGCCCGTAGCCTTCGATGCCGACGATCTCGCGGGGATTGTTCGTGATGAGCCTGATCCGGTGGAGCCCCAGATCGGCGAGGATCTGCGCCCCTATGCCATAATCCCGCAAGTCGGCCTTGGACCCGAGCTTCACATTGGCCTCGACCGTGTCGCTACCTCGATCTTGTAACCCATAGGCCTTGATTTTGTTGAGCAGCCCGATGCCGCGGCCTTGCGCTTGAATCATCCCCACCGCCTTGTGCAGCTGCTCCCGGCAGTCGCACCGTAGAGAATCCAGCACGTCGGCGGTCAGGCACCTGGAATGGACCCGCACCAAGGCCGGCTCGCCGTCGCCGACCTTGCCTTTGACGAGAGCCAGGTGCGTCGAGCCGTCGAGTACGTGTTCAAATGCCATCGCCTCAAACTCGCCGAACCGCGTGGGTAAGCGGGCGGCCGCCGCCCGCCGCACGAAGGTCTCTCGCTTCATCCGGTATTCGATGAGCGACTTGATCGTGACCATCTTCAGTTTATAGGCCTTGGCGAATGTCGCCAGTTCAGGCACCCGCGCCATCGTGCCGTCGTCGTTCATGAACTCGCAGATCACTGCGGCCGGCGTCAGACCTGCCAATCGTGCCAAATCGACGGACCCTTCGGTTTGTCCTGCGCGTTTCAAGACTCCCCCAGGCTGAGCCCGTAGCGGGAAAATGTGCCCGGGCCTCGCCAGGTCGGTCAGTTTGGTCTTGGGATCGAGGGCCACCTGAATTGTCTGGGTCCGATCGGAAGCGGAGATCCCAGTGGTGATGCCGTGTTTGGCATCGACGGAAACGGTGAAGGCGGTCCCGAATGTGGCGGTGTTATCGGCGGCCTGTTGAGGAAGATGCAGTTCCTCTACTCGTTCCGGGGTCAACGAGAGACAGATCAGCCCGCGCGCATGCTGTGCCATGAAATTGACGGCCTTCGCAGTGGCATGTTGCGCGGCGATGACGAGATCTCCCTCGTTTTCGCGGTCTCGATGTCGTCAAACGTCTTCGAACTCATCTCACCTCGCCAGCAACAGTTCCAGCTTTCAAGTTGCTGGTTCTCTCCCTCAACCTGAAACCTCGAACTTGAAAACTGAAACTTGGAACTTGAAACTTCCCCTCTACGCAGCAATCGGCGTACCGTGCCGCGCAATCTCCAAGAGCCCTCGAACGTCAAGAATGAAGCCGACGGTTCCGTCTCCCAGTATCGTCGCCCCGGCGATCCCTTTGACTTTTCGGAAGTTTTGCTCCATGCTCTTGATCACCACTTGTTGCTGCCCCAGGATCTCGTCCACCATCACCGCCACCCGCTCCCCTTCTGTTTCGAGAATCAAGAGAATCGCCTTCATGGGACTCGTATGCTCCGGCTGCAGCGAAAAAACCTCGTACATCCGAATCATCGGCAAATAGGTTCCCCGCACATTGATCAACTCCCCCTTGCCGACCACCGTCTTGATGGCACCTTCTTTCGGCTGAATCGATTCGAGGATGGACAGGAGGGGAACGATATAGGTTTCCTGGCCGACACGTACGGTCATGCCCTCGATGATGGCCAGCGTCAGCGGCAACTTGAGCGTAAAGGTCGTGCCTCTTCCGGTAACGGTCTTAATGCTCACCGTCCCGCCCAGCGATTCGATATTTCGCTTCACGACGCCCATTCCCACACCGCGGCCGGACACGTCGGTGACTTTTTCCGCCGTCGAAAATCCAGGCCGAAAGATGAGCGGCCAGATCTGGTCATCCGAGAGCTTTTCATTTTCACCGATCAGTCCTTGCTTGACCGCCTTGGCGAAAATCTTCTCGCGGCTCAATCCTCGGCCATCGTCTTCGACGGTAATGCAGATGTTGCCGCCCTCATGGAAGGCGTTGAGTCGAATCGTTCCGATTTCCGCTTTGTTGTTGTCGAGACGCTCTTCCGTCGGCTCCAAACCATGATCGGCCGAATTGCTGACCAAATGAGTCAACGGATCCCCGATGGACTCGATGACGGTCTTCTCCAACTCGGTCTCTTCCCCGGAGAGGACCAGTTGAATCTTCTTCCCGGCCTTGGCCGAGAGATCCCGGACCAACCTTGGAAACCGGCTGAATGCCGTGCCGATCGGCAACATGCGGATGCCCATGACACGTTCCTGGATTTCCCGCGTATTGCGTTCCAACTGCGCGACCCGCTCCAGCAGGACCGGTAATTGTTTCATCTCGAAGCGCGACCCCAAATCGCTCAGCATCGATTGGGTGATGACCAACTCGCCCACGAGATTGATGAGCTTGTCGATCTTCGCCGTATCGACCCGAATCGAGGTCATATCCGTCTTCTTGGCCTGAGCCGCGGACTCCTGCTGTCTCTGTTTTTGCAGCGCCTGTTCCAGTTACTGAGGGGTCACCGCCTTCTGTTCAAGCAGAATCTCGCCGACTTTCTTCTGTTGCGACAGCGCCTGATCCAACACGGCGGGAGACACCACCCCGCTTTCGACAAGGATCTCTCCAAGGGGTTTGGGACTGTCGCCTTCGGCGCGTCGTTCGTCGTTCGCCGAGCGGATCTCACCCCTGGATGCGAACGCTTCACGCTTCACGAGATACGTTTTACGCATCATGCCGGCAGCACCTTCGCGATCGTCTTGAGAAGCGTTTCCGGGTTGAACGGTTTCACCAGCCATCCCGTCGCTCCCGCTTCTTTTCCCGCCTGTTTCTTTTCTGCCGCCGACTCTGTCGTGAGCATGAGGATGGGAGTGAACTTGAATGCGTTCACTTTTCGCAATTCCTTGGTAAGCGTGATGCCGTCCATCTCCGGCATGTTGAGATCCGTCACGACGATGTCCATTTTGGGACCTGTGGCGACTTTATCGACCGTATCCTTTCCATGTTCTGCTTCAACCACCGTGAACCCGGCGTTGGTCAGTGTAAAGGCGACCATCTGCCGCATCGTCGGTGAATCATCTACGATCAGCGCTGTCTTACTCATAGTCCCCTCCGGAGCCGATTCTTCTCGTGTGACGGTCGTTGGGATGCGTCCTCAAAATAGCGTCACCGCATCCCACTCGTTGTTCGATGTATCCACCGGCACAGGCTCTTGATAGTCCGGTTGAAGGGCGGCCTTGTGCAGGCGGCGCTCTTCCTCCATCGTATAGTTCTGCTCGATGCGCTCCAATGCCGCGATCTCTCGTCTGGCCTCCTCCGTCAAGGGCCCTGCGCGCAGGATGTGCAGATGGCTCTTGAGCTGATCCAATGCCTGGCCGATATGCTCCAGTTTCTGCTGCGTAATGTCTTGGAACTGCATCGCCATCACGACCTTGGAGACGCTTTCCAACCGTTCCTTGGACGTCATGGTGTCCGCGCCGAAGGCGAGCGCCCGCAGGTGCACCAGAAGCTCGACGGCAGCGCGTTCGGTTTCAGCCGTCACGGCGGTCATCTGTGCCTGCAGTGCCGGAATCATGCGCATGGCCACGCCGGCGAACGTCTCCCACGCCTGATGATGAGCCAGAAGCTCCGCGACTGAAGTTTTCTCACCGGCATGCACGGCTTGACGCACTCCTTCGTAGAACCTTCACCGAGCAGGACGGTTTACTCACTGAGTTGCTCGGTAAAGCCGAGTTGTTTCAGCTTGTCTTGCACATCTTGAGGAATACCCATCACAAGCATGCGAGCCTGTTTGCGAGCCGACAGCATCAATTGAATGGCGGCCGTATCCACTCTGGCAACGCCGCTGAGATCCAGTGAAACCAACCCTTCGTTCGCCATGAGCTTCGACAACGAGTCTTGGAACTCTCCGGCTTCAAAGATCGTGAGATCTCCCGTTGGGGCCAGGTGCCTCGGGTTTGAATCGCCCGTTCCACTCGTCTGAGATCCGGATGGGTCCGCAGTCATGGTTTCTCCGCTCCTCGCTCTCGCATCACCAGAATCTACTGTCGGCATTTTTCCCCGAGACTTGAGGTCCGGTCGGCATTCGCCTCCCCGCTCTTTCCGGCGCATCGACTTGCGCATCCCTCATTGATTCCTGATCTTACGGCCATGGCTCCAGCCTTCCACCGCCTGACGGTGCGTCTTCAGAATCGGCATCACTCCCGGCATGCAGCTGAGGAGCCGGAGGCGCCTGTTCAAGAATGACGACTTCGACACGGCGATTCTTGGCCCGTTGCTCCGGATCGAGATTCTCCGTGACCGGCCTCGTGTCGGCATGTCCTACCGCGGCGAGGTGGTCGGAAGGCACACGGTAGAGTTCGGACAGCACCCGGACGACCATCACAGCTCGCGCAGCCGACAGTTCCCAGTTGGACGGAAATTGTGCGGTTCGGATCGGGACATTGTCCGTATGTCCTTCCACTCGGGTATATCGATTGAGCTCTGTGATGGCCGCACCGAGGCCTTCGAGAAACGGCAGCGCCTCGGCTCGCACCGCGGCCTCTCCGCTGTTGAACAGCAGCTGATCCGGGATCGTGATCACGATATCGCCGTTGATTTTTTCAGTAATGCGCACCGCCGACATTTGAGGCACCGCTTTGATGCTCTTCACCAAATTCTTCAGCTTGCGGACGATCACTTCCTTGCTCCCGGGTGCGTCCGGAGCCGTGAGCGCCGCTTTGCTGGTGCTCAGCGCAATGGGGCTGGGAGAGGAGGGAGGACTCACGACCGGATTCAGCGCCGCCTTGATCGACTCGCTGACGGTTCTGTACTTTCCGACGTTGACGGAGGAGATCGAATACATCACGACGAAAAACGCAAACAGCAGCGTAATAAAGTCAGCATAGGACACCAGCCACCGCTCATGATTCTCGTGCTCTTCGTGTTTTTTCTTGGACATTTACAACCGTGAAGCGTGAAACGTGAAACGTCCGAATCCGGAGCGCTTCACGCTTCACGAGATGCGAGTCACTTCTTCGTCTCTTTCGTTCGCTCGCTGTGGGGCAGAACCCCTTCCAATTTTTCTTGAAGGAGCCGAGGATTCTCACCTTGCGCGAGTCCTGCGAGCCCCATAATCATGAGATTGCGTGATCCGGCTTCTTCCTTGAGCTTCAACTTGATCTTGTTGGCCATGGGCAAGAAAAACAGATTGGCGGCTCCGACCCCATAGATGGTCGCGACGAACGCCACGGCGATACCGCTCCCCAACTTGGAAGGGTCAGCCAGGTTTTCCATCACATGGATCAGCCCCAGCACCGCGCCGAGAATCCCGACGGTCGGAGCATATCCACCGGCGGCTTCCCAGACCTTGGCCGCAATGACGCCTTGCTCCTCGTGGTGCTCGACCTCGATCTCCAGAATTTCGATCACGGCTTTCGGTTCCGTCCCGTCGACAATGAGCTGAATCCCTTTCTTCATGAAGGGGTCTTTAATGTCTTTAAGCTTTCCTTCGAGCGCCAGCAGGCCTTGCTTTCGCGAGATATTCGCCAGATCAAGAATCAGTTTGATCGTTCCTTTATTGTCGATATGAGGACTAGAGATGGTGAGTGATAACGAGCTGACCGCTTTGAGGACGACCGACAGCGGATTCTGAATGCAGATCGCGCCGAGCGTCCCGCCGATCACGATGATGAAGGCCGTCAACTGCATGATCGAACTCACGTGACCGCCTTCCAGCACCTGCCCACCAAGGATGGAACCCAATGCGATCACCACCCCGAGTATTGTTGCAATATCCATCCGTCATCGTCCTCATGAGTGCTGCGCGATTGGTTGGCGAGCGGGAGTTTCACGTTTCATATTGAACGTTTCACATTAAAGAGAACCGGCTCCGCAAACATGAACCTTGGCATTTGAAACATGAAACCAGCAACTTGACACCTATTTGAATCCGAATTGAGCCAGGATATCGTCGGCGACTTTCTGTTTCATAGCGGTGGTTTTGGAGGCCTCGAGTTGCTTCAAGAGATGTCCCGCGGTGCCCTCCCCCGCCGACTTCTCCCCGTTCTGTTGCAGGCCAAACACGACGACAAGTTCCACTAACTTGCTTTGCACTTCATCGAGAATCGCCACCAACTTTTTGACCCGTTGCGCCACCAAGTCTTGGAATGACAAGGCCGTCATGATCTCCGTCAGATACTTTCCTTCTCGGGCCACGACGGTATTGATTGTACCGAGTCGCTCCGTCAGCTTCGTACAGTCCATTGCCTGCAACACCTCGACGACCGCGCTCAGCTCTTTGGCGATGCGGCCGTGCTCATCTTGAATCAGTTCCGTCAATCGCATGACCTCGAGCGTACCTTCTTCGGTCATCTTGTTGAGATCGCTCAGATGCGACGACGCCGTCGGCAGCTGCTGGCTGCTGGAGACAATCTGCGGGCCTGCATCGGAAATAGTTTTCATCGCGTTTTCGACGAACCGCGCCAACTCGCCGAGTTCTTCGTAGAGCCTATGCCCTCGTTGTTTCACGCGTACCTCCCTCACATCGGCTCGTGCCGGATGTCCCATAGACCCCAGCTACTTGAATATCTTTGCGATTTTCTCCTGCATGGTTTCGGCCGTGAACGGTTTCACGATGTAATTGCTGACTCCCGCCTGCAGCGCCTCCACCAAGTTGCTTTGTTGCGCTTCCGCCGTCACCATCAAGACCGGGATGGCTTTCAACTTCTCGTCCGCTCGGATCGCACGAAGCATATCGATACCCGTCATGACCGGCATGTTCCAATCGGACACGACAAAGTCGAATGTGCCCGCTCTAAGCTTCCGGAGGCCATCCTGCCCATTTTCGGCTTCATCGATATTCGAGAACCCCAGTTGTTTCAGGACGTTCTTCACGATTCTTCTCATGGTGACCATGTCATCGACCACGAGAATTTTCATGTTCGGATCGGCCTTCATAGGCTGAATCTCCTTGCTATGAAATACGAATTGTCGCGCGTGAGACGTGACGCATCTCGCGCCCTGACTCGAAGTTTCAAGTTTCTGGTTACAGGTTTCAATTTTCAGATTAAAGAGAATCGGCTCTGTCGACATGAAACTAGAAACTTGAAACTCCGCGCACTCCGGGCTCGGGCAAAGATTGGACCGTCAGTTTTGTCTGGACCGACTGTGCATCCATTCATGAATGTCACGCCGGAGAAAGCGCCAATGCTTTCCGATTTTTGAGGCCGGCAATTCGCCGACGCGCGCCAACTTATAGACCGTGGATTTCGGCACCCGTAGAAAACGCGCCACCTCCATCACAGTGAGGATTTCCCCGTCCCGTGTGGGCTCCGATTCGGTTTGAGTCCCCGTTGCTGTGGATACATCGTTATTCATGACGACTGAGGTATCGGCCTAGCGGCTGGAAAACTTGAGCCTCGGTTACACTCCAGTGCTCCCCATGGAGTCTCATTCGGTTTTACGGCCGGTGGATAGGGCCGGTCTGTTCAGATTTCATTCGTGGCAACCGAAGAAGGCTGTCGAAACTTCCCTCAAGCATCACAAACGGAGATCAATGGCACAGATCATCTCAGTGGCGTCCGGAAAAGGAGGAGTCGGCAAAAGCGTCGTCGCAGTCAATCTGGCGCTGCTCCTCGCGAAGACCGGCCGGCAGGTCGTGTTGGCAGACCTGGACGTGGGCGGCGCTGACGCCCATATTCTGGTCGGTCTTCCCAATCCGCCGATGACCTTGACCGATTTCCTGACCCATCGAGTCGCCCGATTGGACGATCTCGCACAATCACTCCCTCTTCACCGGAACTTGCGGATTATCCCCGGCACCGGTGACACCTTGGCCACCGCCAACATGTCCTACTCACAGAAAGGCCGCTTGATCCGGAATTTTCAGGATATCCGAGCGGATCTCATTGTCGTCGATATCGGAGCAGGAACAAGCTACCACGCGCTCGATTTCTTTCTGATGGCCGACCATCACGTCGCCGTCGCCACCCCCGACCCGACCTCCGTCCTGGATCTCTATCGCTTCATCAAGCTGGCCGCGATTCGCCGAGTCCTCTCGATGTTCGTGATGCGGGATAGCATGGCTGAGGGGCTTGCGAATCGAGACTACAGCAGCGTGGAAGAAGTGCTGGACGTCGCGGGGAAGACGGACGAATCAGGCCGGACCGTTGCCGCCTCCACACTGAGGGACTTTCGACCGGCCCTCATTCTCAATCGCGTCACCGGGCGAGCCCGCGTCAACGTGCTGCAGCTGAAAAAACTCCTGAAAGAGTACGTCGGCGGGGATTTGACTTTACTCGGTGAGATTCCTGATGACCCGGCGATGGAACAAGCGGTACGCGCATACGTCCCGGTGGTACAGCAGGCTCCTTCTTCGCCTGCCGCAGTTGCCCTCGGGCAGATCGCGGACGCTCTGCGGATACGTCTGATCGATTCCGACAGCCGAGCTGCGTAACCCACTGACCACTCTCAACCTGGCTCACGGCCTTTGCACGATGGCGTGCATACCATCCGCCGCCATCATACTCTTGATACCCAAGGGTCTTCGCATAGGCGATGATTTCACGACTGGCATTCATGTAATAGCCCTTGGGCTGCCCATGATGATCAAGCGTGAACGGCGCAAGGAGCCCCTTGTCATCCGATGCCGCGATAACGCGCAGACGGTTGTCAAGCAACATGACACGGGTGCGCGTCCAGGTCTCCTTCGACATCGCCACTTCCTTCTGTACAATGGTTCTGGCTTGAGTTTCCCAGTCGAACATGACCCCCAAGACGCCGATGATCTTGCCGTCGACCTTTCCGTCCTTGCGCACGGCCGTTGAAAACACCGCCACTAATCTATCGTCATGCAAGGCGTCGTGCCTAATGTCGTCTGCGACATATTGATCCCCGGAGGTCGTGGCCATTGCCTTCTTAAACCAGGTAGACCGCGAGACGTTCGCTCCGATGACCTTCGGAAATTGAGACGGACATGGGTTCCCCGCAACAAACAGGCGGCGTGATGGATGCGCGGACGACTTCACCGCCGGCCGATGTGAGCACGGCGCGCGCGCAACTGTTCGGCTTCCGTGTGAAGAATGTGGCGGATCACGTGCTCTTGGTCATCGGGCTTGAGATCGACGAACTCCGTGGCGATCGTGAATCCATGGCCGTTCGTCTGCGGCACCGATCGGATGACCCTAACGGTGGTCTGGATCGGAATGAACGGAGGGAGAATCAGCCTCACCGCCAGCTGATCGCCGGCGGCGAACGCTCGGTTGACCGCGAATCCCACGCCTCCCCCGCTGAGATTGACATCCATCGGCCTGACCATCGAAACGCTCGACGGCTGACCGGCCGCCAACGCATTCAGAATGACTTCGAGGAGATAGTCCACTTTCATGATCCAGGGCAACACCGGCGAACCCATCAGGGATTCGCCGGAGCGAGCGAGCAGTTCGGCCGTCGGTTTCGTCACTGTTTCGGAAATAGACTCCGCGGTGGCAGGTCCCGTTTCCATTGCGGAAGCGCCCCCGGATTCGCTCAACACGCGATACTCCATCAAGAGGCGATCGTCGATTCGGATCCATTCGCGCCGGTCGTCCGGTGACGTAGGCGCCGGCGTAGCGGATGGTGTCGTACCGGATGAAGTCATGGTCCTCGTGATCTCGACGTTGTACGGACGGACTCGACGTCTTGTCGGGAATCGCCCTCCGGCGCCCGTTCCTTGTTCGGCTAGACTTCCACGGAGATCGCCTCGGCTTTCGATGCAGACACGCTGAGTCGTTGGCGTAGCCCTTGTAATCGAAACTTTTTCGCCGTTGTTTCGCCCAATAATGCCGTCACAAGAGCCTGAGCGGTCTGCACGTGGTCGCTGACCTGGCGGTCCCACTCTAACAACTCGTCCCTTTGCTCGATGGCGCCCCCTGTCGCTTCCAGAAGGATCCCCCGGTCTCGATAGCATCGGACGACGAGATCCCACCGTCCGGACCTGGCCGCTTCAACGGCGGTCTTCGTGAGTTGCACGATCGCGGACTTATGGTCGGCGCCGCTGGTATTCATCGCACTCCCGCCATTCGAGGCTGCTGCCGCGCGGCGACTTCGCGCCACGCTTCGCGCAACGTCGTGAGGCAACGGAGAGGGCCATCCAGCTTCCGCTCATTGTTCCGGGCGTTGGCCTCGACCAACTCCGCCAGCATGTAGTCGTAGAGTCTCCGCAGCGATCTCGCGATGTCTCCGCCCTGCTCATAATCCAGTACGCTGTTCAGCTCTCCGATGATGGCGATGGCCCGCCCAAGGTGCCGTGCCTTCTCTCGAACATGTTTGGCTTGGATCTCGCGCCTGGCTATCTCGATCGACTGAATCGCGCCGTCGTAAAGCAACACGACCAATTGAACGCCGGAGGACGTCACGACCTGAGTTTGTTCATACTGACGAGCGTACTGAGCGAGCATGGCGGATCTTCCTAGTTTTGTGATTGATTCGATGACGACTGTGATTGAAGGAAGCTGCTTTGGCCCTGCAGCTGACGCAACAGTCCGTCGAGCGCGGCGAACTGGCGTTTGAGTCGTTCTTCATAGCGACTCAGGGAATCTTCCTGCCTGGCGATATCGTTTCCGACTCCACGAATCTCGTTCGTTAACCCGTTCTTGCGAAGCGTGAGAGTTCCGCCGATGACATCGTGCAGCGCGTCCACAGCCGAGACCACAGACTGGGCAAGACCCGTCGCCGCCCCTTGGTTGGCAAAGAGCGCTTTCACCGCGCCATAGTTGCCGTTCAACGCGGTAGTCAGCTGTCCGTCGTCGACCGTAATGGTTCCGTCTCGCTCGGTCTTGAATCCGATCTGCCCGACGTTTGTGTAGGCGGTGGCTCCGCCGACGGAGGACGACAGGGCGGTTCTGAGTCGAGACATGACGGTCCTGATGGACGATTCGTTGAAAAATACGCCGCCCTTCTTCGTCGTGACATCGTAGGTAGCCCGTTCGTTGATGAACTTCAGCACCTCATTGTATGCCGTGGCCAAGGACTTGATATTGCCTTTGACCGCATCCATGTCCCGAGACAGGCTGACCTGAACCGTCTCCGTTCCCGTGGTTTTTGCGAGCGTGAGGGAGAGTCCAGGAATGGCATCGGTGATCGTGTTCGAACTCCGCTCAATCGTCAGCGGGTTCAACGCTTGATCGCCGATCTGGATCTGTGCGTTCTGAGCGGCGGACAAAGTATCAACCCCACCGGTGCCGCTGCCGTTCAGGAGATCCAGATCCGTGCCGTCGGCAACGATGGTGATCGCCCTGTCGCTGCCAGTGGCATTAGACGATAACGCCAATCGGTATGACGGCGCGGCCTCCGTTCCCGTGTTGATCACCGAGGCCGTCACGCCCGCTCCGAGATCGTTGACCTGATCCCGCAAGTCCGCCAGGGTGGTGGTCGGCCCTACATTCACGGTGTGATCGGCTCCGGCTCCCACCCTGAAGGTGAAGACGCCGGATCCACCGCCCACGATGCCCGCGGTCTCTGACGACACGGCCTTTGCCGCTTTGCTTACGATTTGATGCGATTGCGCAAGTTGGACGACTCGAATGCGGTAGGTTCCGGTCGCCCCCGAGGAAGTGGCCGACGCGGACAACAACGTCGAGTCGCTGACGGAGACCGTCGTCCTGTCGAACGACGTTGAGAGCCTGAGCGCCGTAGCGGCGCTCTGCAGTGACGCCACCTTGGTGCTCACCGTGGTCAGATCGGTGAGTTTGGCATTCAGATCGGCTCGCTTCTTGGTCAGTCGATCAACCGGTTGTTGCGCAACCTTCACCAGTTGATCGACGACCCGCCCAAAATCCAGCCCGTTCCCGAGGCCTCCGAAACTTATCGTCGGCATCTCACGTCCTTGTGCGTCGGATCAGACATGTTCTTCAAAAAGCAGACCCTTGTGATCGGCCAAATTCTTGGCGAGATCGATCACCTCCTGAGGAGGGATCTGCCGGATGACTTCCCCCGAGTCTCCCTTCAAGATCTTAACGACGACTCGCTGAAGTTCTTGATCGACTTCGATCTGTAAGTGGGAACCGGTTTGTTGGAATGCTTCCCTCACCTTGCCCACGGCTTGTTCAAGCGCAGCTCGTTGCGTCGTCGACGCGGGAGTGAACTCTGAACCCCGTGCATGCTCGTCCACACGCGCGTTCGTGGAAGGAGGATCGGCTTGCTTTCCACGGTCGGCAGTGGTCGGGAGATCCACCTTGGATGTAACATTGGTGATCATGATACCCCCTTTCGCCGTTCACCGACCCCCTCTCCTAGTCAGGAGAGGGGCGGTGGACGACGTACTGCCGTTATCCTCTCAAGAGAGCCAGTGCCTGTTGCGGCAAGGTGTTGGCTTGCGCCAACGTCGCAATACCTGCCTGCACCAAGATCTGGTTCTTGGTAAAGAGAGAGGTCTCAAGCGCGATATCGGCATCGCGGATCCGAGACTCTGCGGCCGTGAGATTCTCACTCGTGACCTGCAAATTCGCGATGGTCGCCTCGAATCGGTTCTGAAGAGACCCGTATTCGGCTCGTGCCGTCGCAATCGCGCTGATCGCGTTGTCGATATTGGCCAATGCGCTCGTGGCGTTAGCGGAGGTCGAGACGTTGACACTGGCTAACCCCAATGACGTGGTGGTGATGTCGTTGAGGTCCAGTTCCAACGTATTCCCCGTGCCGCTGCGGAACCCGATGGCGACAGAGAAACTGATCGTGGAACCGCTCGTCAATGCCTGCCCGTTGAATTCGGTCACTTGAGCGATTCGGTCGATTTCCGAACGCAGGGCGACGAATTCCTGATCGATATAGGACCGTTCCGTGGTGCCCACGGTTCCGCTCGCCGCCTGAGAAGACAGCTCACGAAGCCGAGCCAGCAGCGAGCCAATCGTCGCGGCAGCGCCGTCGGCGATCTGCGTGAGGCTGATGCCGTCCGACGCGTTTCGAGTCGCCTGATTGATGCTGCGAATCTGTGCGCGCAAGGACTCGGACACCCCGAGACCGGCCGCATCATCCGACGCTCGTGTGATTCGAAGACCGGATGACAACCGTTCCACCGAACGGTTCAAGCTCAGGGTGTTGATTGAGAGGTTCCGCTGAGCCGCGATGGACGCGGGGTTATTGTTGACGATAAGAGCCATGGCTCTTCCTCCTTGAAACTAGTACACCATCCGTTGCTGTGCTTCCGGCATCCGTGCAGAAGCCGTATTCCCTTACGCCTCTAGGTGGCGTGCCTGTCTTATCGGACGATCCCGAGGGGACTTGAGCCGTCGAAGCAACCGTCATAGAGCGGAGAAACCGTTCCGCAACGGCAGCTAACGGATACGCTTTGAGAATTAGGCGCGAGGCTAGGCTCTGGGCCTGAGGTCGGAGCCGCTACCGCGGTTCGCAAGTGGCCACTCGCGACTTGCCTCCTGCCAAATCATCATCTTCACGCCGCAGGATGGGTCGAAGGCCCTTGGGAACTGCTCCCGGGGGAGAGCTTCGGGAGTATTTCATATTCGAGCAGATCGGCCATACGGACCGTATCGCCGAGATATCGCGCGCCAAGAAGCTGTTCCATCCATTTCGCCGTCTCGCTGACATCCGAGTCAGGAGCGGGATGAGGCGTGTTGTGTCCCAGTAATTCCAGCAGGTCGGCAACTTTCCCCAACCACCGATCCAGCAAAGACAGATCCTGCATACCCGATCGGAACTGTCTCACCAGCGCGTCCCCCTCCTGGACGATGAGCTCACGATACCGGTCGATCGTTCCACGGGCGGCCCGGATGATCTCCCCCTGCGTGAGCGACGTGGCGACAAGCTGGTCGAACTTGGCCGAGGGCTCTTGGAGTAGTCTCGGTTCGAGATCGCGGTCGGTCAGCCGGCGCCGGTCAAGCACCATGGTCGTCACAATACGAGCCCTCGCATAAGCCCGCTCACTCAACTCGGCAAACACCTCCCCAAGTGAGGCGTCCGTTTCCGCCACCCATTGATCATCATCCAATGTGATGTGCATGAGATGTCTCCTTCTTTTAACAGAGGTTCACGCGACGCGTTGTGCCGAACCCGTCTGAGACCTATTCGGACTAAGATCCCGCAAGGGACGAGCATCATGTGCCTGGACACCAAAAAGCCGCCGTTTGATATCCGACACCCTTGTCAACAGTGCTCGATAGGCGTCCGCATGGTGACGGGCCATCCGATCTACTCCTTTGACGTTGTCATTGTGGAGCTGTCGAAGGAAGGCAGCCATCACCGGCGCCATCGCCGAACTGCCCATGCCCATGAGGATCAGCCGTTCCTTTTCCCTCCCCTGCTCTAGCTGGAGCTGTTTCACGTGTGAAACATTGAGAGGTTTCCGTCCGGCCAGACGAGCGACTTCATCGGCTTTTCGGCAAGCGGTCTCCAGAACGGGCTCCAGGCGCTCAATGGAGCGCCTGGCCTGTGACTCGTCCGGCGGAGGCCCATCGGGTGCGGGAACCTTGGTGCGAGTTCCGGTATAGGTCTCATACCAATACCGACGCCAGAAGTCGGCATACCAAGCCGTCACCACGGATTCCGTTCCCAGCTTCAACCGGAACGTCCCCAATCCATCTTCATCGACATCCGACAGATACACGCGCGCACCCGAAACCCGCGACGGGATCGGCGTACCCTTCAGCACATGGAGCAGCAGATCCGCGACAAGGTCCGTCGAGATGCGGTCCTTGCAGGCATGGTGAGCGCAGACCTGCTCGAAGCCACAAGGAGCACAGTCGAGTACAGGTTGAACGACCCAATGGCCGGTTCCGTATGGACCGGTCTCCTGGAAATCCACATGCCCCACTGAAAGGTCGATGACCCGAGTCCCGGCCGCCACGCCAATGTGCATCGGCCCCGTATCGTTCGTCAGCAGCAATCGGCATTCCGCCAAGAGTGCGGCAAGCCGGCTCAAAGTCGTACGACCTGCAACGTTCTTGATTGGGTTCCGCCCACCCGCCTCGCGATAGACCTGTACGACCTGAGCGATGGTCCCTTCCTCTTCGGAACTGCCGATGAAGGCAAGCCCTCCGTCCCATTGTTTGCAGAGTTTCGCCAGCGACAGGCCGAACAGATGAGGACGCCACGCTTTCATGGCGTCGCTGGCGCCGGCTTGAACGGCAACCCACTGAGACGATCCCGTGAGGGCTTGCTTGGCCCACGCACGATCCTCGCAAGGAATCGTGATCCGCAAGGGCGCAAACGTTCCTGGACCACTGCCGCCCAAGGCGTATATATCCACAAGGTTAAATCGATTGAACCGGCGGAACTGGTGAAAGTCACAGAAATACGCCATCCAAGGATTGTCCACCACCATCCCCCCATCCCATGCGCTGCGGGCTCCACGGATATCCGGCGATCCGATCGCACCGGCCAAGAGGGCACTGGGCCGATTGAACGTCAAGTTGATGATGCGATCGTACCGACGTTCAACCAGCGGCTGCACCCAGGCATTCACGTCTTGATACAGGGCAACCACATCCTTCACAGCCGCACGGCTCTCGTCAATCAACTGGTGGAAGTCGAACGGAATCACGTCGCGCAACCCTGTCATCAGCGATGCCACCGAGGCAAACCGTCGATCCACGACCAGATCCACAGCTGTTCCCGGCCATTCTTCTTGCAGTCGGTTCAACAACGCGCCCATCTGGACGAGGTCACCCATGCGAGTAATATTAAGGATCAACACTTGTTTCATGATTTGGGGTGTCTGTCTGGTCTGTCTGGTCCATCTCGTCTGTCTGGTCGACAAGATAGACGAGACAGACCAGATAGCCCCGTACCCTTCTCGCTAGACCAGGTCTCTCGTTTCGGCCCGATAACTGTCCAACATAAGCACCAGCAACTCCTCTCGGCTCAGTTCCCGACCCGGCGCCCGCGCCCGGATGTCAGCGGCCAGGTCCTTGAGCTCGACCCGTTGGTCCGGAGGAAATCGGCCCAATAAGGGCGAAAGTCCGGCCGCCGGATCGGTCCGTCGCGTGAGCGCCGTCGCGGATCGCTCGCCCCGCAGGATCGAGCCGATCCGATCGGGCTGATGGAGACCCACGGCAGCCAGGAGATCCTGCATCCGGTGTCGATAGGTATGCTCCCGCAAGACTCGACGCCGCGCCGAATCGGCGTAGACCCGCCGAGCAGCCGAATCGTTGAGCCAGGTCCGGATCAGGGACGGCACATCGGCAGGCTGTGAAAAGCACACCATCTCCTCCGACGTAAACGATTCGGCCAGCAATGTTCGTTCATCCACGAGTTGGAAGGCTCCGCAGGCGGCAAGTTCAAACGTGCGAGGATTGACGAAATCCGGATGCACGTCCAATCCCAGGCCGGCAGACGAATGGAGGTTCAGATTGATGGCGGTCCCATTGAACACCTTCACGCACGTGTCGGTATCGATGCGAGCTCCGTTTCGCTGGAGAACGCCGGAAAGCTCCGCTGCACCGTCCCATTCGTTTCCCCACAGCTTGAAACTCCACTCTCTCGAACACCACTGAGGTAACAGACTCCGACGATTGGCATACCCTGCTCCGACGAACGCGACGTCAGCTCCATACTCCCATTGCTCCTCGGCCGTCAGCGTCAGGGGACGATGGACTCCCGGATCCGCCGCCATGGGAAGATAATGAACCTGATCGGCGCCTGCCCGCTTCAGCGCATCAATACATGGCGCCCGTTGAATGACGAACCAGTAATCGTACCCGCTAGCCAGTTGTTGCCAGTATGTGAGGTGCCGGAAATTTTCCACGAACCACATGGCCGTCAGAAACTTCTTTTTCCGCACATGTTGCAGAACCGCCAGCGACAAGGGAGCTTGAGCAATGGCCAGGACAAGATCAGGGGGATCCTCCGCGATGGCGGCCATGGTGCCGAGACTTAATACGTCGGCAAAGCGACCCTGCACGGTCAGTCGTGATCGTTCATCTCGGTAGGAGCCGAACGCGTGATAGCTGGCGTGATGAACGCTGTGGTCGATCCAGGTAACTCGATGGCCTAACTCACCCAATGCGCGGACGACATAACGGGCGATCGGAAGCGAGCCGCCGTAAATAGGACCGACCACCGCGACATGCAGTCGCCCTCCCGCTTGCGCGGCGACGATTCGGCGCAACGTTGTCTCCAACCGTAGGTGTTCCTCGGCATGGACCCGCGCCGCCGGCCCATAGGTAAAGAATCGCAGCGGTGTGGCGTGTGAGGCGAGCTGCTCGGCCATCTCGTGCGGCGTGCCCGTGATCCACTGAATCGTGTCGAGCCACGGACCGAGCGGCCTGGCGTCCATCGCATCCTTGAGGACGGACGGATCGGGGACCACGACAGCGAGACGGAAATCGGACGGCGACACGTCCGCCAATGCTTCGATGTGATACAGCAATCCGACCCCGAGTACGACGCCCAGCTCCCCGGCCTTCCATTCACCGACTTGTTGCTCGGCCCATGATCGTGCTTCTTTGCGAGGATCGTATGCGCTGTGAACCCATTGACCTTGATAGGTGGCAGATGGAGCCCCGTCACGCGAGGAAGCGATCGTGAGGACTCCTCCTCCGCTTTCCTTTATGGCCGAAACGAGAGCCGACCGGCGTGGGCCGAGCCTCTCCAAGTTGTGATGTAAATGCCCCATCGAATCCTTTTAAGACACCGAAGACAGCTGCAGCTCACGCCATATCTGTTCTCGTTGAAGCGGCGCGACCGGCTCGTGCCCCGCCTCGACATAAAATGCGCCCAGATCATCGCGATAGCTTCTCCACAGCGACCAGTCTTGGACTGCGGCGGCGGAGCGATCACCCAGCAGCGCGATTGTCTCGGTGATCGGCCATTGGCTCGGTTTCACCGCAGCCGTCCGATCCCCCTCTCCTGCTTCTGCTTGCCATACCCAATGGTGCGGTCCATACGGACCCGTTTCGTGAACACGGGCCCGGGAAAAATACCAGCCGATCACCCGAGTCCCGACCGCCGCAGCGAGATGCAGCGGACCGGTGTCGGCCCCGATCACGATCTGACATCGGGCCAGAAGGCTCGCCAATTGCACCAATGAGAGCCTTCCCGTGGTGTCCCACACACGACCGAGGAGCAACGGAGCAAGCGATTCCTGAATATGCCGTGCCCGCTCCTGTTCGTGCCGATCTCCGACCAACACGATGCGACCGGCCGGAACACTCTCCAGACACTCGGCAATCAGGCGATGCCAGACTTCGCTCGGAACCAGTCGTTCTTGATCCCCAGCGCCCACCAGCACACCGATCCATGGTCCATCGGATTGCCCGATCGGATCGAGGTCCTTGGGAAGCGCCGTCCATGGCGCCTGGATCAGCATATTTTGCTTGGGCGGCGACAGGCCGCACATCCCGCAAAACGCATCGGCGAGATGGACTCGATGGCTTTGTTTGGATAGAGCCACGCGTCTGATGTACTCCGCCCAGGGAGACAGTCTGTGGTTCACCGGACCTCCGCTCACGGCTCCGATAGACTCCCTGGCGAGAAGCGCCCCGGCCATGACGGCTCGCGGATGTTGATTCAACACGAATGCACGGTCATAGAGGGTTTCCGTCATCGTGCATATCTCAGCATCGGCTTCCGTAAGATGTTCGGGCCGTATCCCTTCTTCGGCGCCGGCCGCCCAGCGACGCCACGCGGCTCCATCCCATTTCACGGTCGTCGCAATTCCTGGAAGAATCCGCCCGATCTTTTCCAATTGCGCGGGGCACAAGAGATCGACGGTCCATTCAGCATGAGCCTCATTCAGTGCGGTTATGGCCGGGATCGTTTGCACAAGATCACCGAGCCTGGCCAGTTGGATGACAAGCGCGCGTCCCATGTCACTATCCGTTGCTCTTGCTCGCCATGACCACGGGAACAGCCATCACCTGCTGCGTTGAACCGGTGGTCAGGGGTTAGTGGTCACACTTCACGTTTCACGGGATTCGCTTCACCGTATCTTGGCGCGTCACGCCTCACCCTCCACGAACGGTGCGCCGGCCATGGCGAGGGCCGCCTCTCGCCCGGCAATCGCTTGACCCAGTTGGCGTAGGCCGTCATAATTCGGATCCGCTTTGCAAAGCGCCTCATATTCCTTGCGGGCCTCTTCGATATGCTCCGCCCGAAACAGCACACCGGCAAAGGCGAATCGCGTGGCGACGTCACCGGGATTTCTCCCGACATAGCGGCGCAGATGTTCGCTCAGCTCTTGCCACCGGTTCTGCGCGGTCCCGGCACGGAGCAACCAATGAATCCCTTCCGCATCATCAGGGTGATCGTTCAGCACCTGAAGAAATCGCTCCCATGCTCCCTGCGTGTAGGCCCTTCCCATCGCCGCCATACCCATTCCCATCAAGCACTTCTTGCGGTCGGCTCCCTCTCGCAAGGCCGAATCAAATGCGGCCTCAGCGCTCTCGTATTGTTCACGTTGCATGCACAGAATGCCTTTGAGCAGCAAGCCTTCGGCGTTAGTCGGCTCACGTTGCAGAAGCCGGCCGAGATGCTGATCCGCCGCGGCAAGATTCTGTTGCGCCAACAGCGTACGCGCCAGTGACAGACGCACGCCGGGCGATTCCTTCAGTTCTAAGTGCCGCCCGAGAAAGAACTCTTGAAGTGCCGTCTCTTCAAGTCTCTCACAAACCTTCGACGCCCAGAACAAGACATGAGGGTCTTGCGGCCAATCTTGACCGAGGCTCAATTCCCGTCTGACTCCGGCCCAATCTTTCTTGAGAGCGGCGGCTTGCGCAGCGGCTACGTGAGCCCATGCGGCGCGCTCTTTGATATTCCCCAACAATTGAACACTCCCCATATATTGGTCATCTCCGACTGTAAGGATGTGTTTATACCCTCCGGTGTGGTAATGCAGATCCTCATCGACCAGCCACCAATGGGATCCCCATCGTTCCAACAGATGCTTGGCGTTGTCATCCTCATGAAGTTTACGGCCGGGGGTTTGGCTTTCGAGATGATAGAGGAGGCTCCGAGGTTGATAGACAACTCGATACCCTCGTTCTCCGGTCTTGAGACATAGATCGACGTCCTCGAATCCGTTACGGAACCCTTCATCGAAGCCCCCCAGCTCCATAAAGAGCGACCGGCGTATCAGCAGACAGGCCCCGGTGACGACCTGATATTCGCGCCGCTGATTCACGGCGGGCAAATCGCCGGGAACACCCCTATAGATGTGATAGGGAAGTCCGTCCACCCGACTCAGCGCGACGCCGGCATGCTGAATGGTCCCGTCTTGATACAGCAGTTTGCTGCCGACGATACCCACCTCCGGGTACGCCTCGACTTCGCTTACGAGTGCCTTCAACCAGCCTTTCAATGGAATCGTGTCGTTGTTGAGAAAGATGAGATATTTCCCTCGCGCAACCCTCGCGCCCTGGTTGCAGGCCTTTGAGAATCCGAGATTGTCCTGATTTCGAATGATCCGAACATCTCCCGACAGAGAAGCCAGGAATTCCGCCGTGGCGTCTGTCGAACCGTTGTCCACCACGATGACTTCGTAAGACGGCTCCGTCGTCACCTCCGACAGTGCCTTCAGGCATTGCGCCGTGAGTTCAAGTTTGTTCCAGACGGGAATAATAATGCTGCATACCACCTCCTTAGGAGCGGACAGCCCTCCGACAAAATCTTGCAGGGAAGCCTCATACTCCGCAACAAGTTGCTCATGTCGCTTGTCTAACGGGAGCCCCAGTTGTTGTAGGATGGCCGGAATCAACCCCTCCCACTTCATGGCCGACGGAAGAAATGCCTGATACTTCAAATGAAAGAGCCCTCTTACCAAGACCCAGCAGAGCGGCACCTCCTCGGCATGCACCCATTCGCGGTCGAATGAATGAAGTCGGCCACGGTCGTCTCGAACCAAGTTGAAAGGAACGCAATCGGCAAAATCCCCAGGCAGGTAGGCATCCATCCATGAGAGACCGATCGCCCGTGTCTCTTGCCCGGGCCACGTTGCGTGTTCAAGCAGCAGCCATACCCACGGTCGCACCCATGCCGCGATGTCCTGCGCCGACGCTGGCCGGGCGATCAGGCGCATCAGTTCTGTTGAGAACAGGGTGCCGTCATGGTAGGGGCCGACCGCCTGAATCTCCTGCCGCCAGGTTGCAGTCGCGGGTTGAGATTGTCCGTCCATCATGCGCCGTCGATAGACCTCGATCCTCCCGTCGGCGTCCGGCTTGAATGTGGTTTCCACGCGGAGGCTCGGCCTACGGTGCGACGACGAATAGTGCGTGGCAAGCCACGAGGTTCCGGGAGCGGGACCCCTGGTGGCCACGACGAGAAACGAGTTGGCCATGTCGAGGAGCAGGCCGTTGCGTTCCAGTGCTTGGGCGGCGAGATTTTCCGGAAAGTGCGGCCGCCACTCCCGTCCATAGTCACGGCTCGACATCCGAGTGAGCAGATCGGCGACGCGGAAGGCCGGGAACGATCGTGCACGATCGTTGACGATCACCTGGGGCAATTTATAGTCCGGGAATGGGTAGAAACACTCCGTCTCCTCGAAGCCGGCCTCCGCCAGACGCCGACGGAGCTCGTTTCGACCGAAAGTCACCGGCGTCCCGGGTCCGTACAGATCTCCTATTCCATAGAAGGGCCGTCCCAGATGATCTTCGGAACTGCCGGCAAAGTATTTCAAACCGAGCTGATTCTCGATAGCGATGAGCAGCCTCCCCCCTTCCTTGAGAAACGAGCGGGCCCTGCGGAGACATGTTCCGACAGGGTCTTCTCCTGACATGAACAGAGGGGAATACTCCAGCACACCGATGAGCGTGACGACGTCGTACTGCCCTTCCAGTCGAAGTGTCTCGATACTGTCTGCCATCACACGGACGTTGGACAGGTCGCGGCAACGCTCTGCCGTGATGGCCGCCCGTCGGACGCTGCCCTCCACCGCCGTAATCTCTGCTCCCGATTCACCCAACACCCTGGTGAGAGCTCCGCAGCCGCACCCCAATTCCAAGACCCGGCTTCCCGGGGCAAGCGTCAGCCACCGGAGCAAATTCCCCCGCGCCGATGACAGGTGGTACTCTGTCGGCCAGTCCGTAATGTGTCGTTCCAACTCCGTTGAGCCGGACGTCAGGTCGCCGGTGTTTCTGAGGAGGGCCAGGATGCGTTCCTCCGTGTCCTTTCCATCCGAATACGCAATACCCTTGTAGTCGTCTCGGCGCCAGACGCGGAGCGCGGAATCGAAACGGTACTCTGACGGTCCCGTGGGGGGAGCGACCTCTGCCGCCACAGGAACAATCGCCGACGCCCGACCCTCCCAACCGGCATCTATCACGTCCATGATCCGGGAGGCGCTTTCGCCGAGACAGGCGAACTGCTCGTCGCGAAGCTGGGCCACGTCAATCCGCGCGTGATCGAGGTCGGCAAGGAGATCCGACACGGTTCGTCGCAGCTCCTCGCGCGTCGTCTTGACGGGGAAATCAAAGGGGATCATCGCCGGACGCGGCGGGTTGCGATCCGGAATCAACCAGTCCGTCACGGCCACGACCGGAATACCCAGCAACAAGGCCTCTACCATGACGCTGGACTCTTCGGTCACGAGCAGGTCCGCCAGCCCCAGGCACGGCATGATGCCGAGCTGTGGATCGAGAATATACACATTCTCCGCGCAGCCGCGATGCAGCTCGTTCATCCGCCTGATGTTTTCTAATATCTGAGGATAGGTCTCCGGCCAGGGCGCCTGCTTGAGCAGCAGATTCACCGGGAGGTCCTTCAGGGATCGGACCAGGTCGTCCTGTTTGCCGTCGTTTTCCCAGGATGGCGCGTAGAGCACGGATCGGCGCTGTCCGAGCTGCAGGTTGGCTCTCAGCGTCGCTACTTTATGCTGAAAGGCGTCCGGATCTCGAAAAATGACGTCCGCTTTCGGCCACCCTAACTCATAGACCCCGATGCGCGGACACGCCTCCGGCTGACCGGCGCAGGCTTGCCAGCGCCTGCGCCAGGCCGGCCCTGGCAGTATCCCGATGTCGAACCGGTTCCACGGCTCATACCTCCAGAAATCAGGCCACATGTCATGTCGCTGGGCCAGGTCGTGCAGAAGGATGGCCGACATCTTCGCGTTGGAAGGATCCGGACGGTGGGAGCAGTAGACGCCGATTTCAGCTGGTTCATCCATACGGTCAGTGAATCGGATACGGTATTGGCGCCGCTCGGCCTCTTGGGCGACAGGCGCTAGGGTTTGTCGTTCAATCTCGTCCGTGTAAAAGAATGAAATAAGTGTCCGGCGGCTCATGGACGTCCTCATTGTGATGTACAAGTGGCGGTCTGCGACTGCTCGACCGGCGGACCGCTATATTCATACGAACCATATCGTGGACCGGAACATTACAAGTCGCATGCCATTCCAAAGTCCTTGCAACGATACCCAAATACTGAAGGCATTTGAAAAGCAGGGAGAGTCGCTCGGCGGCAGAATCGTCTCCACTCGGTAATGATTGCCCAGTGAGTGAGCTGTATGTGCAGGGAACAGGGCTATTGTGGTTTGCCCACCAACCGCTCCTCCGGTTCTCTCCCGAGAGATCGATACACGGCTTCCAAATTACTCACGGCTTCGGCCGGACAGCCTTTGGACACAGCGGCCTTGAGACAGGTAATCGCCAACTCCACATTGGAACGATCGAATGCGATGACACCAAGATTGTTATAGACTTCCCATGACTCGGTGCCCGCACCTGCAAGTTCGAGTAACACGTCCAACGCTCTGTTGGAATCGCCGCCGGCATACCAACGCTCTGCCTCCTTGCACAAGAACTTGTCCAACCTCTCCCTCGTGCACATCGGAGACGGCCGCTCATCCGCTGTGACGGCGGAGAGCGCCTGACTCATCTTGTAGAAAAAGGGATCACGCCCTCGAACATCAGGTTCATGCCATTCCACTAGGTACCGAGCGGCTGGTGCGGAAGGATAGCGAGCGCGGATGGTCTCCGGGCTTGGCCTGTAAAACTTGGCTGTATGAAGTTCCTTGACGGCACCTGGGTAGGCCGTCATATGCGGGGCTTCGCGTATAGCGTTGTGAAGGTGGATGGCGAAGGCATCTGCACGCCTGTCAATGCCCTCGATCGTGCGCCAGAAGGAATCTCCATCGGAGAAATAGATCAACGCCGCATAGGAATACACATAATCAACCGCTTCCGGGATGACCCAATCCGAGCCTTCCGCCAATCGGTATTCCACGTGGGACAGGTGGCCGAACCGCCGCCGGCACTCCTTGAGGGCCTCGACGGACACATCCACCAACGTGAGGTGTCGGCAGAACGGAGCGATGAGGCGGGCAAGCCGGCCGGTGCCGCACCCGTAATCGACAACCCGCATGTCCTGCAGCTGCTCGATCTCGACGTGCCGCAACAAAGTCGCAAGCGTGGCATAGGCATGGCACCCCTTCATTCGTTTCGGATCATTGGAGAGTAGTGTCTCCGTACCGGCGGTCTCCTGCAGGTACTTATCCCAGAAAGCCTTATACACAGACCAATCCATGGTGACTTCTCCTAATCTAGAGAACCGAGCACGTACTCTTTCTGTATAAGATGCCAAGATCCCTTTCCAGTACCATCAAAGAACATGCCAGTCGCGAGATTCCGCACGGGCTATCGATACAGCGCCCCACCAAACGGAGAGCGCCTGCTCCGCCGTTCGAGCGTGCTCGCCTATAGGCAAGACGTGCCGATGCCGGAAATCTGACAGGGTAAAAATGTCCGTAGCGGCGCTTTGAGGTAGTCGCTCAACGATCGGTGACCAAGCGGATTGGGGTGGCAGTGAAGTACGATACCGATACCGAAGAGGAGACCGGATGGTGTCTCCAGGACCTGTGTTAGCGCGAAGAAAATCCTTCTGATTTCTGCAGCGTCCATTGCTCGATGGCTTGTCTGGCGGATCCGCCCCACCCTCTATATTCGATATACTCCAATTCATTGAATCGAAACTCGATGCCGATGCTGTCCTCAGCCTGCCGCGTGTCAGTATTCTTTACGACACCCGTAAGATTTGTAATATGTCCGAGGCCAGGAAGTTCGAATTCGAGACGGACCGTCGCTCCTGATCGCAGCCAAGTAGGTCGTTGGGCTAACGCGACGCTGCATCCTCTCTCGCTGAGATCTTTCAACAAGCCGCCGACATAGTCGCCGCTTGGGAGCGCGGATTCAGATGAATGACTTTGGTCGTCCCGCATCAATAAGATGGGCTCGGTAGCGGACACGCGCGCATGTTTCCGCAGATGCATCTCTTCGACGGTCTTCGGATAGGCGATGAAGAGCAACGGCACCGGTGAGCCGATCAGATCCCGTATCTCACTACGATAGCCGACCAACTTACCTTCGTGGAGATAGCTCACGGTGCACGGCGTGCCGGCCTCGAGCTGTCGGTCATGACCGAGTTGTAGCGGCCATTCACAGATCAGCCAGGCGTGATCTTTCCACCCAAGGAGCGTTGAACCATACATCACTTTCTGCTGACCGACGGCAAAGGAAATCTTCAGCGGCAACCCGACCGATAAAAACGACGATGCGAGGGGAACAGACACGACCATTTCGTTCATACTCACGACTCCTGAAGTCTGCCGGCTGATACGAACCGTCCCTAATGAAGCTTATCGGCAATTCATCGTCCGGTCTTGATGACGAACGAACAGAATTAACCACAGCGGCTTCGAACCGATCACAACGAGACATGATCCGTGGGTAATCATCAAGTTCGACGCTTACTTCGCCGATACGATACGCAGTCCCCATGGACCTTCGGCCCATGCAGCATGAATATGACGATTCGGCAAGAGGCAAGGGGAAGCAAGCTCCGATCTCTGGTCCAGGGCCTCCAGCCTCGGGCCTATTTTTAAAAGCAGTCCGACCGGCACTTCTTCCGACTTGGAGTCGATGACCTATGGCGACAAAGCGCATCCCGATCGAGCACCTGATCCCAGGCATGTACGTCGTCGGCATGGACGTTCCGTGGTATCGGACGCCGTTCCTCTTCCATAAACGAATGGTCAACGACCTGCAGACCATTGCGATCATGAAACAACATGGGATCAGAATGGTCACAATCGATACCGACAAAGGCGTCGATCTTCCCTCTGCGCCGGCGGAGCCGTCCGGAAGCGCTCAACCGATGGCTCCCAATGCCCTTCCTCATCAAGAGCCGCACATGGAGCAGACCGCCGAGCGCATCCGTGGTGGTCGGCCGGCGGTCGTCATTTATGCGCAGGCCCAAGAAGCGGTTGAGCAAATATTCGACGACCTCGAGCGCGGAGTACCTCCGTCTCCCGAAGCAACCAAAGCCATCGTGTCGAACATGTTAGATCACATCCTCAATAACCGTATGGCAATCGCAACTCAGGTTGCTATTCAGAAAATCAAACAGTTCGATCGCTCTCTGACGTCTCACGCACTGGATACCTGCATCCTCGCCCTCATCGTCGCTCTGGAAAGCGGCCTGGAACAACCGGAGCAGGAACTGGTCGGAATGGGAGCGCTGCTCCACGACGCAGGCTATGTTCGGCTCCCGCGCAATCTGGTTCGCAAACGGGATGAATGCATCGGACAAGACAAGACACTGCTCGAACAGCATTGCACGCTCGGCGTGTCGCTCCTTTCAGAATCTCCCGGCCTGCATGAAGATGTGCTTCGCATCGTACGAGAGCATCATGAACGTCACGACGGAACCGGCTTTCCGTCCGGTCTTGGCACCGATCACATCTCTACCCTGGCCAAGATCGTCGGCATTGTCGACGTGTACGACGCGATGGTCAGCCGACGGGGACCACGCCCCGCGATGATCCCACACGACGCGGTTCGCCAACTCTTTCTTGCGGGCGAGCGCGGACAGTTTTCCAAAACTTTAGTGGAAATCATGATTCGAAGCATCGGGGTCTACCCGGTAGGAAGCCTGCTGAAACTCAATACCGGCGAGCAGGCAATCGTGGTCGGCGTCAATCCGCAGCAGCGCCTCAAGCCTCTCGTTAAAATCACGACCGATCCACAAGGCGGTTCCTACGCGACACCGATTGAGATCGACCTGGCGGTGCCGTCGTCCGACCATACCGTACGGACGGTCCTGCGTGTACTCGACCCGATTCGTGAGCGCATCAACGTCGGCATCCATCTCGATGCGACACTGCCGCGAGCCGCATGATGAACACACCCGATCGGAAACAAAAACGACGACGGTCTCGAAAGCGGACGCCTCAATCGGTTGCTCACATTGCAGTAGAGCTACTTGACGGGTTTCCTTTCGCCGCGCTCATTCTCGATTCCGCATTGACCATTCAGGGGATCAATCGAGAGGGCATCCGGTTACTCGGATCACCATCCGGATCCGTTCATGGCTCGGCGTTCCTGAATTTCTGGACAAGACTTACCGAATCCGACAACGCGCACGTTACTGCCCGGTTGAATCGCACCCTCAAAACCGGTGTCCCTATCTCCGCGACGCGGCAGATTCTCATAAGAAGCAAGACGATGCGCACACCGGTGGAGTGGACGTGCACCCGGACCGAACTCAACGGCACGAGGGTTCTGGTCATCAGCATTCGCGATCTGTCCCATGAGATGGAGCTGGAACAGGACCGTGACCGCCTGGCGGCCATCGCGGAAGAGAGCCCCTCACCCCTCATCGAACTGGATCGCCATTCCAGTCTGCTGTATGCGAACCCTGCGATGATCGCGCTCCTCTCTCGCTTCGGTTACAGTCCCGATGGATTCCCGAACGTAGCGCCGAGCCGACTTCCGGATGTCGTGGAGCAATGTCTCAAGACCGGTCGAGCGCTTCACGATGAAGACGTCGTCCTTCCGGAGGCGAGTTTTTCCTGGACATTTTGCCCGGTTCCTCACCATGGGGTGGTTCGTGGCTACGCCACGGATATGACGAGCATCCGCAACGCTCAGCAGGCGCTCCAATCATCTGCCGATCAACTCCGTCAGGCCAATCAACGTCTAGACGGCGCGCTTGATGAAGCCAAAGAGTCCGTTCGCGTCAAAACGGCGTTCCTGGCGACGGTCAGTCACGAACTGAGAACCCCGATGAACGGCGTGATCGGGATGACGAGCTTGCTGATGGAGACGCTGTTGACGCCGGAACAGCAATCCTATGCCGAAACCATACGCCAGTGCGGTGAATCGCTGCTGCAACTGATCAATGATGTGCTGGAATGCAGCAAGATCGAGGCAGGCAAACTGGAGCTGGAGTGCCTAGATTTCAACCTGCGCACGACGGTCGAACAGGTTCTCGCGCAATTTGCCGAACGGGCTGAGACGAAAGGACTTGAGCTGACCGGGCTTGTTCATGCAGCGGTGCCGACCGGGCTCAAGGGCGACCCAGGACGATTGCGTCAGGTCCTGACAAATCTTGTGGCGAATGCGATCAAATTCACCGACAAAGGCGAGGTGACGCTGCAGGCTTACCTCGAAGAAGACCGTCCCGACTCCGCCGTCATTCGATTTGAAATCAGCGACAGCGGCATCGGTATCAGCCCGAGTACACAAGCAAGACTCTTTCGCCCGTTCGTGCAGGCCGACAGCTCAACGACGAGAAAGTACGGCGGAACCGGACTCGGCCTTTCGATTTCGAAGCAACTCGTGGAACTGATGGGAGGGACGATCGGCGTCCGCAGCGCGGAAGGACAAGGAAGCACCTTCTGGTGCACGGCGCGCCTTCTCAAACAAGCCGACTCGCCGCGCGCGATTCTTCCGATGGGGGACCTTGCCGGAAAGCATGTCTTGATCGTCGACGACAATGAATCGAACCGTCTGATCCTCCATCACTTAGTATCCGGTTGGGGAATGATCGACGATCTTGCAGAGGACGCCGATTCGGCCCTGCGTCGGATATCCGAAGCAAAGAAAAGAGGAACCCCCTACGATCTCGCCGTCTTGGATGTCATCATGCCCGGAAAAGACGGGCTCCAACTCGCCCGGGAAATCCAATATCACCCGGATGGGGCCGGAATTCGCCTTGTCGTCATGACCTCGATGCTCCAACGCGGCCACGCGGAACAGGCTCGTCGGGCCGGCGCCATGGGTTACCTGCCGAAACCCGTTCGCCATGACGAATTACGAGACTGTTTGCGAACCGTGCTCGGCCTGGCTGAGAATCACCAGACGAAGGAGTCACAGACGCTCTCGATTGTTCCTCAGCTCGTCACAAGACATATGGTCGCGGAAAACATTCAGCACCGGCGGGTGCTTGTGGTGGAAGACAACATCGTCAACCAGAAGCTCGCCGTCCGCATGGTTGAGAAACTAGGTTATCAGCCAGACGTCGTCGACAACGGGCAGGAAGCGTTGACCGCGCTGAAACAGGTCGAATACGCCGCCGTGTTGATGGATTGCCAAATGCCCGTCATGGACGGCTTTGAGGCGACACGCCTGATCCGAGAACGTGAAACGTCAGACACTGTTTCGAGTTCCGGGGTTCAGGTTTCAGGTTCAGGATCGGACAATCCTGGTAGCCAACATGAAACCTGTAACTCGAAACTTAAAACTCGCCGACATATTCCGATCATCGCGGTGACCGCCAATGCAATGCAGGGAGATCGTGAACGTTGTTTGGCCTCCGGAATGGACGATTATCTTTCGAAGCCGATCAAATTGGACGAACTCCGTACGGCCCTCGCGCATTGGGTCACCGCACCGCCTGCCGATGCAGTATCTGAAAAACAGAATCCCGTTCGGACCGCGACCGACGCCACGCGAAGCATCTTTGATCCTGCCAAAATGTATCAGAATATCGGAAGCGACAACGACTTGTTCGCTCAGCTCATCGGTCTATTCCTTGATCGTCACCGGACGATGCTGGCCGAAATCAGAACGGCGCTGGCCAATCTTGACTCTTCCGCCGTCGAACGAGCGGCGCACACGTTCAAGGGAACCGCCGGTAATCTGTGCGCCTCCGAGGTGGCGCTCACCGCCGGGCGGCTGGAATCCGTCGGCCGTCTCAACACCCTTCATGACGCGCCCCCCGTCTACGCGCAACTCGAGCTCGAAGTCGCGCGTCTCGTTCGTGCGTTGGAACCCTATCGACGGGGATATCAGCCCGTCACTGAAGCGGCCGCCTAGCCCAATCTCTCTCCCACATCGGGCCTCTGGCCTCGGACCTATTTTCAAAGCGGGCGACTTACGCAGGACACTCTGCGGAGGGTTGCGCGTCTATCGGCACACCGCCGGAGAGCGGCGCGACCGGGAACAACGGGTGTCTGGTGGGGAACTCTTCCGACAGAACCAACTGTTTTCCAAGTTTGGTCTTATGGCTTATGAGCAGCGGGCCCCGTAGATTGGCGGTAATTCGGCCCGGATCATCCGAGGGAATGGTCAAAATCACGACGACGGTGAGTGCATCGCCCTGGTCACCTTTGATCTCGGCCAGCGCATCGACAGAAATATCAATGTGGTAATCGGGATGAAATATGGCCGGGTCCATGACGACAAAGGCGAGATCCGGCTTGTCGACCGATTGGAGCCACTTGAATGGGGCTTCGTGATCATGATCAAGGATCACATACCGTTGATGGTCAGGAAACCCAAGGAGGCCGGAAGGAAACCTGACGATCCGTTCGTCGGGGACGTCGAATGATCCGAAGCGAGTCGATGTGCCCTTCACGGACATGGCTTCACGAGACCTCACGGCGTTTCACGAGAATCAGGCGACGCAATGCTTCGAGCGGCACGGCCTGTGTTTTCGCGGCCAATCGGTTCTCTTCTTGAATCCTCGTATACACTTCCTCCCGATGGACCGCCACAGCCGGCGGCGCTTCGATCCCAAGGCGCACTTGGCCGCTTTTCAAACCCAGCACGACGACGCGGATATCGGGACCGATCGTGACGCTTTCTCCCGGTCGACGTGTAAGAACCAGCATACCAGCCTTTCGTGGCGACACAGCGTTGCATAAATTAATCGGCCGTCCGGACGACAAACTTGAGAACGAACTTACCGCAGGTGCTTCAGGAGAGAGTTATCAAAAATGCGACCGAGCGTTTCACCCGCAGCTTGAATGGCATACTGTTGCAGCGTGAGATCGGAGATGGTTCGCGCCAAATCGATGTCTTCGAATGAGGACAGCGTGTTAGTCGCCAATACTCTGGCATCTTCCAGCGCCGAGGAGGTGGCATCCAGGCGATTGGCAAGCGCGCCGACTTGGGCTTGAGCCGCCGACACTTGACTCAGCGCGTTATCTAAATTGCCCAAGCTCTCCACGATGCCGGCCCTGAAGTTCCCTCGCAACGCGGCGAGCAGATGCTGGACCGCATCAAATACGTTCACAGTCGGACCGCTGAACACGTCATGGCCGGGGACGTTCGTGGCGATCACCTCCCCGTCCGCCACTTCAATTTCATGCGTTGCAGAATCGCCGGCATATCTGCTCCGGCTCACGATATGAAAGAGATCCCCCACGGCAGGGGCTGCCGTTCCATCGCTGATCGCAAGTTGAATGCCGTCAAACACGAGGGAGGCGCCCGACACATAGGTCTGCCCGCCGAGCACCGTCTTCGGCGCTAGGTCCACAGTCATTCGATCTCCAGCAGCAGGCGATCCCGGCTGTCCGTTCGACAGCACGACCCGCAGCCCGTCGAATTCGACGGCTCCTCCGGGCACATATGCGTTCCCAGCTGAAAGCATCGTTCCGGTCGTCACGTTCACGACGGAATACTGCGAGGCGGAGGTGAATTGAATCTCGTACGAATCGAGCGTGATGCGCTGGGGGTCGATGACTCCGGCATCGACCGCGCCGACTCGGCCGGTATTGGCCAGGCTCGGAGTGACCGTAAGCGGCACCGACGTATTGAGAACGTCGAACGTCGTCGCCCCGGTGAATCGGACGACATAGTTATCGAACGACGTGCCGCTCGCATTGCGCACTTGCCCTTGAGAAACGGTTGCGCCTCCGACATTGGTCGGAGCGGCATGCGTGACGACCGTGGGCGTAAATGTCGACGCGCCGGCGCCGGCGCTTCCTCCGTTGAACCCCAGCAGCGTCCGCGCGGAACCTCCCACGACCTCAAGCTTGGAGCTCGGTCCCTCGGAATTCGAGGCAATCACCAGTCGTCCGTTCTCATAGGTCACCGACACACTTTTCCCGGCCGCGCGTAAGGTTGAATCGGCATTGATCCTGCTCTGTACCCGTGCGGCCGCTTCAGGACCGTTAAGCGTCTCGGTGCCGTCGGTTAAATCGATCAGGCCGGATGTCACACCATCAACCCTCACGGTCAACGTGTCCGCGACGGCGTTCGTCAGCGTAAGGGGTGGAGCAATCGCCAGTCCCGCGGCAAACCCGTGGCGGCTCGTGCCTCCGAACACCGGTTGGTTCTCGTCGAACTCGGCGTTGCCCAGTTGAAGCAGATGCTGCAACAGCGCGCGCACTTCCTGCGCGCCGGCCGCTCGCTCTGCCGCGCCGTTGGTATCGGACGCGTACTGAACCGCCAGCTGCCGGATACGAGACAAGGCGGCCGTGGTGCCTTGAAGAGACGTATCGGCCAGTTCGACCCGCGTCGCGGCAGTTGAAATATTCCGAAGGCGTTGCTCCAGCTTCGTCAAGGTGAGGCGTTCTCCGACGATCCTATGGAAACGACCGGGGTCGTCGGATGGTTGCAACACCTGTTTGCCGGTCGCGAGATGTTCCTGCAATCGCAGCGCTTTGAAGCGAGCCCGCTGATAGCTGTTGACCAAGAATCCGAACACCTGCTGTTCCGTGACACGCATGGCGCGCTCCTCCGCCTATCGCTTGAGCGAAATCAATGTCGACATCATTTCGTCGGCCGCGACGATCATGCGCGACGCCGCTTCAAACGCCCGTTGATACTTGAGGAGATTGACGAGCTCCTCATCGAGTGAAACACCGGACACTTGAGCGCGGAAATTCTGGAGTTGTTCGTGGCGGATCTCTTCCGTCTCAAGACGCTGCCGCGCCACCTGGGAGGACACGCCCAAATCCGTCGCGGTCCTGCGATAGGCATCGAACAGCGTCGCGTTGTCGAGCCCGGTGACGGCCTTGGATTGAAGCGCGACGAGATCCAACCCGTTCTGATTGTTTCCCGGAACACCCGCACGCGTCGAGGAAAGGGCAACCTTCGAGGGATCGGAGAGCGCCGCGACCAGGTCTCTCGCTGCATTGTCGCGTGAGTTCACGCGTACGACATCGTCGGCCGCCGGCGACCCGGAGACCGTCACCTCAATTCCGTCCAGATGAAATGTGTGAGGCCCGCTGTACGTGCCGGACGCCGCGGTGCCGACCCCGCTTGACAATCCGAAGGTCGCCCTTGCCGTTCCGCCTATCACATCCACCGAACTGGCCCCGCCAAGGGAATTCGACCGCAGGACCAGTCGATTCGTCGTGCGATCAAACAACACCGTGACCTGACGTCCGGCTGCGGCCAGTGTGGAGTCGGCATTGATTTTACTTTGAAGCTCTTCGGCCAGGGCATCGCCTGAGGCATAGGCCAGCCCCGGTGATCCGGTACCGTTGAGCGTCATCGTTCCTGACGTCGTACCGTCCACCGATACGACCAGCGTGTCGTTCGCTCCGGTTTCAATGGTGACGGGCGCGTCCACCGTGGGAGGTGTCAGCACCGTTCCCGTGTAGTTTCCCCTGATACCGCTGCCCGTTGTTGCATCGATGATCGCGTACCCGCTCGGTCCCGTGAATCGAATCTCATAGTCATGGAAAGTCAGGAGGCTCGGCGCGGTAATCGACCCGTTCCCGATCGAAGCGGTTCCTGTATTGGCGGCGAGTGCTTTGGATGCCACCGATAGGCCGGAAAAGAGATCGTGGCCGGTCGAGCCATCTAGGCCGTATCCCGCGCGATGAATGTCGTTGACCTCCGTCAGAAGAGAGCCCGCCAGAGCATCGATTCCTCGTTGGACGGAAGAAATCGTCCGGTCCCGGACATCCAGGAGCCCACGCAATTTTCCTGTTCCGATCAGATCGCTGATCACATATGGCTGAGGCCCTCCGATATCGTACCCGATATCCAGCAGGGCGTGATTGTCGGGCGATTCGACTCCGACGAGGTTGCGGGTGGTTTCTTGATCCACTAACACGAGTCCGCGAGCGGTGAATACTGAAACCGTGCCGTCCGGACGGTCGAGGGAGAGTACCTCGACTCGCGTGGCCAGCTCATGTACGGCCACGTCTCGCTGGTCGCGGAGGTCATTTGCATTCTGACCGCTGACTTCGGCGGATTTGATCTGGGCATTGAACTGGGCGATCTTGCCCGTCAGGCTGTTGATCTCGTTGATCGTCACGCCGACCTGCACATCAACGGCGCGACGAGTCTTGACCAAGTCCGTATTAAGCTGCTGGAACGCGCTCGACAAGGTCGAGGCTCGCGCAAGGACCACGGAGCGCGGAGCGATTTGAGACGGTGTCGTCGTTGCATCCTGTAGCGCCTTGAAGAACTCGTTCAACTTCCCGGACAAGCCCTGCCCACGAGAATCCGCGAAAAGACTTTCGAGTCTGCTCAGTTCGTCCCTAGCCACGGTGAATTGCCCCAGGTCTTCATGAGACTTGGCCAACTCCCGGTTCAGGAACACGTCCACAGCGCGCCGGATCTCGGCAATTTTCACTCCGGTGCCGACCTGCCCCGGACTCCCATCGGCAGGCCGGTTCTCCGTCAGAATGACCTGCTGTCTCGAAAAACCAGGTGTGTTCACATTGCCGATGTTATGGCCGGTGACCGTCAAGGCTTGTTGCGCCGTAAAAAGAGCGGTCTTTGCAACATCGAGCAGTCCGCTGATCCCCATCGATCGTCACCCCTTACGCCTGATCAGCGTCGCCGTCGTGCCGCCGGTGTTCCGAGCGCCAGATATCGAATACCCGTCGCTATCCGGACCAGGCTGACGATGAGCTTCCAACGCCCGTACGATAAACGACTGAATGTTCTTGACGAGCAACCCATTGACCGCAATATCCTGTTGTACCGTTCGAACCTGATCTGCGAGTCGCTCATACCGTTCCAAGGCGGCCTGAGCCTGGGGCGTCTTCATTCGTCGGAGAACGTCAGGTAGCGCTCGACCGGTTTCCGGCAGGCCATACGCAGCGGGGAGAGTTCGCACGAACGCGTCGAACTCTTCCTTCAGCCCGCTCAAGCGCTCAAGGATCGACATTCTGGTTTGATTGATCGCGATAAACTCGTGGAGCACCATACGCCTGATGGCCTCGCGCTCTTGGAGAATGTTTTGCGCAAGGAGCTCGCATTGCTCGGATTCACGACCCAGGAGTTGGAGTAATTGATCAAGAAGGCGTGAGTCATTCACGATCGACAACCTGCCCATCCATAGGCCAGAACGGAATTCCGTCCGTTGCTGTCGCACGAACACGGAACGGACGCGGTTTAGAGTATCGCGTCGGTCAGAACCTGTTTCACCATGGCGTCGCCGACGGCACGGCCGTTGACATCGTACGTGCCGCCCTCGAGAGAGCGCCGGAGGCTCTCTACTCGTTCAGTCCGCTCAGCATCCGGCTGATTGACCAGTTCGCGAATGCGCTGAAGCTCCTTCGCCTGGGTGGAGATCTGAACTTGGTCCTTTCCCGCTTGAGTGTGGGCCGTTGCTTGTCGGGATCCGGAGCTCTCGGCTTCGTGAAGCCCTAACAACACCTTTGCCAGATGATCAACCTTCCCATGACCTGAGATCTGCATATCCTCACTCCTTCTCGGGTCTTTTCGGTCGCCCTACAAGCCGACAGGCATCATGGCCTTTACCCCGATCGTGATCTTTATCGGCTCCTACTCGACAGAACTTGAGCGCTCTACTGAAGACACCAGAAAATGTCTATCTGCATACTCCTGCACCATTCTAGCAATGCCGATCCCGCCGGATTCTGCTGCGCGAAGCCCGATTGCCTCATCATAAAACGAGTAAAAGTAGGCCCCCTGTTTGTTCCCAATGGCGCCGTCGGGAACCGTTTCTCTCATAACCTTCAGTAAATATGAGACAAAATAGGCCTCAAACTCCCGACCGGCCTGAACCAACTGCTCGCGAGTCTCAGCAGTACCTTTCAATTTCATGGCGTTCAGTCGGTCGTCAAGATGACCGGTTCGGGTGCCGACATCCTGCAGCCCATGTACTGATGCCGGAGAAGACAGCCATTGAGAACCGTCTATTGATGCGTATTTGACATTATTCGTCATGCCGTGACCTAAATGATCTCAAGATTCGCCTGAAGAGATCCTGATGCGCGCAATGCCGACAGGATCGCCACGAGATCCCGAGGAGTCACTCCGACCGCATTGAGCGCTCGCACGACCTCTCCCAAAGTCACCGTTTCATCCACGACGATGAGACGCGATTCCTGCTCCTTTATTTCAGTCTGAACATCCGGCGTGACGGTTGTTTGCCCGGCAGCCGAACCGATGAGCGGAGCCGACGGTTGCGACACGTTCAACGTATTTTTTACCGAGATCGTCAGATTGCCATGTGAAATTGCACAAGTCGAAATCCTCACATGCTCGCCCAGCACGACCGTTCCTGTCCGTTCATTGACGACGACCTTGGCCACGGTGTCGACCGCGACATCGAGCCCCTCGATCGAGGCGATGTACTCGACCACACGACCCTGAAAGGCTTGTGGAATCGTCGCCCTGACGAATCCGGCGTTGACCGCGAATGCGCTTCCCTTCCCGAACGCCCCTTCGATGGCTTCGGCCGTCCGAATCGCCGTGGTGAAATCCGGTTGCCGCAAGAGTACCGACACCGTTTCCCATGAATCGATGTTGACGAGGAGCTCTTTCTCAATGATCGCTCCCCCCGGCACGACGCCGGCTGCCTGATGATTCTTGACCACGGTGGCCCCCCCTGCTCCTCCGCTGCCTCCTAAAAACCCGCCGATGGAAACCGGCCCTTGCGCCACGGCAAAGACTTGTTGGTTGGCGGCTTTCAACGGGGTCAGGAGGAGCGTACCGCCTTGCAGGCTCTTGGCGTTCGCCATGGACGACACGACCGCGTCCAGCGTCATCCCGGGCTTCGAGAACGGAGGGAGCTTGGCGGTCACCATCACCGATGCAATGTTTCTCGTCAGCAATTGAATGGGGTCGATCACGAGATTGACCCCCATCTTGTTCAACATGGACATCATCGCTTGGATCGTAAACTGTCCGCCGATGACTCGGTCTCCGGTGCTGTCGAGACCCACCACCAACCCATAGCCGAGCAACTGGTTCTCGCGCACTCCCTCGATGACGCCTATGTCCTTGATTCTCACGGCATCGGCCGTGAGAGGAGAGAGGAGTGTCCCGGTAAGCACCAGCAGATTGATCAAGAGCGACAATCGTGAACGCATGTTTTTCTGCCTATTTCATCAAAATGGATAGATCCAATCAAGAATGCGAACAAACCACCCGGGCCGCTGAACATCGTCGAGAACGCCAAGACCGGAATATTCGATCTTGGCATCGGCAATGGCGGACGACAGGACCGTATTCTTGGTATCGACATCGACCCGACGCACGATTCCACCGATGCTCATCAACTGTTTTTCGCTGTTCACGGAGACCTCTCTCCTCCCCTCGATGCGAAGGTCCCCGTTCGGCAGCACCTCGGTGACGATTGCGGAGATTGTTCCGGTGAGAGTCCCGGTCCGACTTGTGGCGCCCTTCCCACCAAATTTGTTATTGGCGCTGGCATTGATTCCCATACCGCGACGTGTTTCATCGCTGAATCGGATGCCCGGAATACCGATATAGCCCATCCCGCTGCCGACAAGGCTGTTTTGGATCGACGATTCGCGTTGCGCCGCCGTGTCGGCTGATTTTGACCCCTTGTGATTTTCAACGATCTTCACTGTGAGAATATCGCCTGTGCGCATGGCACGGAGATCTTCATAAAGATACGCCCGTCCGTTTTCTTCCTGCCAAAGAGATCCTACGGTCTTCGGAGGAGGCAGCGGAGCGACCACAACTTTGCTGGAGACAGCCGGCGGGCTGGAACACGCACTGAGTAGGAGCATCATCGCCACCGGCCACACTCGATAGCCCGCATCGGCCATAACAGTCCCTCGTGAAGCCCCCTTCGCCGACTCAGCCCGCGTCGATGAGTCCGCGAGGCGAGCGTATCTCGTTTTCGGATTCAGACGATTCACGAACGGCATCGTTCGCCTCATCAAAACTCCACCTGAACAAGGCTCGGACCGATCACCTTGGCCGTCAACTCCCTGCCGGAGTCGAGATTGGCAACCGTAATGGTCTGTCCGACCTGTCCGCTCGATTTCGTAATGCCGTAGGTGCGGATGGATAGGCCTCCACGTTGTGCTTCGATGAGGACCCGATCGCCTTTCTTCACCACCAAAGGGAGTCTGACGAATGCGTGGCGCAGCGGCACGTCCGGCGGAAGAGGTCGTGCCGCACTCATCCCGATGACGTCGCTTTCGGCCGTAATAAAAGGATGATTCACCTGATGCACCCGCATCCGTACAGTCTTCGTATCTCCGACGTCGATCAACTCGTCGGCCCTAAGAAATCGGTTGGGAACGATCGCTTCGATCATCGCCGTCACCTCTGCCACCACTTGAATGATGGTTCTGGCCTTGCCGTTGGTCGCCGCCACGCGAAACATGCGCCGCCCCGGACCGCCTTCGGTGGGGCTAGGAATGACGTGTAGCTCGGCTGCGCCGCCGGGAAGAGCCACGGAATCAGTCGGTTCCAAAACCGTGACGGACACCGCCGCCACTTTCTGCCTCCACTCGTCCTCGAGGTACTTCTGCACCGTTACGCCCAATAGGTCGATGGTCACTTGGGTTATGCCCTTTGGCTCCCCACGGGTTGCGCGCTCTCCATGAAGAGCCGGTTGTGCCGTCGCGTCAGGTGGGCGCGCGTCTGCACCGGTGCCGGCGATGACCGTCACCTCGGCCCAGAAGGCCCCGATGAGTGGAAGCAGGATCATGATCAAATGCCTGGTCACGCGGTGCTCCTTACCGTCGGAGATTATTGGCGATGGCCATCATTTCGTCGGACGCCTGAATCGTCTTGGAATTGATCTCATAGCTGCGCTGAGCAATGATCATATTGACCATTTCTTCGGCAAGATTGACGTTGGAACTTTCCAAAAACCCTTGTTGGATCGTGCCGAACCCGGTGGTAAATCCGCCCGTCCCCTGCGTCGGTGGTCCAGACGCGAAACTGTCGATAAAGAGGTTGTTCCCCATGGCGACCAAACCCGACGGATTATCGAATCGCGTGAGCTGAATTTGCCCGACTTGCGAGGCTTGCGTGACTCCCGGAAGCAGGACTGAGACGGTTCCATCCTGACCGATATCCACCTTGAGTGCGCCGGAAGGAATGGTAATGACGGGGTTGAGGAGGTCTCCGTCTCCGGTGACAAGATTGCCGACATTGTCGCGTTTGAAGGAGCCGTTTCTGGTGTACATAATGGTGCCGTCAGGACGTGATACTTGAAAAAACCCGTTGCCGTCGATCGCCAGATCCGTCTCGTTATTCGTTTGACGCATATTACCTTGCAACCATTCCTTCGCCACCGTCGTCGGACGCACCCCGGCACCGACTTGAATTCCGACCGGAAAGACCCCGACGTTCGAAGCATTCGTGCCCGGAAGCCGTTGGATCTGATACAGGAGATCCGCGAACTCCGCGCGGCTCCTCTTAAAGGAGTTGGTATTGACGTTCGCAAGATTATGAGCGACCGTGTCAACATTGATCTGCTGGGCCGTCATGCCGGTTGCGGCCGTCCACATAGCGCGAATCATGGGAATCCTCCTCGTCTTTCGTCGTTCGTGAAGCGTCTCTCGTCCCCTTTGGACGCTTCACCCTTCACGAGATGCGTTTCACGGCGCTACAGCACTCGACCAACATCTTGAATGGCGATCTCAGCCATCCGGTCAAGCGTCTGAATCAGTTTTTGCGTCGATTCATAGTTGCGCATGCCCTGAATCATCTTGACCATCTCACCGATTGAGTTGACGTTCGACTCTTCGATATGCCCGACCTGGATCTGTGGATTCTTGCTGACTGCGCCTTTTTCAGACAAGAAGAGCCCATCCGATGATTTCTGCGGCATGTCCTCATCCGAAAACTCCATGACCTTGATCGTGGCCACGGGTTTCTCGTCGACCCTGATCTCTCCTTCAGCCGAAATGTCCAGCTTTCCCGGAGGAATCTTGATTTCGCCCTTCGTTCCCATCACCGGATGGCCTAGTCCTGTGACCAGCCGACGGTCACGATCGAGAGACAGCATACCGTTTCTGGTGTAGCGGAGTCCTTGAGGGGTCTCTACCTCTAAAAACCCTCGACCTTGAACGGCGATGTCCAGCGGATTGCCGGTCAATCGAACCCTCCCGGCTTCAAACGTGGTCTTGATCTGGTGGGGTGCGACAAAGACGCGTTCGGTTGGTCCAAACGGCCTGGCCATCATCTGTTGAGCCAACCCTCCGGTTCGACCGCCCGTCGGTATCACCGCATGGTATTGTGGGAATATCGCCTTGAACGCCTGCTCATCTTGCTTAAAACCAGCGGTATTCACATTTGCCATGTTGTTGGCAAACACTTGCATCCGACGCTCGTGCGCCAGAGCTCCGGACAAAATGGGGTAGATACCTCGATTCATACTGCCGACTCCTTGTTGATTCATCGAGAAGGACAGCAACACCCGTGCCAGGATTACTCGATCGGAACTCTTCTTTTGAATGGTCAGGATCTGCGGAATTCAAGTGAAAATTGAAGCTGAGAGAAGATGACCGAGTCGGATAGTGCCCAGGCCGCCACGAGTCTGGGTCTTATTTTCCCCCATATGGTGAAAATTCTTCCTATCGGCAGCGGAAGACGGAGCCACGCTTGAAAGCGGACGGGCGCAAAGCCGCCTTGGAATGGGCAACAGAACCGGCCGGGGATGCCGTTATCGACTTTCCGCTTGCAAATGCGCCTTGAGACGGATGATGGCCTTCGTATGAATCTGACACACACGAGATTCGGTCACCTTCATCAGCTCTCCGATTTCCTTCATGGTGAGCTCTTCATAGTAGTACAGCGTCAAGACCAGCCGCTCCTTGTCCGGCAGTTGCCGAATTGCCGTGGCGATCAATTCGCGTTCGCGTTCGTTGACTAAGGAAGAGAGCGGATCGGGAGTATGGGTATCGGCCAGCATCTTGACGACCTTATGCCCATCCGGTTCATGCAGACTCAAATCATCGACGCTGATCATGACTGCGCCCCGGGCGCGTGTGATGAAGTCGTCCAGCTCTTCCATCGACATGTGTAACTCCGCCGCCACTTCCTCATCATGTGGAGGACGACCCAGTCGGCTCAGGAGCGTCACGTGCGTCTTTTGAAGCAACCCGAGGCGCTCATGCACTGATCGCGGAATCCAATCCATCGAGCGGATCTCATCCAACATGGCCCCACGAATTCGAAACTCCGCATAGGTCTTGAATTTCGCCTCCCGAGAGGGATCGTACTTATCCATGGCATCCATCAACCCGATCGTGCCGACCGAGATCAGATCCTCCGCGTCCAGATACGCCGGAAGTCGAAAGGCCAGCCGATGAGCCATCGCACGAACGACGTGCGCGAACTCTTTGATAAGCTCTTCCCTTCTGGATCCCTCCGTCAAGGATGATTTGCGCTCACGTGATACGGCAGTGTTTCTCATAGGTGTTCCGTTAAGATCCGTTCTCAGTTGCCGACATGCGTGGCAGATCGTTGCCAGACGAGTTGCACGGTGCTTTTAGGAATGCCGGGCTTCGGCCATTGCATGACATGTTGCGCAAGCCGTTTGAATGCTTGAGCAGCCGGCGCTTCGGGAAACATGTCGGAAACCGCTTTCTGTTGCATCACCGCCATATGCACATAGTCGTCGTCGGGAATGGACCCGACCAATTCGACGGCCACATGCAGAAACCGATCGACCGCCACATCGAGCTTCCCGAACACCTCCGATGCCTCCCGAGGACTCTTGGCCCGATTCACAAGCACCTTGAATCGGCGTTCGCGATACTGGCGAGCTAAGACTTTGATCAAGGCATAGGCGTCGGTCAGCGAGGTGGGTTCTGGCGACACAACCACCATCGTCTCATCCGCCGACGAGGCGAAAAAGGTGACGTTCGGGGAAATCCCGGCCCCGGTATCGATCAACAGCACATCCATCTCGGCGGCTAAATCGGCCAACTGTTCTTGAATCATCAATTGTTGCGCTTCCGTCAATGATGTCAGGCGAGGAACGCCAGAGCTGGCCGGCAGCACATGGATACCTGACGGACCGTTCAGCAAGATCTCGGCGAGCGTATGCGTGCCGACGAGGACGTCTTCGATGGTATGCTGTGGGACCAACCCCAGCAGCACATCGAGATTACCAAGACTCAGATCGGCATCCAAAATGAGCACCCGCTTGCCCATCCTGGCGAGCGAAACCGCAAGATTCGCCACGACGTTGGTTTTCCCGACCCCACCCTTCCCGCTCGCAACGGCAATGACTCGCGTCGGCGGCTCAGCTCCGGCATCCGCATCTTCAGACACAAGGACAGACCTTCGCATGTTGGGTTGCATATCGTGACCTCCAGCCAGTTATCCGCGGTGAATTCCGACTCCTGTCATGGCAGGAGTGCCGACCAATGCTTGAACCGATTGCCGCCCGGCCATCTGAACGCCGGAAGATTCTTGCGCCGTGAGAAGCGCGGCCAAGCGCTCCGATGAGGCGGCTTCAATATCCCCGGGAACTCGTCGTCCGACGCTCCAATACGAAAGGGGAATGCCGACCTGGTGCGCCGCTTCAAAGATCATCCCGAGGGACTCCGTTTCATCGATCTTCGTAAACAGTAGACGCAAGCGTGGGAGATCGCCGACACGCGCGGTGATACGACGAGCTTCATGCACTCCGGTAAAGGCCGGGAGGACCACGTGTGTCGTGACCGTCTCCTCGGGTAGCAGACGCGCCAGTTCTTTGGCCAACGTGAGATCATCTTGTCCGATCCCGGACAACTCGATCAGCACGAGATCGCTCCGTGTATGGCGCCGCAATCCTTCGGAGACCTGCCGAGCCGACAGCGCGCACGCGAACGGTACCCCCACAAGCTTGGCATAGCGCCGCAACTCCTCCACCGCTGTGTCTCGACGCGTATCAAACGTGATCAGCGCGACGGATTTCCGATGCTCCGAACGATAATAGCCGGCCAGCTTCGCCATGGCGGAGGTCTTTCCCGCTCCACTGGGTCCAAGGAGAAGGCAGATCGTGGGATGCGCTCGGTCACCCAGCAAGGGACCGCTGGTTGTGACTCGCCGCGCGATGGCTCGGCGCAGGGCGTCTCGTACCGTCTCATCGTCGGTGGCTCCTCCATGCATGAGTGTCGTGTGGGCCTCATTCACAAGGACTTCGACCGTGGATGGATGGAGCCCACGCGCGAGAAGAGGACGACGCATGGCAACAAGGAGAGGTGAGACGGAATGACTCTCCGTCCGACCGTTGTCATGGGACAGGTCCTGCAGCAAACCGGTCAGTTCGGTCACCGCCAGGCGAAGGTGATGGAGCCTCTGTCGCTTGGCCTGGACGCGCATTGGTCTCGACGCGGGAGACGGTTGATCTCCGGAGGAAGGAATACCGTCCTGATTCGGACCTAAGATGGTGTGCAACGTTTGTTGAAACGTCTGCAAGGCGACCGCCGACGGTGGGTGAGACCGGCTGGGCGCTGCGGGTCGATCATCAGCCTGACTGTTCTCCTTCATCTGTGTCGGCTGCGGCGCCTCTTGTTCGGCAGCCGCCATAATTTCCAACACCGGTCGATTGAATATCCGCAACAATCGTCCTCCCTCACGCACCTCTTTCGACGATAGGATGATGGCATCCGGCCCAAGTTCCTCCTTGATGGCCCGCATGGCGTCCTGCATCGTCACGGCGTGAAAGATCTTTATCTTCATCAGTTATCCTACGATGGCTGTGCCAGTTCCTGATCGATTCGCACGGTATCGAGCGATTGCAGGCGAACGAACGAATCGACTTCGTTCAAGCCCATGACAGGCACGGAATGCAGGAGGCGATCACTGAGCCGACGAAGGTGCCGCCGCACGACTTGAGAGCAGAGGACGATCGGTTGCTGCCCTCGACCGGCCACTCGCTCGGCCGCTTGCTTCAAGTTGCTCAAGAGTTTGTGCGAGAACGTCGGATCGAGGTTGAGCGGGGCGCCGGGGGGGAGTGCCGCGACTTGGTCCGCCAACGATCGATCGAGCCGTGGGTCCAACGTAATGACCTGTAGCGTCCCGTCCGGCGTTTGATATTGTTTGGTGATGGTCCTGGCGAGCGATTGCCGAGCGTACTCCGTTAAGATCTCCGCGTCTTTGGTGTTCGTTGCCTGGTCGGAAATCGCTTCCAGAATGGAGCGGAGGTCTCGAATGGGAATCCCCTCTTTGAGGAGATTGCCGAGGACACGCACGACCGTCCCAAGCGGCAGCAAGGCCGGGATGAGCTCCTCCACGAGCTTTGGGTGCGCATTGCCGACCTCGTCCAACAGCGCTTGCACTTCTTGTCTTCCCAGCAATTCATGTCCATGACGCTTGATCAACTCCGACAGATGCGTCGCAATGGCGGAACTGGCATCAACCACCGTATAACCGGCAATCTGTGCCTGCTCGCGAGCATCTTCAGGAACCCAGAGCGCCGGTAGGCCGAATGCGGGTTCTTTGGTCTCAATCCCCTGCACCAACCCTCGCTGCCCGGTTCCAGGATCGATCGCCAAAAGATGGCCGGGCATCACGTCGGCTTTGGCGACTTCCACCCCTTTTAAGATAATGGCATATTCATTCGGCCTGAGCTGGAGGTTGTCTCGAATGTGAATCGGCGGCACGACGAATCCCATCGATTCGGCAAACTGCCGCCGCAATGCCTTGATTCTATCGAGCAGGGCGGTCCCTTGCGTGCCCTCGACGAGTCCGATCAATCCATACCCGACCTGAACCTCCATGAGGTCAAGCGGCGTCACGCGAGTCACGCCTTCTTCCACCTTGGCACTGACGGGGGCCGGTGTCGGGACTGCCTGATCCTGTTCCTGTCGGTACAGATGGTAGGCGATCCATGCGACGCCGCTTCCCAATACCAGAAACGCCACATGGGGAAGACCCGGCACGAGTCCGAGCGTCAGGAGAATCCCCGCTGCGATGCCCACCGCTTTGGGGGACATCAGCAGTTGGCGAGCCATCTCTCCGCCAAGATCCGTATCCGAAGCGGCGCGAGTCACGACGATACCGGCCGCCGTCGACACGATCAACGCGGGAATCTGCGCAACCAGTCCTTCACCAACGGTCAGCAGCGTATAGGTCTGCGCCGCCAACCCCGGACTCATCCCCTGCTGAAGAATGCCGATCGCCAATCCTCCGAGAATGTTGACCAGAATGATGATCACGGCCGCGATGGCGTCTCCCCGAACGAACTTGCTGGCGCCGTCCATCGCGCCGTAAAAGTCCGCCTCTTCCATGATTTCTCGCCTTCGCCGGCGCGCTTCAGCTTCATTGATCACGCCGGCGTTGAGATCCGCGTCGATGCTCATCTGTTTCCCGGGCATCGCGTCCAACGTGAAACGAGCGGCCACTTCAGCCACGCGCCCCGCGCCCTTCGTCACCACGACAAAATTGATGACGACGAGAATGGTGAACACGACCAAGCCGACCGTGTAATTCCCCCCCACGATGAAGTTTCCGAATGCCCGGATGACTTCCCCCGCGGCCCCGACCCCCTCATTGCCGTGCAGCAGAATGAGTCTGGTCGAGGCAATGTTGAGGGATAACCGAAACAGCGTCATCATGAGGAGAATCGAAGGAAACACGGAAAACTCGATCGGCCTCCGTACCTGGAGCCCGACGAGCAGAATGACGACCGAGAGGGTGATATCAAAACTTAACAGCAAATCCAGAATGAGTCGCGGCAACGGCAGCAACATCACCATGATAATGGCCACAACTCCGACGGACAGGATGATGTCCGGGTGCTTAAAGAGCTGATTGGCGTTTACTGGTTCCGTTGCTGTTGCCATAGTTGCACGAACTTACCGGACGCTCACGGCGCCACGCCTCTGGCGCGGTACACGAACGCCAGGATTTCCGCCACGGCACGATAGAGATCCGCGGGAATCTCTTTCCCGATATCGACGAGTTTAAAGATCGTTCTTGCCACGAACTTGTTTTCCACGACCGGCACTCCATGATGACGCGCCAACTCGCGAATTCGCTCGGCGATCAGCGCCGATCCCTTCGCGACGACGACCGGGGCAGACATGTTCGCCGTGTCATATTTCAGCGCCACCGCCAAATGTGTCGGGTTCGTAATCACCACATCGGCCGTCTTGACCGCTGCCATCATGCGCTTCTTCGTCAATTCTCGCTGGACGGTCCGTACTCGACTCTTGATCAACGGATCGCCTTCCGTGGACTTGTGCTCTTCCTTGATTTCTTGCTTCGACATGCGAAGGCTTCGTTCCCACTCATAGCGCTGATAACAATAATCGAGCACGGAAATCCCAGCGATCGCTCCGGCAACGGCCGATCCGACTTTCAACGCCAACCACCCGGTCACCTGCAAGACGGAACCCATATCAAACCCGATCAGTCCGGGTATTTGTAGAATGTCGTACCGGGCGACCCAGATGCCGACCCCCGTCACGATCGCAATCTTGAGCAGCCCCTTGATCAATTCCATCACGGACCGGAACGACGCCAACTTGGATAACCCTTTGATCGGATTGATCCGCGACAACTCCGGCTGCAGCCCGTTTTGTTTCCATAACAGGCCCGTTTGCAGCAGCGAGGCCGCGCTTCCGACCACAAGCACCCCAAGGATGATCGGGAGACTCAACGAAAAGACCGTGAGCCCGGCCTGAATCAGGACCGTATAGACTTGCTCAATGGACATCCCTTCATAAAATTCGGCAGGGAAGGAAAGCGTGAGCCCTTGTCGCGTCATCTCCGCCATTCGCTGAATGCCGACCGGCAACATCGCCGCCAATAGCCCGATGCCCCCTAAGAGGATTGCCGCCGTCGACACGTCGCGACTCATGGCGACCTGCCCTTTTCGGCGGGCATCCTCTTTTCGTTTCGGAGTCGCGGGCTCCGTCTTATTCGATTTGTCTTCAGCCATGTCCTAACGCTTTCAGAAGCGCCTCGATGGTCACCTGGAGACGCTCCAACTCACGCGCCAAAAGCTCCACCGCAAACGGCATCGAGAGCGCCAAGACCGCCAATCCCCCGGCGATGGTCACGGGAAAGCTCAACACGAACACGTTGATTTGACTGACCGCCCGTCCCAGCATGGCCAAGAGGATATTGATGACGAAAATCACGACAAGCACGGGCGCCGCCAATTTCAAGCCGAGCACGAACATATTCTGAGACAAACGCAAGACATCATCTCCCACTTCCCCCGAAAGAGACGCCCCGAATGCCGGTATCGCCTCATAACTTGAAAGAATGGTGGCGACGAAAAACATGTGGCCGTTCAACGAAAGAAAGACAAGCGATGCCGACAACGTAAAGAATCGGCCGATGATGGGCATCTGGTGCGCCGTAGCCGGATCAAACAGTTGGACGACTCCAAACCCCATTTGAATGCCGATCAATTCTCCTGCAACCTCAAGCGCACTGAAAAACAACCGGACCGCCAACCCGATCGCCATCCCGATCGTCATTTCGCTGACGAGCCCGGCCGCGAGGGCCACGGGCTCATACGGCACGCTCGGAAGATGGACCATCGGAGCAAGCAGCAGACCCAAGCTGAGAATCAGCGCAATCTTGACCTTCACGGGAACCGCTTGTCCGCTCAACACAGGGATCGCGGCCAACAGCCCGCCGATGCGGGAAATGAGGACCAGGAATGCCTGAAACTCAGGAAGCAGAATGTGAATCGGCTGAGTGAAAGTCATCGTCGGTTCTTATCGCACGTAGTTCGGAATATTCATGAGCAAATTCGCCATATACGTCGTCATCACGTTCAGCATCCACGGCAGAAACACCAGCAGGGCGGCAAAGAGCGCCAGCAGCTTCGGCACGAATGTCAGCGTCGCTTCGTTCAGCTGCGTCATGGCCTGCAGCGCGCTGATGCTCAGCCCGATGAACAGACTCAGCCCGAGAATCGGGGACGCCACCAACAGCGTCGTTTCCAGGGCTTGCCTGCCCAATTCGGTCACCATTTCCGGCGTCATGTGTTCGCTCCTCGTCTTCGTATCTCGTGAAGCGTGAAAGGGCGTGAAGCGCTCCGGATTCGGACGCTTCACGTCATTTCCCATCACTTCACCCTTCACGCTTTACGATGCAGGCTTCACTGAAAACTGCGCACCATCGATCCCACGACCAGATACCACCCGTCGGCCAAAACAAAGAGGATTAACTTGAACGGCAGAGAAATCACCACCGGAGGCAAGAGCATCATTCCCATCGACATGAGAATGCTCGCGACCACCATGTCGACGATCAAGAACGGGATGTAGATCAGAAACCCGATTTGGAACGCGATCCTCAGCTCACTGAGAATGAACGCGGGTACGATGGCATGCGTCGGAACATCCTCGACTCGTTCCGGTTTCGGAATTTGACTCAAGGTGATAAACAATTCCAGATCCTTGTCCCGTACCTGCCGCAGCATGAATCCACGAATCGGCTCGCTCCCTTTTGTCCATGCCTCTTCATACGAGATTTGCTCGGCCATGAGCGGCTGTAAGGCGCTCTTGTACACAGCCTGCCCGACAGGGGCCATGATGAACAGCGTCAAGAACAAGGCCAATGACAACAACACCTGATTGGGAGGAACCGATTGAGTCCCGAGGGCTTGACGCAGAAACGACAGCACGATGACGATCCTCGTGAACGAGGTCACCATGATGAACAGCGCCGGCGCCAAGGAGAGCACCGTGAGGAGAATCAAGATCTGGATGACGACGGCGGTTTGTTTCGGACCGTCCGGTCCGAAATCGAGCGTGAGAGACGGCCCACTCGCCGCCGCATCCGACAGCGATATTAGGAAGCACAACATCGCGCAGACGCCGCTCACCCACAGGATGGCATTCTGACGCTTTCGATTATGCTCCATGAACGTCCTTCTCGTATCGGACAGCGGCGAAGTATCGACGCCGAAGCCATGACGACAAAACCGAACCCGGCATCGGCGAAGTTTGCGTGGCCGGATCCTCCCTGGTGCGCGCCAACAATTCCGCCAATTGAGTCGAATCGTTGATGCGACCCAGAGGCACAAGATCGGTTGCCGTCGTCCCGACGATCAAGTATTCGCCGGCGACCGCCACAAGCGTGACGGCCTTCCGTGGAGCAATGTATCCCGTCCCTAATACTTGAACGAGCGGACCCCCCCCGACCGCCCCCAGGCGGTGCCCCATCAGACGACGGAAAATGACGGCCACAATCCCCATCAACGCCAGCACAATGGCCAAGGCAACGAGGGTACGGAATAGGCTATCCCATAGATCGATCACGAGCTCTCCCCTCGCCGTTCAACGAAGCTGCTGCACGCGTTCCGCTGCACTGACCACATCCGTCAGTCGAATGCCGAATTTTTCGTTCACGACCACGACCTCGCCACGAGCCACCAGTTTGTTGTTGACCATGACTTCCATCGGTTCCCCTGCCAATTTATCCAGCTCGATGACCGAACCTTGAGCCAGTTGCAACAGATCGCGGATCGCCATCTTGGCAGATCCGACGTACACGGCCACGCTCATGGGAATATCGAGGAGAAACTCCATATTCTTCGGGGCTCCTCCCGTTTCCCCGCCTTGAACCGTCGGAAACGTGGCCGGCTGAGGAGTGGTTTTTCCTTCCGTATGGAGATCGGCGCGCATCGCGGGGTCTGATTCAGCCATAATCGCTCTCTTCGTTCTCCCAGGATTAGTTCATCACTTTAGTCACACGGCACGCATGATTGCCTTTAAAGATTCCCGGACTCCCTTGAAACTTATGATAGCCTTCGATATAGCAATCGAGCGGATCGCCCGGACGTTGATCAAGCAGGATCACGTCTCCCTTTGAGAAATTCATGACGTCCTTGACCGTCACCGTCGCCGTTCCAAGTCGCACGGCGACCGGGAGCAGGCATTCCTGCAGTCGCTCACGAAATCGCTGGCTCCAGTCTCCATTCTGATCGACTTGATCGGTCACCAGGCCGGAATAGAGTTTTTCTTTGACGGGCTCGAGCATCGCGTATGGATAGAGGATGTACAGCTCCCGCGCGGTTTCGCCCAGCACGACCTGCAACGTCACGACCACGACGATTTCAGAGGACGTGACCACCATTGCGAACTGAGGATTGCTTTCAGAACGCGCATACTCCACTTTCATCGGCACGATGGCATGCCAGGCTTTTTCCAGGTCGATCAGCGCTTGAAGGAGCAACTTCTTGATGACTCTCAATTGGACGGGCGTGAAATCCCGTCCTTCAGGTTTCACGTGCGTCTGACCTTTTCCACCGAAAACATAGTCCACGATCAAATAGACCAGGAACGCGTCCATCACGAAGAGAGCGCTGCCTCGCAACGGTGACATGTGAAACACGTTTAAGGACGACGGCATCGGGATCTTTTTGAGAAACTCGCCGAATTTGATCACCTGGGTTCCGACAACGACGAAGTCGATCGCCTCACGGAACATATTGGTCCACGCCACGGACTGACGGCGGATGAATCGATCGTTGATCATCTCCATGCCCGGCATTCGACCGCGGATGATCCGTTCCTGGTTGAACAAATCGTATTGCGTGACACCCTTCGCAACCGCTTCGTTCTCCTTGGGAGCCGTGTCCACCTCGCCGGACACCACGCCTTTTAACAGCGCATCGATCTCTTCCTGGGAAAGAATTTTCTCCATAGCTGCACTCTTACTGAACGACAAAATCCGTGAAATACGCTGAACGCACGCCGGGCTTAGGTAGGAGACCGTTGATCCGCTGCGTGATTTCGTCGCGAAGTTGAAATTTCCCCTGCGTCGTTCTCACGGCATTCACGTCTTTACTGCTGAGCAGAACGAGCACGGCATCTCGGACTTGAGGGACTCGCGCGGACAGATCGGTGGACACCGCTTCATTGTCCACTTCGAGTTTGATCGTAATCTTCAAGTAACGAACGTCCGGCGTATCCGCGAGGTTCACGATAAATGGATCTAAGTCGAACATGGCCCCCGGCGCCGCGACCTGCCCTTGCTTGCCGCCGCTTCCACCGTGTGATTCAGGCTTTGCCGCGCTCTCGCTCTTGTGCTCATCCGATGTTTCAGCACTCTTGTCCGATCCACCCAGAAGTTTCACGGCCACCACCGCCCCGCCCACGCCGAAGAGGAGCGCCACGACCGATACAATAATGAGCAATTTGATTGGAAATGCGGGAGCGGGGGCCACGACTGCGGCTTTTTCGTCTGCTGCGGCTGCATCTGCCATAACTCCTCCTCGAGTGACTCGTTGGCCAGCAAGGGGAGGTTGCAATGCATATGCCACTATCTCGGTCTACGCCATGACTCTGATGACCATCAATCGATGCGCCCGACGCGGAGTTACGGCGCAATCATCAAAAAGGGAAGGCTGTCTCTCCGCTGCTCGTCAAGCAATTCGTTGACGGCGTCAAGAAACTGACGTTGTAGTGATCGTGCGGTGGATCTGGAGAGAAGGATGCCGAGTGGGCTTGGCCTGACTCACGTGCTCACGTCAGGCCAAGCCCACAACGTCTATCGTTTCAGATTGACCAATTCCTGGAGAACTTCATCCGAGGTCGTGATCACTCTTGAGTTGGCTTGAAACCCTCGTTGCGCGGCGATCATGTCGATAAAACTTTCTCCGAGATCTACGTTGGAGAGTTCAAGGGTGTTCGCAAGAACCCGCCCGAGGCCGGCAGACGTCGCCGCGCCGATCAATGGTTGCCCGGACGTCCCCGATTCGGCAAAGGTGTTTTTACCAGTTCGCACGAGCCCCAACGGATCGGGGAACCGCGCCAACGCCAACTGCGCCAACGGACGAACTTGCCCGTTTGAGAACCGTCCATTGATCATCCCGTTGGTCTCCACGCTGAACGTTTGAAGCGCGCCGGCGCCGAAGCCGTTTTGAGACTGCTGCACCAGACCCGACGCGGCTCCGAATTGTGTCGAGAGATCGAACCCGGAGCCTCCGTCAGTCGTCACGCTCGTGCCGAAGTTGAAGGTAATCGTTTGATCCGGAGTGGCTCCGAGAAAATCGATTCGGGCTTGGCCCACGGTTCCTCCTGCAGTTCCTCCCGGAGTGCCGTCATCATAGCTGGTCACCACACTTTCCGTATCAAGCGCGCCGGATGTCGTGAACGTCAGCGAGCCGGACGCCAACCGTACAAGCCCCAACGAGATATTGACGTTGGACGCGTCGTAATTCCCGGTGACGATTTCGTTCGTACTCCCCAGGACGTCATAGGTCCATGTATTCGCCGCCGTCTTCGTGAAGTAGGTCGTGAGCAGATGGCTGTTACCCACGGAATCATAGACCGTGAGGGAGGTTGAAAAGTTCGCCGTGCCGGCTGGGTCCAGAAGCGAGAATGTCCCGGTCGTCGATTGCGAATTGAGATTCGCCCCGATATCGACGGTCGTGGTCGGATTCGGCGGCGCTGTCGTGGTGGGAAGGGTGACCCCGCTGATGCTTGCGGTGATCAACCCGCTGGTGTTCACTTGATACCCTTGAAGGAGAAACCCGCTGGGGTCGACGATTTGGTTCTGCGCATTCAGATGAAACTGCCCGGCCCGAGAATAAAACGTCGCGCCGGCCGTATCACGCAAAACGAAAAATCCGTTCCCATCGATGGCTAAGTCCAGCGCGTTGCTCGTCGTACTGAGCGAGCCTTGGCTGAAGTTCCCCTGAACTCCGTTGAGCGCAACGCCCAAGCCCGTCTGAATCGCCCCGCCCGCTCCTCCCAGTGAAGAGCTGATCAAGTCCGCAAACACGGAACGGCTTGATTTGAAGCCGACCGTACTCAGGTTCGCGATGTTGTTCCCCACGACTGATAACGCATTCCCGTTCGCATTGAGCCCGCTGACGCCCGTAAAAAGCGACGACAGAATTCCCATCGATGCAATCCTCCTCTTGGTTATCGCAATTCGACGATCGCAGACGGCGATATAGCCAGATCGCCGACGAGCAACTTCGCTCGCCCTTCCTCCATGCGGACTCCGGAAACCGTCAGTGAGGCACGCCCTTCCACCGGCACAGCCTTCCCTTCGACATCCAGCGCTGAAATGACATATCGGTAGAGCCCTTTCGGCATGACGATGCCGTCTTGGTCCTTGCCGTCCCATTCCGCCGCGTGGACGCCTGTGCGTTGATCGCGATACTCCAGGCTCCGCACGACCTGCCCCTGGTGGTCCTGAATGCTCACGAGCACTTTCTGAGCATCCTTGTCCAGTGTATAGCCGAAGGCCGCGGGGGCATCTCCAAGTTGAACCAACGGTTGCCCGATCGTGACCGTCCGACCTATCATGGGCAACAACGTGAATTGCAGTGACGCTGTTTGTGCATCGAGGCTCTGCTGGAGGAGCTGAGCCTGTTTGGCGCTCTGTTCGAGCTGGCTGAACTGCGCGAGTTGCGAGACAAATTCCGTATTGTCGGTCGGCTTCAATGGATCCTGGTTCTTGAGTTGTGTGATGAGCAGTTTCAGAAAATCATCTTGTCCCAACGGGCGAGGCCCCGTACGTTCCGCAGCGGCCGTCGTCCCGACCGAGGTGAGTTCTGATACATCAAGCATGTCCATGACCTCCGTTCATGCCTAAGCGACCACATTCAACAGGCCGTGCTGTGTGCCGCGCGTTTGGCCCTGCTGCTCCGAATGAGGCTCCTGTCCCATGCCATGCGCATTCTGGCTCCATGACTGTCCCTGCTCCTGAGACGAACCTTGCTGAAAGGAACGGCCGCCGCTTTGTCGATCGATGTCGACACGGAACTGCCCCAGATCCAATCCGCTTGTTTGCAACGCTGTCTGCAGACGATCCTGACCGTTGATGAAGAACTGTCCGACTTCGAGCCTGTCGGAAGACAAATAGGTATGGACCACGTCATTGGTCATGGCGACACGAATGTTCACATGCCCTAAGTCTGGTTGAGCCACATTCACGACGACCGATCGCGAGCCCGGAATTCCTGTCGATCGCGCCATCTCCTCCATCGGCACACCAGGCTGCACCTGAGGGGCACCAGACGTTGTAGCGGGAGCCCCGGGAGCGGTGATGGCCTGGCTAGGCGTTCCGGGTGTCGCCGATCCATGTGTGATCGTGTAATCAACGACGAACGGTTGAGAGGTCTTTGGTTCAGCAGCTCCAATCTGTCGGCCGTTGTGATGAGACCACAATTCGCTGAACTGCTCGGGCGCATCATGATCGGGCTGTTGTCCTTGCGAGGGAAACTCCTCCGTGCTCGCACCGAGTGCACCACCCTGATCGTTGAGAGACCGCACAGAGCCGACGGTCTGATTGGGAACGGAAGCATCAATCAGCCTGCCTTCCTGGTTCGTCGTCTCATCGTTGGTGCCCATACCGTTCCCGTCCGACACTGCCTTCCCGACAGGAGCCTGAATGCCTTGGATCGGAGTATTCGGATCCTCCGGAGAAAGAGGCACACGAGGAATCCTGTCCTGATCGAGAGACACCGCCCCCCCGCGATCAGCCACACCTCTGCCACCGGTCTCGATCACCTCTTCCGACCCGTGCGCAGCGCCCTGGAATTTCGGTTCATCATCATGTGCCTGAGGCTCCACCGGATCCGATTGCCGAGTGATGAAAAACTCAGGTGGATACCCCACACGACTCAAAACGAAGCGGTTCCCGCCGACCTCCGGAGGAGGTGACAATGATTCTATCGCCTCGTGGGATATCAATGGGTGCTGCGAACGCCCGTCTGCGCTCGCTTCGTCGCTGATCAGGCGTGGTTCTGTCTCAATCTGGACTTCGGGCTGGTCAGCCGTTTGAGGCTGGGCTGGAGCAGACATAAGACTCGCTATCGGAACAGGTCCTTGCCCCTGAGAATCAGCCCCACCATCATGCTGTTGAGATGAAGATTTACTGTCGGCTCTTGTCATGTCGGCTGACTTGTCATCGTTGCCGCCGGTTCCTGCCTTTTCCGCTCCCTGCGAGGGAGCAAGCGACCGCTCTGGTCGAGTCGATCCAGTGAGTCCTTTGGGTTCCTTTGCAGCAGTGTCGGCATCGACCTTGTCTACTGATCGAGCACCGCCCGCCTCGCCGACCATACTCTTCCCCACTTCGCTCCGAGCGGTCCGAAATGCCGACGAAAAACTTTTTCGATCACCGATCGAACGGTTCGCAGGCGTTTCTCGAACTGCTCGCACACCACTCTCTCCGGAAGGTCCTGAGAGGGTGGCTAGTATGTCAGCCGCGATGAATGCCATGTACGTCGGTCCTCGTGATGATTCACCATGGGGGGGCAATACAATCCTCATGCCACCCTGCCCTCCCAAGAACGCGCTGATTATCGAGTAGTTATGATATGGAGTTCACGGAATCAGCGGTGAGAGAGGAAAAGTTTATCGTGTAGTAGGCAAAAGTAACCGGACAGGAGCAACCGATTGCGTTGCTCCGCGACAGGGGAAGCCGGAACGCAACGGGACGACATGATTGCGAATCCTAATTGGGGTGACGTGTTGAGCGAATGTGCTACGGTATCTGTGCCAACAACTGTTCGGTGAGTTTGGCGGCTCGATCCGCCTTGACCTGGGCGAGAATCGCTCCGGCGGTCTTTGATTTGACCAGCCGCAGAATTTCAATTGCCCGTCGATCCGGCATGCGCTCCAACCGAGCTGCTGCGTCTTCAGACGGCATGGACTCGTACATCTTCGCAAGCCGCGTCCGTTCTTCTTGCACCAGCCGTTCCTTTTCAACCTGGGCCTTGGTCTGCTGAGCCGCAACGCGGTCTTCCGTCTTCACCTGCGCGCTCTGAACCTTCTTTTCCAACGCCTCGTTCTGCTCCAACAGCTCCTCGATCTGGGTCCGAACGATCATGAGCCGTGATTCGTTTTGACGAATCGCCTCTTCTCGTCGATCCAGATCGCGTTTACGCTGGTCCAGCAGCTCCAGTACTTCGCGTGGAACGTCAATGGCCGGACCCTGGCTCGCAGGCGGCGCGAATAACTTGGCATCGCTCTGATCGCCCGATTCGTTGTCCTCTCCATGCAGAACAGGAGACGCCACATTCTGGGTCGAAGACGGTTGTGAGATCGGCGCTGCTTTGGACTTGGGTTCAGAGGAAGCTTGCCCCAATTGCACCATGACCCAAAAGAGAATGGTCGACACGATGAGTCCTCCGACCAGTCTCAAACGCGGGGAGCGCAGATTCGGTCTCGACGTCGAGCCGTCGAGTCTCATGCCAAAAACCCCGCCCCGTTCGGTCTTGAGTTGGGTGAGAGATGGATTCATGAACCACGCTTTCATCGGGACAAATACCTGCGGCTCGCGGCCTCATCCATTGTCCGCTGCTCTTGACGGACTCTGTTGGCGCGTTCGGCCGCCTTGCGCCGTTCGATGATACGATCAAGCACCTTGCATTCCTGACTCGCTTCGACCAGGAGATGGTTGGTGCGCCCCCACGACAAAGCCGTTTGTTCCATTTCGATGCGTACCTGGCGCAAGGTCGCGTGCTGCGCATCCATACGCGCCTGCCACTCCAGCAGCGCCTCGACCGTGAGACCTTGCCGTGTGTGTTGACGATACCGATCAGTATCCGCCTGCATCTCCGCTTCGATCCTACGATGCCGCTCTTCGCTGCGAGAGAGCGATTGCGCAATCCGGCCCAATTCCATCATGAGGGTCTCTACCCTCTGTCCGCATACCTTCCGTAACGAGTCAAGGCTCATGCCTTTTGCTTGGCCAGCGCCTCAAGCTGTTCCACGGACGACGCAAAGCCGGCCCCCTTTTCGATGTCTTGGCGCAAATACCCGTTGATCGCATCCTGTGCATCAACCGCGCGATCAAGAACCGCATTCATGCCTGGTTTATACGCTCCGAGGAGAACCAGGTCCTCGGATTGTCGATACCGCGCGACTAATTCCAGAAGACCCCTGGCCGCATCATAGTGCGATCGGCCGACGATGTCTCGCATGACACGACTGGTGCTTTGGAGCAGATCGATCGCGGGAAAATGATTGCGTGCCGCCAGCTCGCGGGACAAGACGATATGGCCGTCCAAGATCGACCGGACCGTATCGGCGATCGGATCATTCAGATCATCTCCATCGACGAGGACCGTGTACAATCCGGTTATGGTGCCCGGACCAGGTCCCGTCCCCACACGTTCCAAGAGCTTCGGTAAGAACGCGAACACGGACGGAGTGTACCCTTTCGTCGTCGGAGGCTCTCCGATCGCCAGACCGACTTCTCTCTGGCTGTAGGCCAATCGCGTCAATGAATCCATCAACAGCAGGACGTGCTTACCCGCGTCACGGAAATACTCCGCAATGGTCGTCGCCACCAACGCCGCCCGCAGCCGGATGAGCGGCGCCTGGTCGGAAGTCGCCACGACCACGACGGATCGCGTCAGCGCCTCAGGGCCGAGATCCCGCTCCAAGAACTCGTTGACTTCCCGGCCTCGCTCTCCGATCAGCGCGATGACGTTGACATCCGCTTGTGTATAGCGGCTGATCATCCCCAACATCACACTCTTGCCGACGCCGGAACCGGAGAAGATTCCCATCTTTTGGCCACGCCCACAGGTCAGAAAGCCGTTGATCGCACGGACACCGAGATCAAGCGGAGCGTGAATACGTGCTCGTTGCAGCGGATTCGGAGCCTCGGCATAAAGCGGATATCGGGTATGCGTCACGGGCATGCCCTTGCCGTCGATGGGAGTCCCGCAGCCATCGAGGACACGCCCCAACAAGCCCGGCCCGACAGCCAGGTCGGCTACATGGCCGGTCATGGTAATGCGACTTCCCGGGCCGATACCCTGCATCTCTCCAAGCGGCATCAGCAACAGGCGATCCCCGCGGAATCCCACCACCTCCGCGGTAATCGGTCCATCACCCACCCCACGAGTAATCCGACAGAGCTCTCCGACGGTCGTCATCGGCCCATACCCTTCCACGACAATTCCCACCGCTTGCGCGACTTTGCCCGACACTTCAATCGGGCTGACGTCTTCGATGAGATCACTAAGACTCACGATAAGCCCGGTTTTTCAAGGCGTCGCCCAACCGGAACAACTGCGTGTCAAGAGACGCATCCGCCAATCGGATAGCAGTCTGCACCAGACAACTTCCTCGCGGGAGCGCGGCCACCGGTTCGATGGTCAACTTCAGCGCAGTACCCGGTTCACCCGCCAGTTTAACCCGGGCTTTCTCAATGACGGCAGCATCGAGCGGATGCACCTGTATCAGCACGGCATCCGACTCTCCCACGGCGCTTAATGCGTCTTGTACCTGTGTGAGGATTTGTGCTCGGTTCGATTCCGCCGCCTCATGAAGAATTTTGGAGACGATCTGAAGCGACAGGGCAATCACCTCATCCTCAACCGACCTCTGCAGTTCGAAACGAGCCGTGTCAAATTTCTTGGCCGCATCGATCAAGACGACCAGATCTTGCCGACGCTCTGCTTCCATCCTCCGTTGTCCGTCTACGAAGCCACGCTCATATTCGGCTGGTCCGTCATGATCCTCTACCGATCCGTCTTCCCTAAACGTCTGCAGCGGAGGACAGTGCAGTCGCACCGCACCGGACTGGACAGCCGCACGCTTCAGCACCGTGTTCTCGGCTCGCAACCGATGGAGTTCCATCAATCGTCGTACGGTCCCTCGCACGAGTTCGGATTGGAACGGTTTGATCAATAAATCACTGGCGCCGGCTTTCATCGCGCGAACCGCGAGATCGACCGTCGCGGCTCCCGTCATCACGACACCGATGATCCGACTATCAATGTTCTGAACTTCCTCGAGCACCGCGATTCCATCTTGATCGGGGAGCAGGACATCCGCGATCAAGAGAGCCGGAGCCATCTCCTTGACCATCGCAATCGCTTCTCGCCCGGAGCCGGCGACCCGCACGGGCACTCGTTCCGGCCTGAGCAGTTCGAGAAAGAAGTTGCGAATCCCCTCGTCATCATCGACGACAAGGATCGTCCCCTGTAGCCGACTCAGTTCCTGTTCGCGAAATGCCCCCGCCGATATCACCGCGCCGTTCACTACAGCATCTCCTCCCCGACCCCGGCGATGACGATGCGCCCCTCATCCTCCAGTTTTCGACAGACCTTCAGAATATTCTGTTGCGCTTTCTCGACGTCCGAAACCTTGACCGGTCCGCGCGCCTCCATATCATCCTTCAACATCTCCGCGGCTCGACTGGACATATTCTTGAAGAATTTCTCCTTCACGTCCGGATTGGCCCCGCGGAGGGCGACCGGAAGATCTTCTTTGCTGATCTCTTTCATCAACTCCTGCATCCCGCGATCGTCGACTTTCACGACATCGTCAAAAACAAACATGAGCGCCCGGATGTTATCGGCGAGGGTTTGGCTTTTCTCGGAAATTCTGGTCATGATGCCGCCCTCGTTGGTCTTATCCATCCGCATCAAAATATTGGCCATGACCTCCGCGCCCCCGACGCTGTGTGCCCCCATTTCTTTCCCCGCTAACAATGTTTCCTGCAAGGTCTCGCTCAACTCCTCCAAGACATCGGGCTGCACTTCCTCCATGGTCGCAAGCCGAAGCGCCACATCCCCGCGCATGTCTTCCGGCAGAGCCGCCAATACTTGGCTGGCTTGGTCGCTCTCCAAATGGGCCAGCACAACTGCGACGGTTTGGGCATGTTCGACCTTCAGCATTTGCGTGAGGCTTTTCACATCCACCCATTTCAAGGCTTCCAGGCCCGGATAGCTTCTCTGCGTCATCGATTCAATGATGCGGGCCGCTTTCTCCGGTCCAAGCGCCTTCGTCAGCACCGTCTTGATGAACTCTTTCCCCTGAAACTGAACGCCACCGCTTGCACTCGCCACCTGAAAATCCGAAATGACCGCCTCTTCTTCGTCGCGAGAAATCTGTGCGGTCCCACTCATGAACCCTCCGAGCTTCTTGATCTCCTTCGGATCAAGTTGCTTCATGACTTGGGCGGCCGCCTCTTCGCCGATGGCCCGAAGCAGAATGGCCGCTTTCTGTTCACCCGTCAGATTCTTGGCCATGCCTGTGTCACGTCGGGCTCTTCAGCCACTGTTTCACGACCACCGCCGTCGTGTCAGGGTTCTTTCGGGCCATGTCGATGATCTGCGCGTGGTCCGGAGCGTGAGCCAACGCAGCTGGTCCCATTCCCGTCCCGCTCGGAAGAGCGGAGGCCGACGAATCGGTCTGCTGTGATTCGGTCGTCGAACCCAACATGGCCAGCAACGGGCGAACGACGAACAACAAGATCACCGCAAACAGAAGGATTCCGACGCCATAACGAAGATATGGCAGCCAGGCCGCACGCCCATCCGCCGCGGCTTCGGCCACCATGCCTTGCGATTCATCCGGCCCCGTCCCAAATTGCACGTTGACGACTTGCACTTGGTCCTGCCGCTCAGCTGAAAAGCCCATCGCTTTTTTAACGATGTCCTCGATCCGTTTTAGGTCTTCCTCTGAACGCGGTATATACTTTCGTGCTGCGGCCGATACGTCCGCCGCTTCTCCTTCACCGGCTTTCACCGGTTCATACATGCCGTCCACGAGAACTGCGACCGACAATTGCTTGATGACCCCGACGGGCTCCACGATTTTCGACACCGTACGGCTGATCTCATAGTTCACGGTCTCATTTTTCGTTTGGTTGCTGCTTGAACTGGTTTGTGCCGACTCCTGATCCGTACCCGGCGGGACGTTCGACTGCACACCCGGCACTCCGCCACCGACCCCGTTGGAGCCATTGGCTTTTTCTTGCCCGCGTTGCTCGCTCCGCACCACTTGGCTGTTCGGATCGTAGCGTTCTTCCGTCGTCTCGACCTTTCGAAAATCCACGAGGCTGGAGACCCGCACCACCGCCTTATTTGCCCCCACGATCCGCTCAAGCATCGTCTGAATGCGCGTTTCCACGTCCTTTTCGATGGTGCGTTGATACTCCAGCTGCGCGTTGGTTAAACCGGATGTCTCATCCGTCGCCGTTGCCGACAACATGCGACCATGCCCGTCGACGACGGTCACATCCCGAGCTTGGAGACCTTCCACGCTGCTTGACACAAGGTGAATGACTCCCTGGACTTGCGCTTGACTCAGCTGTTGTCCGTTGCGCAGCGACAGAATGACGGATCCGCGCGCTTTCTCTTGCTCGCTCGCAAACAACCGCCGTTCCGGGATGGCTAAATGAACACGAGCCCGTTCCACTTCCGGCATCTGTGCGATTGTCCTCGCCAACTCACCCTGCAGCGCGCGACGATAGTTGAGTTTTTGAACGAACTCCGACATGCCGATCGAGGTGCGGTCGAAGATCTCAAATCCGACCCCGCCGCCGTGCGGCAGCCCTTGTGTCGCAAGTTGTAGCCGCAAGTCGTGAACCTGTTCGCTCGGCACCAGCACGGTCGACCCGCCGCCGGTTGTTTCATACGGCACCTTCGTCTCCTTGAGCTTATCGATGATGGCCGCCGCATCTTCACTACCGAGGTTGGTGAACAGCACCTGCATATCCGGCTGCTGGGTCCAGAGCGTCAGGGCGATCAGCCCGGCAACCGACCCCGCCAAGGCCACGAGGATGACCATCCGTTGATTGATGGTGAACTTAGACAACATACCAGCCTCGTACCCCCATTCTGCTCGATGAATTACACCTGCATCCGTTGAATCTCTTCATACGCCGCAACCAGCTTGTTTCTGATCTGCATCATAAGTTGAAACGAGACGTCTGCCTGTTGCAACGCGACCATCGTGCGGTGAACGTCCTGCGTTTCGCCGGTCATGAGGGTGTCGATGGCGCGACCGGCTTCCATCTCCGCATCATTGACTTTCCCGATGGCCGACTTGAGGGAATCCAGGAATCCGGATGTTCCTGAAACGCCGGCGCCTCCTGCCGCCCCTGTTTGCACCACATCCGCAATGGGAGCAATGCCGGATGTCACACCATACAGCTGACTCATTTCTACCTCCCGATCTCAAGCGCCTTGTTCCACATGGCGCGCGTCGCGTTGATCGCTTGCACGTTGGCCTCGTAGGCGCGTGATGCACCGATCATGTTCACCATCTCTTCCATAACGTTGACGTTGGGAAGGCGGACAAATCCTTTCGCATCGGCATCCGGGTGATGCGGGTCATAAATCAGTTGTCCCGGTTTGGGATCTTCCACGACTCTTGCCACGGAAACCCCTTCAAGGGCACGAGACGAGGGCCCGACGGCGACTTGACGGAAGGCCCGCTGAAACGAGCTGGGCACCGCCGTCGAGCGGAAGACGACATCTCGCCGTTTGTAGGGCCCACCATTGGGAGTCTTCGTCGACTGCGCGTTCGCCAGATTACTGGCAATCACATTGAGCCGTCGCCGTTGCGCATCCAACCCGGACACCGAGACTGCCATACTGTCGGACATCTCCATCATGGTCCTCCGTGAAAATAGGTTACCTCGCCAGGCGTTCCGTTCTTCGTATCTCGTAAAGCGAATCTCGCATCTCGAAAGTAGCGATGAACGGAGCCATGTCCCTTCCTGCGCTTCACGAGATACGCTTCACGCTTCACAATGCCGAGTCGCATCTTTATCGACCCTCTCGTATGGCACTCAGCAACCCTCGAAACTTGGCAGCCAATATCGTAGCGGCAGCGTTGTACTGCATCGCATTCTCAGACAACTTGGCCATCTCCAGTTCAAGATTGACGGAGTTGGCATCGAGCGGGAGATCCCCGGCCGGCACTTCGGAGAGCCTCCCTGTCACGGCTTGGACCCCCTGAGGCCCACGCATGCCAAAATGCCGAGATTGAGTCGCCGCCAATACGATCGGAAGTCGTCCTTTCTGCGCAGACTGCAATTGGTCCGTAAAGGTCAATTCGGATGCCCGATAGCCCGGTGTTTCTTCATTGGCCACATTCGAAGCGATCACCCGTTGCCGGGCGCTGCGAAGATCGAGTGTCCGCTGCAGCAGCCTCATGGTTCGGTCAAAGATCGTCATCGCTTCCTGCCCCTTCTCCCGCACCGCGGCGGGCCCTCTCTAACGCCTTGCAACCACAATGCCTGGCCGGACGATTCAGCTCAGACTAAGATCCGTATCCGGCATTGCTCCCCTCCCTTTTCGATGTCCCACGCAGCCTTTCCGCTTGATATAGAGAAACTGCCCGGCACAAACTTACCGGTCGGCAATTCTTGCCGCGCTCATGGCGCGGGAATGGACAATGGCCTCCCGCTTTCCCGATACTCCCGTAGTTTGTTCCGCAATGTGCGGATACTGATCCCCAGTTCTTTCGCGGCGTGCGTACGATTATCGTTCACACGAGCCAGTGTTTTAAAAATCAACTCCCGCTCCATCTCCCACAATGAACCGTTGGCCGGTTGTTGAGCACGAAGCGGTACGCCTGCCGTGTCGCCGGATGTCTCCGCAGGACAGTGCTCGGAAAGAATCGGTCCGTCTCCCGCTAGAAGAACCGCTCGCTCCATCACATTCTCTAATTCCCGCACGTTCCCCTTCCAGGCCAGCCGTTGAAGATGCGCCAGAGCCGCTTCCGAAACAGTCGGCGGCATGAGACCGTTCCTCGCGGCGGATTGAGCCGCAAAATGTCGGGCGAGCAAAGGAATATCGACTGCACGTTCACGGAGCGGAGGAACGGTAATGGGAAATACGTTCAACCGATAATAGAGATCTTCTCGAAAGCGGCCTGCCTCGACCTCTCGATAGAGCGCCCGATTCGTCGTCGCGATCACTCGGATGTTGACCGGCACCGGATCGCGCCCTCCAATCCGATCCACCTCGCGCTCCTGAAGGACGCGCAACAGCTTCGCTTGAAGGGGCAGATTCATCTCGCTGATTTCATCCAGCAGCAACGTCCCTGTGTGAGCCATCTCGAACTTGCCGATTTTCCTGATCAAGGCGCCGGTGAACGCCCCACGTTCGTGCCCGAACAATTCGCTCTCCAGCAAGCCCTCGGGCAGCGCCGCGCAGTTGACCGCGACAAACGGCCGATGGGCCCGCGGACTTCTGATATGGATGAACCGCGCCAGGAGCTCCTTCCCCGTGCCGCTTTCTCCGTGAATCAACACGGTCGCTTGGCTTGCGGCGACCCCTTCGATCGTACTCAGGAGCCTGACCATCCCTGGGTCTTGGGTTAAGATGGCTCGGTTTTCCGTCGCTTGGGCGGGCATCCGGGCCGGAAGCCCTTCTTCTCGTCCGGCCTTAAGACTCACGATCATGCGCTCCAGGAGATCCATTGAAAACGGTTTCAGAAGGTACTCGCTCGCACCAAGCTTCATGGCTTCAACGGCGGTTTCAATCGTCCCGTACGCCGTCATGAGGACGATCGTAACCTGTGGCGCTCGCGACCTAATCTCTTTGATCAAATCAAGACCGCTCAGCCGAGGCATCCTGAGATCGGTCAGCACCAACCAAGGCCGAAACCGGACGAGGCGCTCCATGGCATCGTTCCCGTCAACGGCTGCTTGGGGTGAATACCCGAGTCGCTTCACCGTTTCCATCAGCGCCGTTCGCATCGATGGGTCGTCATCAACGATCAGTATCCGCTCGCTTTCCTCGCCGTTGTCCATAAGAGGGCCGTCCTTCTCCCGTTCATTCATGAACCCAGTCCTCCGTTAACGCCAACTCACCATCCACATGTTCGTCCTCACCGAATTCGCTTTCGATCTGCTCCAACGTCCGACGCTCGTCTGAAGTCGACGTCGTCGACGGATGCGGAAGGATGATGGCGAATGTAGAGCCTTGCTTGATCGTGCTTTCCACATCGATTCGGCCTTGGTGCGCCTCGACGATCGCATGGACGATGGCGAGACCAAGACCGGTGCCCTCATCCTTCGTCGTAAAGAACGGGTCAAACATACGTGAGCGGTACTCCGGATCGATACCGAGGCCGGTATCACTCACCGCCAACCGGACGGCCGCTACCCCAAGCGTCCGTGGGGATTCCTTGCGGAGACTGATCGTCAAGCGACCACCGTGAGGCATGGCCTGAACGGCATTGACGACTAAATTGACGATCACCTGTTTCAACTGCCCTTCGTGACACCAGAGTGACGGGATGTCCTGATCGAGGTCCGTTCGAACCTCTACCGGCACCTTGGTGATCACATGGGCCGCCAACTTCATGGAATCGCCGATCACGCGCTCGGCAAGATACCAGCCGTGAGCCATCCTCGCCGGTCTGGTATAGACGAGGAGATTGGCGAGTAGCCGATCCATCGACTGGACGGCCTGCGATATCTGCTCGGCATACCGCTTGGCGGAGGAATCCGCAGGAAGATCCCGTTGAAGCATGGACGCGAAGAGCTCGACGCTCCCCAATGGATTTCTGATCTCATGCGCGATCCGCCCGATGAGCTCTCCCATAGCGACCAGTCGATCCTTGCGCTGTAACTGCTCTTCAAGCTGATAAAGGCGAGAGACATCTTGAATCAGGATCAGGTGGCTGCATCCGTTTCCGGACGCGTCGCGCAGCGGAACTTGACTGATTGAGACCACGGCCTGCCCAAAGCGTTGAGGCCGATCACACACGCTCAGACCGCGCGCCGCGAGGATCTCGGACGCTGAACGGTCGCGCAACGTCGCGCCGGTGACGTCGAGTATGGCCTCGGCGGCGTGATTGCTGTGGGCAATGACCTCGTGATCATCGACTACCAATACTCCCGTGGACAACGATTCGAGGATACCGTTGAGATGTGCTTGCATGGCCTCATTCTCGCCGAGCTGCCGGCGAAGCGCCTCGTTGCTCTGCGCCAGCTCGACGTCCATCGACTCCACCCGTGCCGTCAAGGCGTGATACGACTGCTGCAATGTCTGCGCCGCTTCATCAAAGCTCTTGAATGCGGCGTGAAGCAACTCCCGCTCTTCCGGTTGGCCGGTCATGGCGTCCGTCACAGCCCCTTCGCTTTCTGAGATTGTCGAGCCGTTTGCAGGCTGACCTTGAGGGACGCGGCCACGCGGTTGATCGTCTGATCGTCGGCGGCATCGAGTTCTGCCAGCGCCACGGTCGCTCGATCGTATTGCCTCAGTGCCGTCCAATGTTTGGCCGTTTGCAGATGCGCCCATTCGGCTTGGCCGGCATTCGGTTTCTTTTCCAGGACCGATTGATAGGCCGCGATCGCCGACTCATGCCGATTCAAACGCGACAACGTATCCGCATAAGACAACAGCGTACCGGCGGACCGTGGCGCGCCGGACTTGAACGCTTCTTCATAAGCAATGGCGGACTCACTCAGCTTGTCCAGTTCGCCCAGCGCCCTAGCCAGCTGTAGATACATGGCGGGACGCTCGCGATGAGCCGGATGACGCAAGAGCCACGTTCGGCAGAGATGGAGAAGGCCTTTCATATCTCGTTGTTGCCGCATGGCATCGATCAAGAGATGCAAGACTTCCCCTTCGTATCTCCCGAGGGGAAACTGGAAACGGTATCGCTCAAGCACTTTCCTGGCCGCCTCGGGATCTTGCTGATCCAGGTACAGCCTTCCCAGTCCGATCAAGGCAGGTTCGGATAGAGACGCATCGCTCTGCGCTTTAAGCAGTTGCTGAAACAGCCGCACCGCTTCTGTCGCGAATCCCAGTCGCCGATGGGATTCGGCGATTTCCAGCAGGACCGGGGAACGAGCGTACCGTTGTTCGGCCATAGCTCCGTGCCGGTGAAACAGGCTGACGACCGTCCAATCATCACGCGACGCGATCGCTGCCTCGATCCAGGGGATGAGGAGGGCCGACAACCGCGCCGCGGCTTTCATGGCCCACGGCTCACCTCCGTTCGGAGCGCGAAAGGTGACTTCCTTGTACGTGCGGATGGCGCGATTGAAATCGTTCGTCTTTTCGTACTCTTGCCCGAGGTAAAACAGCGCTTCGCTCCCTGTAGGATTATCGGATTCTTGAATCGCAATTTCCTCCAGCATCGCTCGATAGGAGCGATCGGTCTTAATCAAAACAGGCACGTTGTTAAGCATGGCGCTGACGGTCGGGCTCAAAATCTTATTGGCTGCTGCCAAATTATTCTCTGTGAATAACGTGGCGAGTCGTAACTTGACCGTTGCATTCACCTGGCTTTGCGGATACAGCGACGGGATCAGGGCATACACGAACTCAGCATGCGGTCGCTGGCCTGAGCTTCTCAAACTTTCAGCCACGTACAGCAAGGCCCTCGGCGCGTCCCCATGGCGTGGATGTAAATTATAGAAGAGGAGCATCAAGTCTCGCGCGGAGACATCATGCTGCAGTTGCGCTTCCGTCACGGCATACCGCTGAAGCGTGACAGAATCGTCCTTCACCAGATGAGGCCAGCGCCGATAGCTCAACTCGTAGAGGGGTTGCGCTTCAGCAAGACGCGTTTGCCTGAATAGCGCATGGGCCAATCCAACCGTCGCGCCCTGAAGCACATGATCGTTTTCACTTCGTTTTCGGAGGTCCGCAAAGGCGTGCTCGGCGTCTCGCCATTTCCCCGTGGCCATGAACGTCTGTCCAAGCCCCAGCAAAGCCCGATTCCCGTCGAACGGAAGATGGACGGAATGAGCCATGGCTTGTTCGTAGAATGCTTGCGCCTCCTGAAACCACCCTTGTTCAAAGTACAAATCGGCGATCCGCCACTCCGCCCTCCTCGCATTGGAGGACTGTGGATGGTCGCGCAGAAGTTTCTTGTACTCCTGAATGGCCTCGGATCGGTTGTACCCCGCAGACTCACCCCGAAGCGATACCTCAACCAGGAACGCTTTTGCCGATGAGACAAGCGAGCTTGCGGGATGATCGTTCACGATCTTTTCAAAAAAACGTCGCGCCTCCCCCCAAGCCCCCCGTCTGTAGGCGGACTGCCCCTCTTGCCACGCGAGTCCATCAATCCCTGAGGACTGACCTTCCGGTCTCGGCCCATCATCAGGCAGAGGGTGCGCAAGCTTTTCAATCGACGGCGGCGCTTGTGCCGTAGCCGAACGTTCAACCGATGGTCCGTTTGTGCGATTTGAAGAAGTCGGAGGAATAGACTCACCGATCGCGAGAGGAAGGAATCCCATCCAAACGGCAATCGAAAGGCTGAACCGACAATATCGTAAGCAGTGTCGACGCACGGCACTAGGGCACGAGCAAAGCTCATGCCCCGGAGGTTGATGAAAAACTTCAAGGAAATCAGCCGGCTTTTCTGGAGGAATCGTGCCGCGAAGAAGATCGCGTCAGGATTGGCACTGACTACGTCGCGAGGTCGTCAATCTTTTGACTGGAGATTCGCGGCCACAACGGAAGGGTTTCCACCTGAGATCGTGGATCAACGCCTCTGCGCTTGAGCTTTTCAACCAACGTCGTTCGGTTGAGATGGAGGAGTTGAGCCGCCCGCGAGGTAACCCCGTTGGCTTTCCTCAAGGCTTCCATGATGAGGTGCTTCTCGTATTGTTCTACCTCTCTGGAGAGATGAATGCCATCCTCGCTCAGTCGTATGAATTGTTCCTTCAGTTCAGGGACCATCGACCTCCGACTGATCTTCTGGGGAAGATCTTGGGAAGACAGGAGGCCCTGCTTCTTGAGGACAACCAGCCGTTCCATCATATTTTCCAATTCTCGAATGTTTCCCGGCCAGTCGTATTCGGTCAGCAGTCGACGCGCCTCATCATCAAGCCCGACGACCTCGGTGTGCTTGCTCTGATTGAATCGGTCCAGAAAGTGGTCGATCAGGAGTGGAATATCAGTACGGCGTTCTCGGAGCGCTGGAATGACAATGGGGATCACATTGAGCCGATAGAACAGATCCTGGCGAAATCGCTTCTCCGCGACCATGGTTTCCAGATCCTGATTCGTGGCGGCAATGATCCGCACGTCGACATGAATCGTCCGGTTTCCACCCACCCGTTCGAATTCCCGCTCTTGCAACACGCGAAGCAGCTTCACTTGTAACGGGAGGCTCATTTCGCCGATTTCGTCCAGAAAAATCGTACCTCCATGCGCGAGTTCAAACCGGCCCATGCGGGCATGTGTCGCGCCGGTGAAGGCGCCCTTCTCGTGCCCAAAGAGTTCTGATTCGAGCAGATTTTCTGGAATCGCGCCGCAGTTCACCGGAACCAACGGACGGTCTCTCCTCAGACTGTTGAAGTGGAGCATCCGCGCAACCAGCTCCTTGCCCGTCCCGCTTTCGCCCTGTATCATCACCGTGCTGTCGCTGTCGGCCACCTTCTGCACAAACTCCAACACCTGCTGCATGGGTTCGCTGACTCCCACCAGCTGTTCCAATCGATATTGATCGCGCACGGCCCGCCGCAGAAGATGGTTTTCCTGTCGAAGCCGATGAAACTCCGCAGCCTTCCGCACCACCACCGCGACGGTCTCAAGATCAAACGGTTTTGTAATGAAGTCGAATGCGCCGGATTTCATGGCACGGACGGCCGTTTCGATCGTGCCGAATCCTGTCATCACGATGGGAATGATCTTCGCGTCAAGCTTGGAAAGACGGTCGATGACCTCGATCCCATCAATATCGGGCAATTGGTAATCCGCGATGACAATATGGACCACGGTCTCTTTGACCGCCTGAATCGCCCCTGCCCCGTCCTCCGCCGTGAACACGGTATAGTTCTCCCGCATGAGCGCTTCCTGCAGAATCTCGCGCAGCGCGGGATCGTCATCGACAACCAGCACGTGAACTTGGCTCATACGTGTTCCATCTCGCTCTATTTGGAATACGAAATTATCTGCGGGCTTAGAATAATAATCTGCGCAAGCCAAAGCAAGTCATATCAACTATTGAACATGCGCCTCATGAGGCGCTCTCGATCGGAATTCCAAGCCTTCCTCTCAGAAGACCCGGCCTGACATACTTGACCTCACAGCGCAGAGTCTGTAGAAATGTACCTCTCCGCATCAGGGAAGCTGGCGTAGCTCAATCGGCAGAGCAGCGGTTTTGTAATCCTCTCCGAGCCCTCCACCTAAACCCTTATCAGAACAGCGAAACATCGCTCCAGGAGCAGGGTTTTGGTATTTGACGGGTTCAGTTTAGCTCAGGCCAAGTGAGGGGAATTTGGGCCAATTTGGCTCTCAAGAGAACACGCCGGGAACACGTAGGGTTTTTATCTAGAGAAGTCTGATTTTCACGACACCTCCTGACCAGTCGGGGGAAACGCTCGCCTCGCCTATTCGTGTCGTGGTCGTTCGTTTCGTCTTTCTGGGAAGCTCATGTACCCCATGGGTGGTCACTCACCACCCCCTTTCTCTTCGAGTTTCAACGGCATGGAATATCCCTACCTTTTGATCTGAGCGACCATTTCTACCTTGTGATCCAGCTTACAGATTCCATTAACCGGACCGGTCTATGCTGCGCACATGCGGCGAGTGGACTTGTATTTCCATGACGGGTGCCTGTCACACCACTCAATTCTCTCACTCGCAAAGGACATAGAGGTGACGTATCCAACATGGACCGTGACGGTTCATCCGCTCTCAGTGAATGAAGCGAAGGCAATTGGTTTTAAGGCTCTGCCAGCTATCGCGATCAATGGTGTGGCGACCGTGTTCGGCACACCGAGCAGAGAATGGCTATTGGAGACCATTCGGATGTGCGACCAGTGAACCCGACGGCAGGAAAAAACAAAGTGGAGCACGTCAACTCGGCTTTTTCAAAGACAACAGTCGAGCCGTTGGAATTGTTCCAACATGAGGCTGAAGGCTCACGCCATTTGGCCGTGCAGACGGTGTTTCGGGACATTGCCGAGACATTGGGGACTACATTCGTGCCCGACTTATTCACCGCGCTGGAGAGAATGCCCGCCTATCTCGACGCAGCTTGGGAGCTCTTTAAGGATGCTGTCGATCTTGAAGCTCTTGATACTCGAACCAGACAAATGGTCGCGTTGGCCATCACGACAAATAGGAGTGGCACATACCTGATCAGCGCATTCCCCAATGCCTTTCGTTTGAGTCCGTTGAGCCCTCAGCGATGTGACATCATTCTGTCCTTGATTGGGATATTTCAGGCGTTCAGCCGATATCTCTCAGACGTTGCGGCTCTTCACACTGAGACAGACGAAATAGGTCACGGAGGCGCCTGACAACCTGGATGATCACCGATGACATTCGCTTTGCCGATGAATAGGACCTGGTGGCAGCGTCTCACCTCTCCGCAGTGGCGCTGGATCCTGTTTCTCACAGCTGGCACCGTGGTGATCTTCGTCGCCTGGTTGGGCTTCAGAAAGATCCCCACCACCACTTTTGATCTGACACACCACAGCGTCCCCTTAGATCAACTCGTCGATGGCGGCCCTGGAAAAGACGGCATTCCGGCCATTCTGACTCCCACATTCATATCCGCCTCGGAGGCCACGTTCCTCCGTGATGAAGATCGAGTACTCGGGCTCGCCGCAGGCCAGGAGGCTAAGGCCTATCCGGTAAAGATTCTCAATTGGCATGAAATCGTCAACGACGCGATCGGTGGGAAATCTGTCGTCGTCACCTATTGCCCCCTCTGTGGCACCGGCATGGCTTTCGAGGCCGCGATACAGGGGCGAAGACATACCTTCGGCGTATCCGGCTTGCTCTATCAAAGCGACCTACTCATGTACGACCATCAGACGGAGAGCCTCTGGTCGCAAGTTGGTATGTACGCGGTTGCAGGCCCGCTGACTGGCAGGAAGCTTTCGCCGATTGTCCTGGAACATACGACATGGGGGGAGTGGCGCACCGCCCACCCGTCTACCGTCGTTCTCTCGACGAGAACCGGTTCATTTCGCAACTACGACCGCGATCCGTACGCGGGATATGGCGAACGCTCGGAGCTGTTCTTCGACACCACCCATGTCGACTCCCGCTACCATCCCAAGGAATGGGTGGTCGGTATCGAGATCCTAGGCGTCACCAAAGCTTATCCTTTTCTGGAACTGAAAAAAGTGTCGTCGCCACTAGTCGACCAGGTGAACGGACAGCGCCTGACTGTACGTTTCAACGCAGCGTCTCGCAGCGCCTCGGTGCTCGATGAAGAAGGGAAGGCGATCCCCTCCGTGACGGCCTTCTGGTTCGCCTGGTACGCGTTTCACCCGGACACGCTGGTGTTCACTCCGCCTTGAGGAGTGGAGACGGTCGTGAAACGACATCCGCGACAGACACCGAGTTGCACTCGATCGACGTCTCGAAAGGAGGTCTCCAATGAAAACCCTCCTCGTGATCGTTGTGCTCCTGATTGGCTCATCGGTCTCCGGTTGCGCCAAGACGAGTCCCTACACCAACCAGCCACCGCCCGTGGCACAGACTGAGCGGTATATTGAAACAGAGGGGGTGGGCCACCTGCCCAATCGAAGACTCGCCATCACTTCGTTCGGGATTGAATTCGACACGAAACTGCTCGTTCCCTTACCCGCCGGGCAACGCCATCAGGTTCCAGGGGAGGTCCACACCGTCCCCCAGATTCACCAAGCAATACTCCTGGACCTCGACAAAGACCGGATGCAAGCACTGACCGATCAGGCCTATACACAACTCGTGGAAGACCTACAGGCCGCAGGCTATGACATCATTCCCTACGAGACATACAAGAACCTGCCGGCCTATCGATCACTGATTGACCTTGGCGGTCATGAATCGCCGACCTCCATGACGTTCAAGTTAGGCCACCCCGATCATGTGATCCAAGGTGAAGCGTTGGTGTTTGCTCCCACTGATTTGAGGTGGTATTCCCCACCCTTGGGAGAAGTCGGGTCGCGCCTTGGCGAGACCCTCGCGAGTCTTGGCTCAGACATTCGTCTCGTAAGGCATGGGCTTCTGGGCGGAGCAGCTGTCAGCCAAGCCGAGGTCGATCTGGCCAACACGCTCAACGCCACGCTGGTGAAGGCCTACTACGTGGTAAGCCCTGTGCGGAGCGTCGTAGAGACTGAGGTGCTCGAAGGGGCTCTTCCCATCGAAGGCCACACGATCATTGGAAACGGAGAGACCCGTCTAGCCTTCCGAACACCCGATGCTCCGACGAATCATCACCTCCTTGGAAGACACGCACCGCCTCGGGACGGGAATGCCTTCGTACGTCTTCTCAGAGATGTGCGGGTAAGGAACGGTCCCACATCCGGCCAGGATCTTAAAACCTATCTGGATATCATCGGCAAGCTGTTCATCTTGGCACTGCTGGTTGAGAGGTAGGCCTTGAATGACGTGTCTTCTTGCGAGAGTCAAGGAAGGAAGCGGGAATCGGAGAAGTTGATCCTCGTTTGGTCCGGTTGGATTCAACCAATAAAAATGTCGGACTTCATGTTGATCCAAAAAGCCGTTTAGTCTTTGGTCATCCATCCGGGATTATTGAGCAACTCGAAGAACCTGACTTACTCAGGCCAGGTGACTGATAGGGGGACGATATGATGAAAACTCACATTATTTCAGCTTTTGCGGGATTGTCTCTGATTAGTGCCGGGTGTGCGACCCGTTCGGTTGTATCAAGCCCCGACCAACTCGTGATTCAGCATGGTGAGACAAACATCACCTACGGCATACACGAAGTAGCCAACTTGCATAACAAGCTGGGGGCGCTGCTGTTTTTGCTGGGAGATATCCCCCGAGCCTCCGAGGAGCTTCGAACGGCGATTCAACTCGACCCGGAAAACCCCACCTCACATAACAATTTGGGGATGGCTATGCACGCTCAAGGGAATTTCGCAGGTGCCATTGGAGAGTTCTCCGCGACCATCCGGTTGAGCCCGAACAATGCAGTAGCCAGGAGCAATCTCGGCTTCAGCTTGTTCGAATACGGGGAATTGGAGTCCGCCATCGAGCAGTGGCAGAACGCAGTGAGCCAAGATGCTTCTATCGCCGCTGCCTGGGCCGGCCTGGGGCTAGGATGCTTCTCCGCTGGCTCCGTCGATAAGGGGCTCCAATACTACCGCCAGGCGATTCGCCTGGATCCTAGCTATGGGGATGCGAATTATCTTCGGCTCGTTCGCCGTTGGAACGCAGGGTTACTGATGGGTGCTGTTGCCATAATGCATCTCCTGGAGGGGCGACAGACGATCTCTGCTGAAGCGGCGGTATCTGAATGAGCCACACGGAACGGCGTCATCGATATCGCGGGTTTTGCGCCGCCGGTATGACTACTGACACAAGCCATGATGACCTGCCGATGAGGCAGGCTCATTCCCGTGATGAATTCGAGCGATGGAGGTTGTCACGCCCGCCTCGAGCCGATGAGTGAGCGCCTGCAGGGTGATTCGTTCATCGGCCGGTCTTCGCCACCGTTTCTCCTCAAACATATTCCCATCCTCTTGTAAGGCATCTCACCGACCTGCGGGATGAATGTGCCGTAGCATGCCACCATTCAATGATGGATAGAAATGTTGAGAGGCGAGGTGATGCAAAGCAGGATTGAGTGGGAGTGTTGGGATCACGCTGCGGGTGTACAAGAGACTCCGGAGCATTCGATAGATAAAAGGCGTCGCCACGTCGGGGCCATCCTCCCAGCATCGGTACTGATGATCGTGATGTTCTGGATCGATGGCAGTGTGGTGGAAGCTCAAGTCACCTTCGAAGCTCGCGACGTGATGTCAAAAGGCTCAATCGAACTCGGTGGTGCGCTGGGCTATGCGCAGGGCACGACCGTAGTTGGGAATGGCCCCTCTTCTAATCGCAGCGCCGTGTTCGTCATGCCACGCGTGGGAATAGTGCTCACAGATCCGCTGGGAAGCAACTGGTGGCAAGGCAACGTCGAATTCCTCGTTCAACCAGTGTTTGCACGTTTTACCGAACCGTTTGCAGCTGAAGCGGCAGGAGGGTCGTTCCTCCTGAAATATAATTCCTTGTCGTTCGGGCGATGGATACCGTTCTGGGAGGCCGGCGCCGGCATGATTTGGACCAATTTGGCGCCGCGGATTCCGGAACAAAGCACGCAGTTCGAATTCATCTTGGAGACAGGCCCGGGGGTACACTATTTTGTGACGGACCGGATCATCTGGACGATGGGCGTGCGGTTGCACCACATTTCCAACGCTAATCTCGGTGACCGAAACACCGGGATCAACGGAATACTGCCCTATGTTGGGATTTCATTCTTCACACCAGGGTACTTTTGATAGAACGGGAGACGGCATGGCGGCCACAAGAACCGGCTGGATCAAACTAGGCGCACTTCTCGCCGTTCTGGTCGGCGCTTACGCAGCGGGATCCTGGTTTGATCTTGGAGAGCTGCTGAGGCCCGAGAGAATCGCCGATCAGATCCGCGCAGCCGGGCCTTTCGGACCATTTTTGCTCATGCTGTTCATGGCGATGGCTGTAGTGATCAGTCCGATTCCCAGTTTGCCCCTGGATCTTGCCGCAGGGGCGACCTTCGGCGCGACTCTGGGAACGATGTATGCGGTCATTGGGGCGGAGATTGGAGCCATTGTCAGTTTTCTCATCGGTCGGTTCTTGGGACGAGAGGCATTGACCAAACTTCTCCGAATCGACATCTCGTTTTGCGAACGTTGCTCGGACCGCCACCTGGCCCTCTTTGTTTTTCTATCCCGATTGCTTCCGATATTTTCGTTCGACCTGGTCAGTTATGGGGCAGGATTGACCAACATGTCTCTGCGGGCGTTCGCTGCGGCGACATTGCTGGGAATGATCGGTCCAACGTTTCTGCTGACCTCTGCGGGCGAGCATGTGGTCTCGGGAGAATGGGTGCTGATCGTCTTCGGCCTCGCCATGGTCGCTGTGTTGCTGCTCATCCCGAAATTGATGATCCGATATCGGACCGCACGCTGGGTAGAATTCATGCAAGGCGGAAGTCCGGTGGTCTCTCCGGAGAGAGCCGTCAAGACAACTCCAGCAGGCCCCTGCTCCTCGTGTGGGGGACCATTGAGCTGAGATTATTGCATCCCGGCGCACCTGCTTCAGGCGACAGACTGACTGTGCCCGCCTCAGTCGCCAGCACCTCCTAGCGTTATCGGCCTTCCCTAACCGCTGACTGCCATCGATTCGGAAGCTCCTCAACCATCTGCCACGCTTCAGCCCTAGACCATAGCCTCGCTGAACTCTCTTGATCGTTGTGAGGCAGCTTACAACCGCAGGCGGAGCAGTCAGGTAGAAAGACATGGAATAGGGAATACCTGGCCATCTTACACAAAGAAGGAGGGGTTATGAGCCAAGAGAAAAAGGACGCCACGAGAAGAAACTCGTCCGGGACGGTCCGTGAAGTATCTCAAGAAGCTATCCGCGCTCTCGCCTATCAGCTTTTCTGCGAGGGCGGATGTGGGCATGGGGCACGACGTCGAGCATTGGATCGAGGCCGAACGACGGGTTCTCTCACGGCATCAGGACAATTGAGGAAAAGTCTCGCAGATCATCGCCCACTGAACCATATTCGCATCACTCCCTGCAGGCTCATGGATGAGAGTGCAGATAGGCTGGGGTTGGTCTGAAAGTGTGATCCACCTCACAGTTCTTTTCTTCTATCTCTCGTAGAACAGCGACAGAACGATACGAAGCTGACGGATTCCTTACGTGGAAACGGTTCTGTTGACTAAGAAAACCTTTCTGCCTATGCCCGCTCGATTCCGATTGCCTCTCATGATCGTGCTGGCAGGGATGCTGCTCACCTCGACTGTTTCGGCCAGCCCTCATCTAATTGTGCACGAGTTCGATCACGGGAACCATCACTCGAACAGCCATTCGAGTCCGCTCTGTGCTTGGTTCTGTGCGGCCGGTCAGACCCTGAATACCTCCCTCTCCCTTACCGCCGCTCAGCTTACAGCGGCAGCGGCTCTCGACTCCAATCATCCGTCCCCTACGCGGAATGTCCCGCCATCTCACCCGTTCACCCGAGGACCGCCCTCCGAGGTCTGATTGGGTTCAGCCACATCTGTACATCAGCCCGATTGCGACCTCGCATAGAGTGGTATCCGTGCCCCTGGCATGTCCATCCAGAGAGGATCGTGAGGGGGCGTCGTCATTCTCTCGGTGCGTCTTCGTGTTAACGGAAGACGTCAGGCCGATTATCAAAGGAGCAGTACCATGCGATTCCCTCGTCCTGTGTCACTTCTCTTCCTTCTGGTCCTCTCCCTCGTATTTGTGCGATCGGAGACGCTTGCCTCCTGTGGCGCCGTCAGCTGCTTTGTGGTGATCGGAGCACAGCAACAGGTCCCGCCACAAGGCCTACTGACGGTGAGTGGGATCTATAACTATACTCCGATGCGGTTGCTCAGCGGCGCCACGGGGATTATTCCGGCGGCGAATCAGGCTCAGCAACGGTTGATTTTAGATCACCACCAGGAAGTTCGAACCATCACACAGAGCTATACGCTCGACTTGAACTATGGCGTCACGGACCGACTTGCTTTTCAATTGACCGTGCCCTATCTCAAGCGTACGCACATGCACATCGACGGGCTCGGCGAGTCGGTGACCGAGGCCGGCGAGCCGGTCAACTTTTCGGATAATGGCTTCGGCGACGTGCGGATGACCGCCAAGTACAACGTGTTGCCGACTCTTCGCCACAATATCGTCATGGGGTTCGGCCTTGAATTGCCGACCGGAGATACCCAGGCACGGGATAGCTCAGGGCAGATTTTGGAATCGCCGGGGCAATTGGGGCGTGGGAATGTCGGTCTCATCGGCTCGATTTACCAGACCTATGAAGTGATACCCTACCGGTTGAGCCAGTTCGCGTTCGCCAGCTATCGCCATACCTTCCGGAATCGGGATGGCTATCAATTTGGAGACGAATACCAGTTCAACGCGGGAGTGAATCTGGTCACGACCCCATGGCTTGTGCTGATCAATCAATTCAACTTCCGCTATCTCACGCAGGACAATGTCACGGCAAATCTGGAGCAGTCGGCCGCACCGTTTTCAGGGGAAGAACCGACGGTGATCGATCCTCGTATCCTCGATCGCCGAGTGCCGAATACCGGATCGACCTTCTTTGCCTATACGCCAGGATTTCAACTCGACATTGGGCAATTGTTCAAGTCGCGATATACGGAAGCGACTTCATTGTACTTTATGACCCAAATCCCCTTGGCGCGGGATGCCAACAACAATCTCGCGCAAGGAACCAGTTTTATCTTTGGTATCACCCGTTCGCTTCAACTTCTGAAACCTCGATCCTAATCGTAGGCAACGAACCCACGTCCTTGCGGGTGATGGGAGCACCGTCTGCTCCCATCACCCGCAAGAAACCTATTGACTAAAGAGCAGAAGAGGATGGTCAGGAAGCGAGGTGAGAAAGAGCCTCTGGTTTCAGAAGGGTGATCGTTCGTCCATCCATGTGGATGAGCCCTTGATCCCGAAACTGTCCCATAATGGTGCTCACCGTTTCGCGACTGCAGCCGATCAAGTTCGCCATCTCCTGGTGGGTCAACTTGGCCTTCAGGCGTATACCGGTGACCTCTTTCACGCCGTCGCTCTTGCTGAGTTCGACAAGGAGATGAGCCAAGCGCGCCGGTACATCGCGAAAGACGAGATCTTCGACGCGACTCTGGATTTTTCGCAGTCGCAGGCCGATGAGCTTAGTCAGCTTCACTGTCACGTTCGGATGCATCGCGAGGTACTGGTCGAAGTCTTTCCGTGGGATCACGCAGATGAGCGTGTCATCGAGCGTCTCCGCGGATGTCGAGCGAGGAGCGTCTTCCAACACCTCCAGCTCACCGAACACTTCGCCCGGCTCCAGGATGTCGAATGTGACTTCCTTTCCGCTCGATGCCGTGTTGGCAATTTTCACACGCCCTTTTTTCAGAAGATAAACGTTGCTGCTTGGATCACCGGGAAGATAGAGAGGCTGGCGCTTCTTGACTTCTTCCATACGGGTAATCTTCTCCATTTCCTGCATTTCAGATGGAGAGATCCCGTCGAACAAGCGAATATGCTTGAGGTACCACAGCTTATTCGTGGAGGAAGAAGGCTGTTCCATCACATCTCCTGACGGTTCAGAACGACAATCTAGAGATTTCTCCCGTATAAGGCAAGAGATCGCCTGATGGGAGGTTCTTGCGGTCGGACGGTCTTTCCCAAGCAGGTACTGTCATCCGACTGAGATATCCGTGAAATAACTCCACAATCACGGTGCGTTATGGGGGGGGGTTATCCTGGCTGGCTTCTATCGATCACACTGTGAACTGGCTCACAGAATCTCAACGGCACGTAGGGTATTGTGAAGCCATGTTGAGAGAAGATGATTCCAGAACACCTGCGCCGCGACCGAATCTCTACCTGGTTTCACCCAACAATACGAAGGGAGCCCAATCGATGGAAATACAGTGCGCAGACGGACCTCAGATTGAGACACACGATCCGGCTCCCCCGCTGCACCAGGATACGCCATCCACTACGTCCACGAAGGCGCATCGTTCGGGCAAGGTGATCCTCGCGCTGGTGATCGGGCTAGCCATCGGGGTCTTCTTCTTTTTCGATCTTGGGCGGTTCTTATCGTTGGACGCGCTGAAAGAGAATCGAGACCATCTGCTGGCCTTTACGGACGACAACTATGTCGCAGCAGTCGGCATCTTCATTGCCGCTTATGCGATCGTCACCGGCTTGTCCTTGCCGGGTGCGGTCATTCTCACGCTCGCCGGAGGCTTCACGTTCGGTGCCGTCCTGGGAACAGTATTCGTGAACCTCGGGGCAACGACCGGCGCAACCCTCGCGTTTTTCACCGCACGGTATGTGTTGCGGGACACCGTGGAGCAGAAGTTCGGAACATCGCTGAGACCCTTCCAAGAAGGCTTCGCCAAGAACGCCTTCAGCTACCTGCTGACGTTGCGACTGATTCCGCTCTTTCCGTTCTTCGTGGTCAATCTGGTCTCCGGCCTGACCCGCGTGAGCGCGGGAACGTACATCGGAGCCACGGCTCTCGGCATCATTCCTGGGTCGTTCGTGTACGCCTATGCGGGACGCCAACTCGGCACCATCAACTCCCTCAAAGAAATTGCGTCGCCGAATGTGATCGGAGCTTTTGTCCTCTTAGGCCTGCTCGCTCTCGTCCCGGTTGTCTACAAGCGGTTTGCAGCCAAACCAGCGTCATGAATAGGTCATCGATCAACCGATAACTCATAACGAATGGTGTTACGTATGATGAAGCCTCTGCCAGGGATCATCGAAATGAGTAAGCACGAGCAGTCGTTGGTTCTTCCAAACGACGTCTACAACCAGCAACTCGTCGCCAATGTGCATCCTCCCGATTGGGTCAACCCGGAGCCGACCGGCCGCTACAACATCGTGGTCATCGGAGCTGGCACGGCCGGACTGATCACGGCGGTCATTGCCGCAAGCCTGGGAGCCAAAGTCGCATTGATCGAACAGTATCTGATGGGTGGAGATTGTCTGAATGTGGGATGCGTGCCGTCGAAAGGCGTGATCCGAGCGGCCAGGGCCTGGGCCGACCTCCGGCGCGCCAAGGAGTTCGGCCTCGAGATTCCTGCCGGCGTGACATATGACTTCGGCGCCGTGATGGCGCGCATGAGGAAGTTACGCGCGCGGATCAGTCACAATGATTCCGCCCATCGCTATGCCAAATTAGGCGTGGACATCTACATCGGCAGCGGCCGTTTCGTCGGAAACGATCGTATCCACGTTGAGGGACCGGCCGGCGATCGAACCTTGACCTTTGCGAAAGCGGCGATCTGCACCGGCGCACGAGCCTCGGCTCCTCCAACACCCGGGTTGCAGGAAGCCGGGTACCTCACGAACGAAACGGTCTTTTCCTTGACGGAACTGCCGGACCGCATCGGGGTCATCGGAGCCGGTCCCATCGGATGCGAATTGGCCCAATCGTTCGCCCGGTTTGGAAGTCAGGTCTATTTGGTCGAGGCGGCACACGGCATCATGCCGAACGAGGACCGCGACGCAGCGGAGATCGTCGAGCAACAGATGGTGCGCGATGGGGTGAAGGTGCTGTGCTGTGGGAAGCAGCTGCACGTCGAGAAGACCGAAGGAGGCAAACGCCTGACGGTCGGGTCGCACGGCAGTCAGTACGATGTGACGGTGGATGAACTCCTCGTCGCGGTCGGGCGAACCCCGAATGTGGAGGGAATCGGGTTGGAGGCGGCGGGAGTGGCCTATGACAAGAACGGGATCACGGTGAACGGCAGACTGCAAACAACCAATCCACGAATCTTTGCTGCGGGCGATGTCTGTTCACGCTACAAATTTACCCACGCGGCCGATGCCATGGCGCAAATCGTGATTCAAAATGCGCTCTTTCCCCATCCGCTTGGATTGGGCTACGCCACGGTCGATTCGTTGATCATGCCCTGGTGCACGTTTACCGAACCGGAAGTCGCCCATGTCGGGATGTATGAGCAGGATGCCAAGGAGAAAGGGATCGACGTCGAGACCTATACCTACAAGCTGGACGAGGTGGACAGGGCGATCCTAGACGGCGAAGACGAAGGCTTTGCGCGGGTTCACATCGAACAGGGGACCGATACGATCCTCGGTGCCACGATCGTGGCAAGTCATGCCGGTGACATGATCAGCGAATTTTCCGTCGCCATGAAGGCGGGAGCCGGGGCCAAAACGATCGCGGCCACCATCCATCCCTATCCCACGCAAGCTGAAGTGAACAAGAAGGTCGTGAACCTCTGGCGCAAGGCGCATTTCACACAACGAACCAAGAATCTGTTGATCAAATTATTTGCCTGGATGCGCCGATAGCGGGCCCATCATGAACAACGATGTTTCACGTCATAACTTGAAAAGGATCCAACCTATGACACCGTCTCATTCTTCTGTGATCGTCGGTCTCGCATTCTACGTGTTGGTCGGCATGATCCTCGGTGATCCGAAGCGCCTCCAAGCCCAATCCCCCACCACCGTAGCGGTCGGACCCTTTTCGGCTGGTGCACCGGGTGGACCCTGGCCGGACGGCTGGAAACCGCTGACGTTCCCCAAAATTCCTCAACACACGAGATACGATCTCGTGAAGGACGGTGATCGTGTCGCCGTCAAGGCCACCAGTCAGGCCTCCTCTTCGGGGTACACAAAAGAACTCCTGATCGATCCGAAGGAATACCCCATCATCCAATGGCAGTGGAAAGTCTCGAACATCCTAAAGGCCGGCAACGTGGCGAAGAAAGACGGCGATGATTATCCGGCTCGTATCTACGTTACCTTCCAATACGACAGTGCGAAAGTCGGCCTCTTCGGCAAGGCGAAGTACGAAGCGGCCAAACTGATCTATGGGCAGTACCCGCCGCTCGGTGCCATCAATTACATTTGGGAGAGCCGGGCCCCAGTGGGAACGGCGGTGCCCAACCCCTACACGGAACAGGTGCATATGATTGTGGTGGAAAGCGGGCCTACCAAGCTCAACACCTGGATGACCGAAGAGCGCAACGTCTATGAAGACTACAAGCGCGCGTTTGGGGAGGAGCCGCCCATGATGTCCGGGATCGCCATCATGACGGATACCGACAACACTGGGGAATCGGCAGAGGCCTACTATGGAGATATCGTGCTCAAACGCAGGAACGACTGAAGTCCGAAAGCAGGACGCGATCATTCCCGTTTATCATTGGAACCAGGACTGTTATGATTCCATCGATGTGCGTGGGATTGTGGCGATGTATTCTGTCATCTACGAGGGAGGATGGATCATGAACAACACCAAGAGACGAATTCACGATGGCATTGTCGGCGTAGTGATCACCCTTGGGGTCGCGTTGGGCTATACCTTGCATCCTGCTTGGTTGGTCGTACCAGGTGTGATCGGCTTCACCTTGATTCAGAGCGCCTTCACAGGATTCTGCCCGGTCTATTTCCTGTTGGATAAGACCTGTGCACCGGAGACGGAGGCTGGCCTCCGAAGGGCATAGAGCCGAGGCGCCTTGGATCGGTGCGACAGTCGACTCAGAGAGCTTCGTGAAAACCGTCAATGGCCAGACAGATCTTCATTGGCATGCTGATACTCGCCGGAGCCACACTGCTCGGCGCGGGCCCTGTGGAACAACCGAAGGCCGTTCCACCCCGATCGCAGACCATGACCATCCAGATGCTGCATGGACTCCTGAAAGAAGTCGTCCAAGATCTGAAGGGTGAGAGCGGGCAGTGGCGATTCACCTATGGAGAGGTCGACATGGCCATCCTCACCAGCGTAGCGCACGACCGTATGCGAATCATTGCGCCGGTCGGACCGGAAGCCGATGTGACGGACCAGCAAAGACAGCGGGATGTTGGTGGCCAATTTCCACTCTGCATTAACGCCCGCTATGCAACGAGCAACGGGGGGTCTATGTCGCTTACCTCCACCCGCTCTCCCCCCTGCAACGAGACGAAGTGTTGTCCGCACTGCACCAGGTCGCCCAACTCGTGAAGACGGTTGGAACAACCTATTCGAGCAGCGACCTTTCAATCGGTTCTCCCAGCCCGCCGCCTAAATCCAATCAACACAAAGAACCGTATTACTGATTCGTCACGCCCCTCACGATGGACGATCTTCCGATCAGCGAATGGGCACTTCCGGCCTCGGGTCTTGGACAAACCCATCGCGATTAGGCATCCGGATGGCTGAAAGCGTCCGGGCGTCCATCACCGCATCCTTGGAGATGATGCCGTTTTGATGCAGCAACCAGGCGACGAGGTTATAGACTTCGTCCGGCGTGAGCGATTGCGGCGCGGTGAAGGGCATGGCGCGGAAGATGTAGTCGTACAATGTCGTGGCATAGGGCCAATAGCTGCCGATGGTCTTGATCGGGTGTTCGGTGGCCAACGAACCCTGGCCGCCGACCAAACGATCTTTCGGCCCTTCCGTTCCTGTTGGCCCATGGCAAGCCGCACACTTCACGGCGTAGAGAGTGGCACCCTGCTGTACCGTTCCTCGGCCATGTGGCAACCCCACTCCGTTCGGTGCAACATCGATGTTCCATGCCTCGATGTCTGCCTCGGTGGCCAGCTGCCCGAATCCGTAGCGGCGTTCCTCCGCTGTGGAAATCCCGATAGGCATCAGGGACAGACCCAGCGCCAGGATGATCGGCGTGAGGGCTCTAGACCTGCCCATTGGTCACAGCCCCCCGTCGATCAATCTTCCAACTCTGAATCGCATTGTAATGGTAGAACGAATGGACACCTAGTGCAGCGACCAGTGCCGTTCTGGTCGGCTGGACAGAGCCGGTCTCATCGGTGCAGCGGCTTTGGATGATCGTCTCGTCTCCGTTCCAGCGCCAGCCAAACCGGAAGCGCGTGTGACACTGAGAAAGAACAGGTTGTTGTAACTGCGCCGCCTGCCACGCGCGCCCGCCGTCCGTGCTGACCTCAGCCGTGACGATCTTTCCTCGACCGCTCCAGGCCAGCCCACGAATCTCGACAAAGCCAGGCTCGATCCGTTGGCCACCGGACGGGCTGGTAATCACCGATTTGGCCTCCATCACGAAGGTGAATTGCCTGGCAGTGCCGTCCGGCATAAGGTCGGTATAGTGCGACGTTTCTTCGCGAGTCATGAAAGGCGCAGTGCCGAGCTTCAGCCGCCTGATCCATTTGATGCAGGTGTTCCCTTCCCAGCCTGGGATCACGAGTCGGAGCGGATATCCCTGCTCCGGCCTGAGGGCTTCGCCGTTTTGCGCGTAGCAGAGCAGTGCGTCGCTCAACACCTCAGCCAACGGCAGACTACGCGTCATCGCAGCGGCATCGCTGCCTTCGGCCAACAACCATGTGGCGTCTGACTTGATACCGGCTTCCGCCAACACAGTCGCGAGCGGCACGCCGGTCCACTCGCTCGTGCTCATCAACCCATGCGTTTCCTGTACCGTCTTTCCGGTCGGCCCTTTCCATTCCCTGCCCGAGTTGCCGGAACATTCGATGAACAGCGTGCGCGTGACGGAGGGAAAGCGCGCGAGATCGTTCATCGAAAATGTGAGCGGCCGGTCGACCAGTCCATGAATCAAGAGTCGGTGTCGATCGGGATTGATGGACGGCACCCCGTTATGATGGCGCTCGAAGTGCAATGCGGACGGCGTGATGATGCCGTGCAAGGATTGGTGGGGCGTCAGTGAATGGGTGGCCGTGGTGAGACGCTGGGTCGTTTCTCCCTGTGCGCGCGACCCATACGGACTAGGCCCGCGGCCTGGAACATGGGTGGGAGCGGGGTTCTCTCGTTCCTCAGCCAGGGGCCACGAAGGAGCGATCAAGGCCGCTGCGGTGGTCCCCGCAAGAGAAGCGGCACCAACGAGCCATGTCCGCCGATCGATCCGAGCTTCCTTCTGCGTATCCTCCTCCGATGGGGTACGCATCTCCTCGTCAAACAGACTCATGGCCCCTCCTGCCTCACATTCATTCACCACACCAATCAGTATGACTGTTTCCGCTGAGCCAACACAAGAAATTCTCCATCGAACCTCACGATATACGCCAGGTACAGACGAACGGACAGGTCGAAGAGCGGAGCCACTGTCTCCAGTCCTCTGGACAAGTCGCTTGTACACGATCGAGCGAGCAGATCAACGAACCAGGCGACGGGTGTCATAAGGGCGCCTCCACGGACACTCCGGCGAGCACGTTCATCTCCATGAGGGAAACCATAAACCGTGTGAAATCGAACTGCGGGTTTATCTCCATCGCCATCCGCTCGACCTCATCGACCCGTCTTCCGTCGGCCATGGCATCGAGCAGTCGGTAGTCGA
>CAYTAS010000001.1:0-117075 GCA_964435885.1 uncultured Nitrospira sp. | reverse complement strand
GATATTCGGGAGACGGCGGGTCCGCAGCGATGGCATGCCTGAACGAACCGAAAGGGGTCGCACTCGATCGGCATGGCGACGTGTACGTGGCCGATTCGGAAAATCACGTCGTTCGCAAAATCGACCGAACGACCGGCGTGATCTCGACGATCACGGGCCTGTCGGTCCCTGAAGATGAGGAGACGATCGACCGGCCAAACGGCACTTCCGTGGTGACGGAGGAAGATCCTCTTGCCGACCACGATACCGCGGAGAGTGGTCACTCAGCCTATCGCCAACACACGGATTTGAGTGGAACGGTCCGGTATGGGACGAATAGACCATCCTCCCTTCAACGCTACGCGGGTGATGGAGGACCGGCGGTCTGTGCACGCCTCAATTTCCCGACCGCGGTGGCCGTGGATCGAGAAGGGAATGTCTATATCGCCGATACGATGAATCATCGGGTCAGGGTGGTCGAGGCGGCGACCGGTGTGATCTCAACATTGGCCGGGACCGGCCAGGCCAGGTTTTCCGGTGATGGAGGGCCGGCCCATCAGGCAACCCTCAACGAACCATCCGCTCTGATTCTCGACGAGCAGCACAGGCTCTACATTGCCGATCAAAGCAACCACCGTATACGAGTCGTAGACCTGAACACCGGTGTGATTCACACCATCGCCGGAACCGGAGCCGCGATGTATGACGGAGATGGAAGGCCCGCAGCCGAGACAGCTCTTGCGGGGCCCGGTGGATTAGCGCTGGCGGATGACCGGTTGTATATTGCCGATACCTTCAACGGCCGAATCCGATGCGTTCAACTCTCAACCGGAAGGATTGCCACAGTGGCAGGCGATGGAGCCGGGTATCGATATGAATTGCCGTCCGATCCGCCGTCGCCGAGCCTCGCGCGCCCGACGGGAATCGCGATCGATCATGATGGGGATCTTGTCCTTACCGATTCAGATAACCACCTCGTTCGACAGTGGGATTGGGCCTCAGGAACGGCATCCTGCTTGGCAGGAAACGGTGGTCCCTCGTATTCGGGTGATCACGGCGCCGCGAAAGAAGCCGGACTCTGCTACCCCTTCGGCATCGCCGTCGATCGCGACGGGTCGTTGTTGGTGGCCGACACATTCAATCATCGTATTCGCGTGCTGGCCTTGGAATAGGAGTGTCATGATCAAGAAGAAACCTGGGTATACGGTAGCGATTCTTGGTGCGACCGGTGCGGTCGGGAAGGAAACACTCGAGATCCTGGAAGAGCGCAAGTTTCCTCTCATTAACCTGAGACTCTTCGCATCCAAACGATCCGCCGGGGAGGTCATGACCTGTCAGGGCAAGGAGTGGAATGTCGAAGAATTGACCGAATCGTCGTCCTTTGATGGGGTGGATTTTGCGTTTATCTCCGCGACCGATACCATTAGCAGAGAATATGGCCAACGTTTGGGGGCGGCCGGGATTGCCGTGATCGATGACAGTGCCGTATTCCGCATGGATGATGAAGTTCCTTTAGTGGTTCCGGAGGTCAACGCTGCGGCCTTGCGGGACATGCCTCGAGGCATCGTGTCCATTCCCAACTGTACGACTACACCGTTGGTCATGGCGCTCAAACCGCTTCACGACGCAGTAGGAGTGAAGCGCGTGGTGGTGACGACCTTTCAGTCCGTTTCAGGCACCGGCGCGGCGGCGATGGACGAACTGATGGAGCAAACGAAGGATTTGCTGGCGTTCCGGGACGTGACGGCCAACGTCTATCCCTACCAGATTGCGTTTAATCTTTTGCCGCATATCGGCTCGTTCAGCGAGGGAGGCGATTGCTCGGAGGAAGTGAAAATCGCGAAGGAAACGAGGAAGATTCTCGGAGCCGCAGCTCTTCGAGTCACAGCGACGACGGTGCGAGTGCCTGTGCTGCGTTGCCATTCCGAAGCGATCAACGTGGAATTGGAGCGTCCGTTGAAGGCCAATGACGCGCGTGCCGCGCTGGCAGCCATGCCGGGGGTGATTGTATACGACGATCCGGTCAAGAAACTGTACCCCATGCCGCTCGACGCAACCGGGAAGGACGAGGTCTACATCGGCCGGGTCCGGGAAGACGAGTCGATCGCAAACGGGCTCAATCTGTGGGTGGTCTCCGATAATCTCCGAAAAGGCGCCGCGCTGAATGCCATTCAAATCGCGGAATGCTTAATGAACGGCTAGCATCGCTGGCCGTGTCGTTGCAGCGGCGAGGTGCTCCGCCAGGCGGGATGAAAGTTAATGCCGGAATGGGAGACGTTTGGCAAAGTCCTGATCGGAATCGGTATCGGAATCGTAGCCCTCGGTTTGCTCTTCCTCCTCGCAGACCGCATTCCCGGGCTCGGAAACCTTTTCGGGTGGTTCGGGAAACTTCCGGGCGACATTTCCATCAAACGCGAGAATGTTAGCTTCTACTTCCCCATCGGAACCAGTATTGCCCTCAGTATTCTTCTGAGTCTGCTATTCTATTTCCTAGGATGGTTCTTTCGAAGATGATCGTCACACGGTATTGGACCCTTGTCCTTGGACTAGGGGTTTGCCTCGGCTCTGTGGAGATGCCGGAGGCAGAAGCGGCGCCAACGATTCGCGTTCTATTGGCTCGGGATGTCCAACAGCTCGAAATCTCGAGTGCTCAGCCCATTGTGGTGACGGACGATCTCCAAGAAGCCTGGTCTTATCGGACGACCGTTCGGATCGAGACGAGAGGCCGGACGATGCTCCTGAATGGAAAACCGGTGCTGGTCGATCGACTCATGTTGAAGGCAGGAAGTCATGACTTGGCTCTGTGGCTCAACAAAAAAGAGAATCAGAATGCGCGCCATGCGGGTTACGAGGAAGACACGCTGCAAGTTAGCGGCGCGATCCAACTCATCCGGAAAGGAAAGAGCCTGCTCGTCGTCAATCACGTTGACTTAGAGGAGTATGTGAAAGGTGTGGTGCCGGCTGAGATCAACGCTGCCTGGCATCTCGAGATGTTGAAAGTGCAAGCCGTCGCTGCGCGGACGTACGCGCTGTATCAACAAATGCTGAGTGCCGCACGTCACTATGACGTGGTGGCCGGCATCCAAGATCAGGTGTATCGCGGACGACGCGGTGTCGACGCGCGGGTCGCGCTGGCAGTGGAGTCGACCCGCGGACTGGTTGTGACGCATCAGGGGGCTCCCATTTATGCGGCCTTCTCCTCGACGGCGGCCGGCGTGACGGAAGATGCCATGAATGTCTGGTCGAAAGACCTGCCCTACTTGAAGGGCGTCGAATGCCCGTTTGATGTGGAGTCTCCCTTCTACCAATGGAAAGTGTCCGTAAATCTGGACATGCTGGAGAAACAGTTACGGAAACTAGGATTCTCGGTCGGCACAATCAGGGAGATCTCCCCCCGCACCCATAGTCGTGCCGGACGAGTGGCGACGCTCAGGATTGTGCATTCCGAGGGTGAGCTGATTATCCGTGGGGAGGATCTGCGAAAGGCGGTCGGGTATACGGTCGTGCCGAGCACCCAGTTTACGATCGAATCGATCGGCGAGGGACTCGTCCTCTCCGGATACGGAGCCGGCCATGCAGTCGGGCTCTGTCAGTGGGGGGCAAAAGAGCTGGCAGAGTTAGGCTACTCGTTTGCGAGCATTCTGAGTTACTACTATCCTGGTACGGAACTCCAGGACGCGTCTTTGACTCAACCCCCTCCTCTGCCGGCCACCATGCCACCACCATCATAATGCACCTGCGCGATTTTGATTTTCCATTTGACCCCTCCCTTATCGCGGTGGAACCGATCGTTCCGCGCGATCATGCGCGACTGCTGACCCTCAACCGAAAGACGCGGCAACAAGCTCATCGTCGTGTCGCCGATCTTCCGCATCTGTTGGAGCCGGGCGATCTTCTCGTCGTGAACGACACAAAAGTTCTGGCAGCACGGGTGCCGGGAATCAAAAGATCGACAGGCAAACCGGTCGAGGTATTGTTCGTGCGGGAACGCCATGAGGGCCGATGGGAAATCATGGTCAAGGGTACGTTCCGTGTCGGACAGGTCATCGAGTTCGGTGGATCCGCCCGTGCCACGATCGTCAAGCGAGATGCGACGGGGACTGAAGTGGACGTGCAGTGCCCGATGACCGTCGATGCGTTTCTCGAAGCACATGGATCGATGCCGCTCCCACCGTACATCAAACGCGCGCCGACTCAAGAAGATCACCGGTGGTATCAGACCGTGTTTGCCAAACACGGGGGGGCGATTGGCGCTCCGACGGCGGGACTTCACTTTACCGAAGATCTGTTTCGACGGATGGGCGGGGCTGGGATTAACGTTGCGACCGTGACACTCCATGTCGGCTCAGGCACGTTTAAGCCGGTCACGACGGAACAGATTGAAGATCACCGGATGGACGCAGAACAATTTACGATCAGCGAAGAGGCTGCGAGGGCGATCCAGGCTACCAAACGGGCCGGTGGTCGAATCGTGGCCGTTGGGACCACGGTTGTCCGCACGCTGGAGACGGTCATGAAAGAAAAAGGAGAGATCGTATCGATGTCAGGCGAGAGCCGACTCTTCATCACCCCGGGATTTCACTTCAAAGTCGTTGATGCCCTCATGACAAATTTCCACCTGCCTAAAACGACATTGCTCATGTTGGTTTCCGCCTTCGCCGGAATCGAGACCATTCGTAGGGCCTATGCAGAAGCGGTCAAAGAGCGCTACCGCTTCTACAGCTACGGCGATGCGATGCTGATTCTCTAGCGGGGTTCCCCGGCGCCGGTCCGACCGGTCATGCCATCAACTCCTGCATCTCGCAATCAGTCATGACGCCTCCGCCTCCCCGTCGTACCTGCCCACTCAGGGACACACGACATCGGCGTCCATTTCGGCGCCATTGCGAACCTGACCGATGAAGGCATCGAGCAACCGCTCGAAGACCTCGCAGAGGCATTGGCCAACGCCAGCGTGAATCCAGGGCGCTTTGTCACCCTCGGATTCGGTGAGACAAGAAAAGATCTCTAGAAAAGAATCAGGCAGCAGCCCAGCAGACGGCGGGCTGCTGCCCCATCCGTCCAACAAGATAGACAGGGTAAGTCATCGATTCTTTGGCGATATAGGTTGGAAACCACGCAGGTGGGATGGATTAGGGCATTCCAGTATGGGATACCAAGGTCGGGCTTCTTCAAAATCATCTGAATTGAAAGAGAAAACTCGTCCCTCTCTGCACGGTGCAGTTCTTGCTCGGCCTTCAGATTAGTTCCTGTTGCTCCAGTGCATGCCCCAAGGTTGATACGCATTGTCGGTAAGACTTGCACTCAGGCGGAACAGAAGATCGAGCGACTCGTTCCGAATCAAACGGATGGGCTTGATAGCCCATAGAGTGAATGGTCCATCAACGAAGGGAGGTGGGTGTCATGACCAGCAAGGGACTGTTGCGATTTACCTCCAAGATGCCTCTAATTGGCGCGCTTGCCCTCTGTGTTGGTCTATTGGGTCTGCTTGAAGGGGCTGTGGCCAAGGAGTTCTGGTTTGAAGCCCAGGAATTGGGTAAAGGGAAAGGTCCTTTCGAAATGGGAGAAACGGAAATCTGGCTCCCGACTGCCGTGATTATTGATCAGAAAGAAGATCTCAATGAACCCTTATGGTTTGTAGTCAAGAATCCAACTGGCGTCGACCATGAATTCGCGGTGGCGGGGCTGTTCATGCTTCTAGCTGAAGAAGAAGCGATCCCCGAGACAAAGCTGGATCCTGCCTCCGGAGGGCTGATCCCAAGAAGTATTCCGATGCCGATATACCTCAAGGTGAAAGCTGGAGAGACGAAGAAAATTCAGGTTTCACCTCGTGGGTTAGTTGGTGAGAAAAACCTGGGGGCTCGGTATCAGTTCTTTTGCCCCAAGCACAAGGATATCCGAGTCAGCGGGTTCATTTATGTGAGCTAGAGCCTGGCGAATCTTGTAGCTGGGGGACGGAGAACGGGGTCTGACTCATTAAATCTGCTCGGATGGATTCAGAGCGCTTTGTCACCGTCGGATTTGGAGAGGCAAGAAACGATCTCTGGGAAAGGGACCGAGAGAGGTATATCACAGCCCAGAAATACTTAAGGGGTTGGAGGGGTCGGATACCTTTCTAGACCTCCTCAGGTGGGTTGGATTCACGGGAGTACTAGAAACGATGGGTGGCCAAAGGCAGGTACTTGCCTACTTCGGCTTAGGGCCGCAGCCTATTGAATAGTCTGTTTCAATCACCTTTGCATTTGATGGGCAATATACATTTGGCTTAACAGGGACGCACAAGAAACTCGCTGAGGTATGTTGACGGTCGTCCGACAGCGTCCATCCTGGGCCGCAGAGTTGTGCGGATAACCTCGCCTTTTCCATCTTGGCTTTATCCACCGGTTCTCTTGGAATGCCAGTAAGTTCTGGACCGGCATAGGAGTCTGTGATAGCTACGACAGTGGTAAAAACAAATGCGATTGTGAGTGGTTGATTACATAGTTTCATCACTCATCCTCTCTTCGTATCTCGTGCCCCCCTCCCCACACCATTAAGGAAACTGCTCAGTGTATACACGTAGCTCATTATCTATGTTGGATGCTTCGTGCTTCGCACTCGATTAAAAATGCCAGGCAAGCCCGCCTACCCCTATGTGCGCACTGTAATCTCCCTTTAGCCCTACCGTCCCTGGTGTTGGATCTTGGAAATGAAACGTGGCGCGGTTGTATTTCCACTCTCCAAACAGTGAAAGGTGGTCGGTTATTCTCCATCTGATACCGGCTTGTGTATTCAAGCCAGGCCTTGCATTGCTGGTTGCCGAAGTATTGGTTTCACCATCGTGGATTCGAGCAAAAAATACTCCCAGCCCCACTCCCCCATAGGGCTCTATGGGGCCCATCTGGTACCGAACGACGACATTGATCGGAGACCAGTTGGTCACGCGAAGATCTTGTCCCGGTAATATTGTACTCGCGGAGGCCCCACCAAAGCTGAGAGTCGCATTCTGTTGCTTAAGATGCGGTGTTGAACTGAAGGCCTCCATCTCGACGCCTAACCATTTGAGCGAATTGAAATAATAGCCCACCTTCCCTCCATACACCGGGGCCCTGTGAAGATCGAGATCCGAGAGGTGAATGCCAGCAAACGCGCCCGTCGACTCAGCATTGTTAAAACTATTCGAAAATGAGATTCCCCCTTGCCCCGCCACATACCACTCTGCTTGTGCCGGGCGACTGAAGAGCACCAGACCAAGCAATCCCATGGCCACCGCACCCCATCGAGCAAACGACTTTGCGTCTCTCATACTGCACCATACCTTTCTCCGGTCTTCCCGTCGGTTAGGGTGCCACTCATCACCTAAGACCTAGCTGGAATGATTGAAACGCAAGACCCTTGCCTAGTTACAGGTTGCTGCACAAATGACAGTATATGGAGGTTATTTGTAAGTGTAAGTACATGCAGGCAGTAGAACTTTGGTGAAGATTGAGGAAATTAGCTACAGGTTACAGCCTATACGGAGGGGTAGTAAGCAACAATTTGGCGGCGTTCATTCAGTTGCAAGCCTCTCAGGTTAGAGAAAGAGCAAGGCCTCAGACTGCAATGTCGGCCTTCTACGAATAATGTGGGCTCGATACCTCTTTCTCCACTCCTAGGTAAGGCAGCTTCGGCCTGGAGAATGTCTTGCTGTGGAGAATGAACCGGCGTCTGGTCTCCTAACTCCTCATAAGGCAGCGGTAGATAGTGGGAGCTCCCTCGTGCTTTACGTAATGTCGCTTGCGCCATTAAGGAGACTTCGCTATATAGAGGTGCGTTGAAACTCTTGCCCATTCTTCGCGTCGAAGGAGGAATCGTCTTTATGACTAAGGTCCAAGATAGAACCTGGTTGATCGGTCTGGTTTGTCTGTTGGGCGCGGCTGGATGCACTACGGGAAAAACTGCGATGCAGTCGATATCTGAAGACTCACCAGTATCAGCCACGAGTGAGACGCTCTCCGCGACGCCTACCGAATCACTGGGCGAGAGCCTCTCGGATTCTCTAAGCGCGTGTCTGGCCGGGATTCCGAGTGATTCCAGCGACGGGGCGAAGATGGTCGCCGAGCAGAGTTGTCAAGAGAACGACCAGCTCCGCCAAGGAGTGGTCGGAACAGCCATCTCGAAAAGCAGCAATCGAGCATCGGCCGGGACGCAAGGCGATTCGCTTGAGGCCTGTCTGGCGCGTATTCCGACCGATGCGACCGTGGGGCAACGGATGCTGGCGGAAGAAACCTGTGCCCGTGATCAGTTGACCCATCGCTGAGGAAAAAGCCAAGTTGTCCAGGGTCCAGTTGTTGTTCAGGAAAATGGCCCCGTCTCGATTCTTTAGCGTAAGTACCACAACTCTCTGGCCCCTGGTAAGCGGTTCCAACCTTTTTGCATGCTACTTCACTTGGAGCCGGTGCAAGTAGTCGACGAGCGCGACCAGCTTGTTGTGTACGACCGCGTCCTTCAGCCCACAGATTTGTATATCTCCTAACATAACGTCTGGCACTTGGCTCCGGTAGTCCTGGCCCCACACTGGCATCGCACGCGGGCCATGGGCGGCTACCTCCTGACGCCCGTCGATGATTTCGTAAACCCGCTGGGCCGGAAAGACGCCGTCATTTCTCTTGGCAAGAGTGGTCAAGTCCGCCGCTTTCGGACGAAAGCTCTCCGAGAGCGGGCCGTCACCTTTCCCCCCAAGACCATGGCAACTGGCGCAGTTCGACTTGTATTCGGCCTTTCCCCAGTCAGGGGCCGATTGTGCAGGAACTTCGCCCGCTATTAGAGATAGCCCCAGCACAATCGCCAAGGCCCGGTTGACACTTTCATGTGTTCCACCGTGCCCTCCATTCATTGGAGAAAGCCTGAAGAGTTAACTAACTACGGCCCCGTAATGATACGACCGCCCTGTTTCTCTTCTCCTTCGCTCCATGCCGCCACAATTTGAGCCATCTCTTGCAGGCGTTGAGCGGCTCGTCCAAAAACGCTCTCGGGCGGGTAGGTCCCATCGAGCCCACGCTCGCCGGCTGTGATTCCGGTGAGCAGTTCTACTGCTTCTTCAATCGTGTTCACCGCGTAGACGACAAAGTGTCCTGATTCGATGGCCTCGACGACCTCTCGACGAAGGGCCAAGTGCTTGGTGTTGCGAGCGGGGATAATCACGCCTTGTTTGCCGGTCAAGCCCTTCCGAGAACAGGACTCAAAGAAGCCCTCGATCTTTTCATTCACGGCTCCGATCGGTTGGATCTCGCCCAATTGATTGACGGAGCCGGTCACGGCCAGCCATTGATGGATCAGCAGATCGGCGAGGCTGGAGAGAACGGCGGCGAGCTCGGCCACGGCGGCGCTGTCGCCCTCTACTTCGGAATAAGTCTGCTCGAACGTCAACGAGGCGCTCATGGCGAAGGGTTGGGATCCGGCAAATTTTCCGGCGAGATATCCGGCCAGCGTCATCACGCCTTTGCTGTGGATCATCCCGGCCAGTTCCGCTTCTCGCTGAATGTCGATGACACCTTTGGTGCCGACATATGTGCGAGCTGTGATGCGCGTGGGTCGTCCGAATGCATAGTCGCCGAGCTGATGGACCGAGAGGCCGTTGACCTGGCCGACTACGTCGCCGTCGAGATCGACCATGAGCGTGCCTTCCTTGATTTCATCCTGGATCCAGTGTTCCGCCAGATTCGAGCGGTAACGCTTACGGGTGACGGCGGTATCGACGTCCGCTCGGCCGACAAAGGAGCGACCTTCTTTTCTCGCCCAGTACCCTGCTTCTCGGATGAGATCACTCACCTGGCTGAACCGCAACGATAAACGGTCGTGCCGATCGGCGAACCGGTGCCCTTGCCGGATGATTTCAGCGGCTGCATCCGCGCCGAAGTGCGGCAGCCCTTCTTCGCGGCAGAGCTTGGAGATGAACCGGGCATATTGCCGGTCCTGCCGCTCACTTCTGACCACTTCAGTGTCGAAGTCGGCTTTGACCTTGAAGAGTTTGACGAAGTCCTCTTCGTAGGCTTGGAGAAGGTGGTAGAGGACGGGCGGTCCGACCATGATCACTTTCACATTCACCGGGATCGGTTCCGGCCTCAGACCTGCCGTCGAGAATCCATAGAATTCGCCGGGGTCTTCGATTTTGACCTCCCCTGTCTTAATCACGCGCTTCAACGCATCCCACGAGAACGGTTGGCGCAGCACATCCAAGGCATTCACGATCAAGTAACCGCCGTTGGCCTGCAGCACGGCGCCCGCGCGGATCTCCGTGAAATCTGTGTACATCACGCCCATGTGGGCACGCCGTTCGATCTTGCCGATGAGGTTCGTATAGGTCGGATGCGATTCCTCGATCACGGGAGCGCCCGCAGTCGGGTCCTGTTGTACGATGAGGTTGACGAGAAAGCGCGACATATCCGGTCGTTTGAATTCCAATCCAGGAATGGCAATTGCCGGGCCTTCGCGTGGAAGAAAGTCTTTGTAGTGGTGCACGATGTCGTTCCGAACGCGCTCCAAGAACGAAGCGATCAACCCCATGTCCTGGTAGGTCCCCCACATGGTTGCGTAGCGGTTTTCCAGGATACTTGTGACCAGTTGGCGATCCAGGTGGCGCAGCTGGTGTTCGGCTTCCTTCTCAAGACTATGGATGCGGACATGGAACTCGCGGATCTCGCCTTCCAGGGCCTTCCGCCGTTCATTCAAGTCCTGCTGTTCTTCGTCGGTCATCGCTTCAATGTCGGTGTCCGTCATGGGCTTACCGGCCTTGAGCGGAACGATCCCAAATCCCACCGAGGTCTCCTCAAAGCCGAACCCACGCGTTCGGCTGAGTTCCGTCAGCTCCTGAAAGAGCGCCTTCTTCTTGGAATCAATCTCGTCGCGTAACTTGGCCTTGGCGTCGAGATATTTCTTGCTCTCGAATGCCAATGGAATATCGCGCCGTAATCCATCGATGAATGCCGACATGTCATGCTTGAACGAGGCGCCCTGTCCGGCCGGAAGGGCGAGACAGATCGGACGAGAGGGATCCTGGAAGTTATTGACATAGCACCAGTCGGATGGAGCAGGCGCCGCCTGGGCCAGGCGCTTGACCATCTGCCGAACGAGAGTTCCTTTTCCCGTGCCGACGGGCCCCGATACATAGAGGTTGAAGCCGGGACTTTTCATGTTCAACCCGAATTCCATGGCCTCGACGGCTCGTTCTTGCCCGATGATTTCAGTGAGGGGCTCAAGCTCGCCCGTATCCTCGAAGCCGAGTTGATCGGGGTCGACGATGGGGGCGAGCATTGAGACGGGGACTTTAAATTTCTCCATCGTCATCTACTGAGCCTTCGCCGCTAGGGGTGGCGGGAGCGGTACCACAATAAGTGCCTCTCTAGAACTGCAAGTCCCAAAGGATATGCCGACCCGGCAAAGACGGAGGGGATACCCTGGGGGTGCAACTGTTGAAGTTTCGTGACCTCGATACGGGTACCAGTCTTGATGTGATGCATTTTTCCCCAGTACCACGAGAATGGGTGGAGCCCAATGCGACAGTGGGCGCATCCTCAGCAGCCTTTCCAAGCTTTTTGAAGGAAGATTCCGGGAACGTGAATTGCGAGGGCCTTCAGTATGCCGATGTTAAGAAAACCTGCCTTGGAGCGCTACCTCCGGGCCCGTTTCGGTTCGACGGTAAGACTGTTGTCCTATAAGGTCATCGGCAAAGAGAGTTCCAAAGGAGAGCAGAAACGCTATGGGTACGGCACGCCGGTCAAATTGACGTTCACAATCGGAACCCGGACCCAGTCCGCCGTCCTGGAAACGATGAAGCCCGGTCCATTCGGTCACGAACACATGGCCGATCGTGCCCAAGCCATGTTGTGGGACTATGACTCGTACGGCCGCCTGCCGCGTCACGTGAAGGCTCTCGATGTCGGCGCATTTGACGCCAAGCAGAGACTCTTTTCTCTCGCGGACGCGCGCGAATTGTTCGTGTTGAATCAATGGACGGAGGGAACGAGCTATCATGCGGATCTCGATCGCCTGACAAAAGGCGGGAGCCTGCGAGCCCTGGATCGGCAACGCGCCATCGCCCTGGCGCGCTACCTGGCACAGATCCATGCCAAAAAGCGTCGAGACGCGAATCTCTACAAACGTCGGTTGCGCGAGTTGATTGGTCATGGCGAATGTATTATGGGACTGACTGACAGCTATCCCGAGCGCTGCGGCTTTATCACCGGCGATCTATTGCGAACCGTCGAAGAAGCCTGCAATCGATGGCGATGGCGGCTCCGTGAGAAGACGAATCGGTTATCCCAAGTTCATGGAGATTTCCATCCGTACAATGTGTTGTTCCGCGCCGGGACGGATTTCGCGGTGCTGGATCGGTCACGAGGCGAATGGGGAGAACCGGCTGACGACGTCACCGCCATGACGATCAATTATTTACTGAACGCTCTCATCAGATGCGGGAAGCTCAAAGGCCCCTTCGAGGTGTTGTTCCGATTGTTCTGGGACACATATATGGACGCTACCGGTGATAAGGAAGTCACGGAAACGGCCGCGCCGTTCTTCGCGTTTCGCGGGTTGGTGGTGGCCAGCCCGCTGTGGTACCCCAAGCTGTCGATGGATATCCGGCGCAGTCTTTTTCGCTTCATAGAAAACGTGCTCGACTCGCCACGCTTTGAACCAAACCGAGTCAATGAGTATTGCGGATATTAGACGTCATCGCTCACCTGAAAAGCGGACGCGCGACGACGACTGAGAGATGACCGATGACGACCGACGCCACATCAAAAGCCTTTGCGGTCTGGCTCACCGGCTTGCCTGCCTCTGGAAAGAGCACCATCGCCCGTGAACTCACCACCCAACTCGAAACCTTGGGGTATACGGTAGATGTCTTGGAATCAGATGCGGTACGACAAGCACTGACGCCTCATCCGACTTATAGCCAGGCTGAACGTGATCTTTTCTATCGTGCTCTGGCATTCATGGGGGAAAGGTTGGTCTCCCATGGCGTCACTGTCCTCTTCGATGCGACAGCCAATCGACGAGCCTATCGCGATTTTGCCAGAAGCCTCATCCCGACGTTCATCGAGGTGGCCGTGGAATGCCCGTTGGAACTGGCCATGCAGCGCGACTACAAAGGGACTTATCTCCGAGGCCGACAGGGAGAATCTTCGACCGTACCGGGGTTGCAAGATCCCTACGAAGCGCCGCTGAATCCGGAAGTGAGGATCGATACGACGAAGCTCTCCGCGGAAGACGCAGCAGGGACAGTCATTGAATTCGTGAAAGAGAAACTCAAGGCTGATTCTGCTTATGGACGGCTTCTCGCTTGACCTCTCCGCAATAGACGATAAACAAGCTTCATGCTGTGATCATAAGTAGTTGGATGAGCAGGCATCCTTCACCGCTGCTTGAGGAGGTCCTCACCCTCCCTTTATAGTGTTGCGCCATGCGCAAGAAGCCTGCATCTCGTTCTGGAAAAGCGACGAGCCCTCCGTCTGAAGCCACGGTGAGTTCCATCGCTCAAGCTCCCGCCGCGGAAGCCCTTCTCGCTGCATTTCGTGCCCTCCCCACCAACGATCTGTATACGATGGCTCCCAAAGCCTCGGTGCTCAGGGGATACGACTATTATCGGCATCAGCGGCTTCAGCACTATGTCTGGGAGCAGAATGGCGCGACGCTCACAGTGCAGGTGCAGGGGAGCAGGCTGTACGAGGTCCTCTTTTCTCTCGACAACGGGTTCTTGTCCGCCTGCTGTGATTGCCCGGCCTGGGATCCCGAGTGGCTCTGCAAGCATGTCCTCTGCGTCTGTTTCGCCACCAAGCACCTGCTCTCACCTGAGACGTTCCGATTGTCCGATCGGCAAGAAGCCTATCTGGTCGCACTCCGAGCCGAATTGCTCGGCGAGACAGGTAAGGGGACAGTCCCCTTGCGGAAGGGGGACCGTCCCCCTAAAACATCGTATGAAATCGTGATCGATGCCGGCGGGCCGTACCCGCAACTTGTGATCTACTGGAACGGCATGCCGCTTCCCGGAGGATGGCACCCCATGTTGCCGTCCGAGTTGCGTCCACTCTTGAATCAGTCATGGTTTTCGTCGGGATACGGAGACGAGCCTCTACTCCACTATCTCCGCGGCTCAAAGCGTCGTTTCTCGATCGTGCTGAAAACCGGACTGGCATCTATCGTCCTTGAATGGGCCCCGTCTGTCACCTGTCGGAGCAAGACCGAACTCGCTCTTGACGGTGCCGACGTGAGAATCCGGGCGGTCTGTGTGGCCGACGGGACACCGCTCGACCGGATTGTCCGTTTTCGTAATTTTGTGGCCGACCTCAATGGAAACCGTTTGCTCTTCCTGGACGACGAAAGCGGATGGGCCTCGTTTCGTGCGTTGCGCGAGGGGGTCAAAGGTCTCAACTCCTATGAGCCCTATGGTGATGACGGAGGACTGCACAGGGCGTTGCGTGCGGTCACCTTGCCGGACGGCCGGGGTTACGGCCGATGGCAGGGCATTCATGACGTGACGGACTGCACCGTCACACGAAACGAGTTCCAATCTGTGCAGATCGATCTGATCCACCAGTACGCCGATAAGACCTTGCGCGATTTTCTGTTTCGTGTGGATGGGAAAGATGCGCCGGTTGACTCTTCTGCCCCTTCGGCAACAGGCGACGAGGTGTCGTACGCCTTGCTCCTTGCCCTTTCCGTAGACGTTTCACGCGCGTCGGCCACCGCATGGACGGTACAGGCGCAATGCCGACGTGGTGACGACCGGTTTGCGCCGAGCGCCTCGACGGTATCCTTCGTGTCGGCTTTGGAACAAGGCCGCGCCGTGTCCGCTGCATTGCGGGCACAGAAACGCAAGACGGTGCTTTACGAACTCTTCTTCACACTGCTGACTGTCCGCGAAGTCAAGGAACGAGACCGTCGCATCAAGGCGGCGCTGGACCAGACCGATTGGATGCGGAGCATCCGTCTCGAGGCTGCTCGATGGCTGAGACATCATCTGTCGGTATATGCGCGACGAGACGTGCGGCTGCAGATCGAGGGAGGACGGTGGACGCTGCGGGCGATCGACAAGGGGCGTGAAGTCTTGCCGTACCGGATTCTATTTGAGGTTTTCGGTCCGGAGGCCTTTCGCGGCATGCGGCGGTATGACGCCATGGCGATCGATCCGCAGGCCTTGTTCCAGCGGTTGCCGGATCTCTTGGAAAAGCTGACGGCGGCCGGGATCGCCTTGCTCTACGAAGACCAGCCGCTCCGACCCACTCGGTGGGACTGCTCCGTGGAAGTCGGGCGTCCGGACCGAGAGGGGACCGGAATTGATTGGTTCGAGATTCGGCCGGAGATCCGCTGCGACGGGGTGGTGCTCAGTGAGGCGGAATGCCAACAGGCCATTCAGCAGGGCGGTCTGATTAGGACGACGCACGGCCTGCGGATTTTGGACGCTCAGACCCTGGAGCGGCTGCGCGCGATCATCGGCCTCACGGGGGATGCGTCGGGTGGCCGCAAAACGGCGCAGGTCGTGCGCGTGCCTCGGCTCCAGATCCTCGATTGGCTGGCGCTCCGCGAACAGGGCATTCCGGTGTCGCTGCCGGTCGATGAGGAGGCGGTGTTGGCGCGTTTGCTGGGATTTGAGCGGATTGCGAAGCCGCCGTTGCCGAAGGGCCTGCATGCGAGGTTGCGCCCCTACCAGCGTGACGGCTATGCCTGGCTGGCGTTTCTCTACGAGCACCGGTTCGGCGCCTGTTTGGCGGACGACATGGGGTTGGGCAAGACCATTCAATCCATTTGCCTGCTGGCCGCCATTGAGGAGGGACGCATTAAGGCCGCTCGCGGGGTGAAGGGGCCTCATCTGGTCGTCGTGCCGACGAGTCTGCTGTTCAACTGGGAGCAGGAACTGGCGCGCTTCGCGCCCGGCTTGAAGATCCATGTGTATAGCGGGAGTGGACGGACATTCGAGGCAGAGGATGGAGAGGTGGTGCTCACGACCTATGGGCTGGCTCGCCGGGATATCGATACCTTGGAGCGGATCGCGTTCCACGTGATCGTGTTTGATGAAGCCCAGGCGGTGAAAAATATTCAAGCGGACACGACGGGCGCGGTCCGCCGGCTCAAGGGGCGCTTCAAGATCGCGTTGACCGGCACGCCGCTCGAAAATCATCTGGGCGAGTATTTCTCCGTGATTGACCTATGCGTGCCGGGGCTTCTGGGCGAGTACGATCGGTTCAAGACGGATCTGAAACGTGTCTCGGGTCCTGCGCTCGACCGGGTGTTGCGCCGGACTCGACCCTTTATTCTGCGGCGGACCAAAGCCGAGATCCTCCGGGACCTGCCGCCGAAAATCGAGCATGAGGTGTTCCTCGAGTTGACCGATCGCCAAAAGGCGCTCTACCAACAGACCGTCGACCAGGTTCGCTCAACGATCGAAGATGCCTATCGCACTAAGACCTCCGGGCAGGCACAGTTCATCGCGCTCACGGCCATTCTCAAACTTCGGCAAGTGTGCCTCTCGCCACGGCTGCTGACGCACCAAGCCGACGAGACCTCGCCTAAGCTCGGCTTCCTGGTGGAACGACTAAACGTATTGCGCGACGAGGGGCACAGCGCTCTGGTGTTCTCGCAGTTCACCAGCTTCTTGGACCTGGTGCAGGAAGCGTGTACCAGGCACGGGTTGTCCTATCAGCGGTTGGATGGGTCGACGGCGCCGTCCGCGCGCAAGGCCCGCGTGACGGCGTTTCAGGCCGGTGAACAGCCGGCCGTATTTCTTTTAAGCCTCAAAGCGGGCGGGCAAGGGCTGAATCTCACCCGTGCGAGCTATGTCTTTCATCTGGACCCCTGGTGGAATCCGGCGGTGGAGCGCCAGGCGTCGGATCGCGCTCATCGTATCGGGCAACAGCAGACCGTCTCGATCGCGCGGATTCTCATGCGTCACAGCATCGAGGAGAAAATGATGGCGCTCAAGCAGCGAAAACTCGAGCTGTACGACGCGGTCATGACCGGGGTGGTGCGAGGTTCCGGGCAAGGCGTCCTGACCAAAGCCGATTTCGACTTCCTGCTCTCGCCGGGCGTGTGATCGCGGGACCACCGTTTTTTCTTCGTCGATTAGGATGTCGTGATGGGCTGTGTATCAGGAAGCGGTACCCAGGCATGGACTTCCGTTCCGCTTCTAGGACCTGTACGGATACGAAATGTTCCGTTCAAGAGACGGACTCGCTCCTCTAAGCTGGGAAGCCCAAGTCCACGGGCAGGCACTCCGGCCGGTTCTTGAACAAACCCCTTCCCATCGTCCTGGATGCAGATGCCGACTCCGGAGCCGGTGCCGAGCAGTCGCACCATAATCTTGGATGCGTCTGCGTGTTTGATGATGTTTTGTAGGGATTCCTGCATCACGCGGTACAGGCAGGTGGCGGTGTCGATCGGGATGATTTGAGGAACGGCTCGTCGTTCGAACTGTGTCGGCAGCCCTGAGCGTCGACGGAACTCATCGGTGTGGTCATGGATTGCGGCTTCTAAGCCCATGTGTTCGAGCTGCGGGGGGTGTAGTCGATACGCAAAGTTGTGAATGTCGTCGGCGAGCTGACCGGCCGCTTCCTGCAGGGCACGCAGGCGAGGCTGCAACGCGCTCTTGGGACGGCACATGTGCTCCAGCGACCCTACATCGACCGCCAGGGCGGCCAGTCGTTGGGTCATATCGTCGTGGAGTTCCCGTGCAATCCGTTGCCGCTCCTGATCCTGCGCCCGGAGCAGTTTGGTCGAGAGGTTTTGCAAGCGAGCATGGTACCGTTCCAATTCGCGCTGCTTCTGCTGCAGCGCCTCCTCGGCCTTCTTGTGTTCCGTGATGTCCCGGACAATCGCCGAGCAGCCGATGATCTGCCCGTCGAGCGTCTTGACCGGAAAGATCGTCAGTGACACAGGAACCAGACTCCCATCTTTTCTCTTTCGCTCGGTGGCAAGATCTTGAATCAGTTCCCCCTTCATCGCCTGAGCGACAGTCGCTTCGACTTCACCGGTACGGTGAGCCGGGACGAGTCGATTGATCGATTGCCCGAGAATTTCTTCCGCGGAGTACCCGAACACGCGCTCGGCTGCGGGATTCCACGCGACCAACAGGCCGTCCTTAATGTTCATGATCGGATCCGTCGACGACTCGACGATGGCCGCTAGGCCACGCATCTTGGATTCCGCGCGCGCCCGCTGCTCAGCCTCTTGTCCCAAAATAGCCTGGGTCCGTTCCAGCTCGAAGGTGCGCTGGGCGAAGAGCTTCCCGCCCCAGAGGCTTGCCCAGAGGGTGAACAGCGCCATACTCCGGTCCGGGACGGAAAAGACGAAGAGGTTTCCAGACGGCGAAACAAAGAAGCCGGTGAGAATGAGTACCGAGCACACTCCCCCCATGAGGAACGCAAATCGCCACCCTCTCAGCCAAAGACAGGCCAGACAGAGCGGCACATATAACATGTAGACGGCGAATCCAAGCGGAGTGATATAGTCGAGCCCGAAAATGACAGCGGCAACGAGGACCAGGTGACTGCGGCTATAAGAAGGCGGCGAGGTGGCCGTTAAGGGTGCATCGCGTTCCCGTGATGCCGAGCACCATTCCCTGAATTCGTTCCAGCGAAATGTAGTAGGAAGATTCATGGTGGAATTCGAGCCGGAGTAGCCGAAAAAATAATAACGTTTCCGAACATATCTGGCAAGGGCAGGGTTCTGCGAGAGAACTTCGACTTGGCGATCGGTCTGGTGTGATGGATGCGGAAGTGAAAACACTGGTGTGGCCGAACGGTGCCGACGTTGATCCAGCGACACTGCACGATTGGCCCAAGCACAAAGAGGCCTTCGCAGCCCGTGCCAGGGAATGGGAACGTATCTCTGCCTGACGAATTGCCTCTTCTCCCGCCTCACACACTTTACACCACTCTCGTTATTCTGCTCGCTTCAGATGCCGCATAAACCAACTGCCGGCCTGTTCCGCCGCCTGTTCCAGTGTGCCGGGTTCTTCGAAGAGGCGCGTCGCGCCGGGGATGTTGAGCAGCTTCTTTTCGCAGGTCAGGAGTTTGTCGGCTTCCCGGTTCATTTCGATAACCGGTTCATCGTGGCCTCCGACGATCAACAAGGTCGAGGCGGTGACGGATGAGAGGTATCGCTCAGCCAGGTCCGGTCGGCCGCCCGGACCACCACAGCCTTGGATTATGTTGCAAACATTGACTGTAGACAAACCAGACCTTGCCAGGTCCGCTCTTTCCCCTATGTGCTATAAGTATGTCTACGGGCATTTGACTCTCCGTACGTTTCATCCAGGCGCCATTTCTATCTAAGAGTCGTTCTCTACGGCGGCACCCCTTTATAAACTCAGTGGGGTAATTTGTCTTGACTGGGGCTAAAGTGACTTAGTAGAATGATGTACGCATACGTGGTTGTATCAGGCGCATAAGCCCTTAGTGCTTAAGACCATACATACGGAGCCGACAGGGTAAGTAATGGTTCGTGTCCGTTCAAAAACAGTCACTTATGAAGAAGCGTTAGGCGGAACTTGCTCCTCTGTGCGGAGCGACCAGCCTGTAGTAGTTTACCTAGATTTCTCAAATACATATTTGTTTTTATCCTAGGAAAAATCTAGTTCTGTGGACACCTGGTATCAGGCTAGGGTCTTTGCATTGATGACCGTGAGCGGTTTGCGAAGCCTGGTTACTTCGTTCAATAGACTCAGGTATTGGGCAAGCAGCAGAATGCGTTGGAAGCAATGGGGCGAAGCTATGTGTACCGTAGGCGAAAGGAGTAGATCTTGAGGCAGCAAGAGGCAACCGGGCTCGAGATCGATCGTCAATGGTATGCCCTTCATACACGGTGCCATCAAGAGAAACAGGTTCGGAACCGGCTCCTAGCACGAGGCATTGAGCCTTTTCTTCCCCTAAGCAGAGAGTATCGACAACGGTCTGACCGAAAGGTGTGGACGACATCACCACTCTTTGGCGGCTATTGTTTCGCTCGGTTTACGGTAGAACAGAGCCTCGTTGTTCGCAAAACACCTGGAGTCGTGCGTATTGTGGGCGCTATGAAACCGGAGCCCGTCCGAGATGAGGAGATCGCAGTATTTCAACAGGTGTGCGTAACTGATCGTATGATCGGGCCTTACGACTATTTTACAGAAGGCACCTGGGTAGAAGTGGTCCGAGGGCCGCTCGCCGGTTTGCGCGGGCAACTTGTCCGACGTGGCAAACAGCATGGCTTGGTGATCCGCGCATCGCTCATTCAGCAAGCGGCGCTCATTCACATCGGGGCAGATGAGGTGGTACCTACACGAGCAACCTGACACCTTCATCGTGGCGTCCGCTTTCTCAAGAATAGTTCGAATGTTCGTCATGTTCCATTGTCGGCTCAGAATCTGATGAGGGTCTTCGTGGGAGGGTGTGAGACGGTGAACCCTACATCTCGCGCTGGATAATCTTCAACTCGGCCAAACTGCAGTGGATCTTTCTCCCGCTATGCTACACGATTCTTGGCCATTTCGAGAATTCATCACGGAACTTGGTGTTGCCAGGAAACGACGCGTCAAACAGGGTATTGAAGCGGTTGGGGCTTTCTGTAAGAGAGGAGGTGCTCAACGACCAGAAAGAAACTGGAACGAGCACCTGCAGAATGGCATCAAACCTCCTTCACTTCCGACCCGCACGAATAAAGGTTCAGCGTTTTCCCCCCGGGAGTCGAAGATCGAACTATTTAGATGCCATGCGGGTTTCTTCCGTTCAAACATTCGCCTGGACCATAGCGTTCCTCTCAACTTTGGCAATAGTGGAAATGCCATCGGCGCAGCAATCTACGCCACCAATTGACTCCTCTGTCAGTAGGGGATCCCTCTTTGGCGCATCGGGGACGATGTTCTTGTCGCAGTTCGCCAACCCCGCGCTCCTAGGGTCGCTGTACTTGACTCCGCAATGGCCCATGACAGGGTACTACCCCATCTTCCCCGGCAACATGGCTCAACCCATTCCCGGAGACGGGGTGGTCGTGGGACCGCTTCAGGTGCATCCCCACATGGGAGTGGCCCAAATGTACACCGATAATGTGTTCAGGACGAACAGCAACAAAACCAGCGACTTTCTGACCACGCTGGCGCCAGGCATCCAGGCTCGTTTGCCGTTTGGAGGATTCCACTCGTTTCTGATCGATTATCGGACCAATCTTCAATACTATTCGCGCACATCATCGAATGACGTGCAAGATCAGACCGCGTCAGGAGCCCTCAAATTCAATTTTCCCGGCGGCCTCAACATCGATCTTCAAGGCGAGCACAAACTCGGACATGATCCCAGAGGTTCTGCTGTGGATGATGTGAATACGCAACGTCTCGGGGTGAACAAATGGACAGCCGATGGCTTTACGGGTCAAGCCGAGTACTTTGGATCGAGGTCCAGCGTGGGGCTGTATCTGCAAACGCTTCGCTGGACCTATCTGAACAATAACCAGGGCCCTATTCGAGATAGACTCACGAATATGGCCGACCTGATGTTCTCCCGTAACATCACCGACAAAATGTCTCTGCGGGCCACCGTTGGGGCGCTCCAATCGATTTATGACCAAAATAAGAATCTAGACAATGTCATCTATACCTTCAGTGGAGGAGGGACATGGAATGTCAGTGAGGTGACGTCTGGAGAAATTCTAGTCGGGTATCAGCATGTGCAATTTACTCGCGCACAGGTCGATCAACCTCCTCCGCTGAATCAATTTTTCAGGGACAAAAATACGTACTCTAATTTCTATGTCATGGGGAAGGTCAATTGGCAAGCGACACCGCTATTGAGGATAACTCTGCAGCTGTTCAGAACGATCCAACAGACGGCAGCAATCGGCTCCTTATTCTATACCGCGACCGGCGCGAATCTTACAGCGAGGCATGAATTGACCGACCGCACGACAGTACATATCAACCTTGGCTACGAGCACGACAAATTTCAAGGTTTTAGTTCCGGCGGCACGGCAAACGGCTCTGACGATAGGAGCGAGAATTTAAAGAATGTCGCGATTGGGGTGAATTACCAAGCTGTCAAATGGGCCGGGCTCGGGGCTCAATATATTTTTGAGGACCGACACTCAACGCAAGCTCAGTTTACCTACCAAGCCAACACCGTGATGCTGTTCGCGCAAACGCTCTTTTAATCCCATAAAACCACCTTCTTCACTAACTCCCTGAATGGGGATCTGACATGACTCGCGATGACGGCAAGAATCTACTCCAATCAGTCGAAAGCGATGGCCTTGAAACAATCCTTGCTGAATATGCTGGTGCTTGTCGGCGCCGTATCTGGTTGATTGTCGCGGTGACGATTGGATGTGCAGCGGCTGCGGCGGTCTGGTCATTCATGCAGACGCCGCAGTACCAGTCTAAAGCTACCGTGGTCGTCGAGCAAGTAGGACCGAGTGGTCTCGAAAATAACCGAGACTCTCGCCAGGGCGACCTTTCCCCGGAATACTTTCAGACGCAGTTTGAATTGATGAAAAGCCATTATGTGTTTCAACGGACGGCGGAGCTCCTACGTATCTCAGAACAGTCGGAATACCAACCCAAGCCCTCGATCCTTTCGTCGATGATGGACGATCTGTCGTCGAGGGTGAGTGACAAGCTGCCTGCTTCGGTCACGCACATGGTTGGGCGAGAGGAGCACGCCAACAAAGACGTGTCAGGAGAAGGTGACGAGGGATTATTGAAGCGGTTTGCTGAGGCGATTGAAATCGTGCCGATTCGAGGTGCACGACTGGCGCATGTGATCGCAACCTCTCAGGACCCCCAATTTGCCGCCAAGATCGCCAATACGCTGGCTTTGACTTACATCGAGCGTACCCAGGAGTTGAACGCATTATCGAAGGAAAAAGCTGCTCAGTGGTACACCGCCCATCTCGACGAGCTGCGTAAGAAAGCCGAAGCCTCTCAACAAGCGCTGTATCTGTTTCGTGCGAAGCATGGGTTGATGGGAGGGCATGAGCGGCAAACGGTGACGGTTCACACGAATACCGAATTGGACTCGGAGCTTGTCAAGGCAGAGATGAAACAAGCTGAGGCCCAGTCTCGCCTGGATCAAATTAAATCGGTCTTGCGTAACCGAATCGACCAGAATGGAGTGGTCGAAATCGACTGGTCGAGCTTGGATGCCTCGACCGAAGTGCTGAGTTCGACGCTGATTCAAACGCTGCGAGGGCAAGAGATCAGGGTTTCAGGTCAGGTTGCCGAGTTGGAGGAAAAATATGGCCCGCTTCACCCCAAGCTGGCCCATGCAAAGGCCGAAATGCAGGATCTTCGTGAACGGATCCGGCAAGAAGTACAGAAAATCTTCGACTCGGTGAAGCACGACTATGACGCAGCACGTGGCCGGGTACGTGTCATTAAGGAAGCGGCGGGGCGTCATAGACAAGAGAAAATCAGACTCGAGCAGTATGAAGTCGATTATGGCATCCTCGAAAGAGAGGCCGAAAGCACGCAGCATCTCTATGACATTTTTCTGAAACAGATGAAAGAAGCCGACCTCTCGGCTGGAATGAGAACCGCCAATGTGTATCTCGCCGATCCTGCAGTGCCAAGCTCCATTCCAGTCAAGCCCAAGAAGCAGTTAAATACCATTTTAGGGCTTCTGGTGGGGCTCGTGACAGGGGTTGGAGTCGCCATTTTCCTTGAAGCTCGTGACCGGACTCTCAAGGGACCCAAAGATGTGGAGCGGTATCTGCCCAGCGTCTCCCTCCTCGGTGTGATGCCGCTCGTGCAAAGAAATAAAACTGGAGATGCCGCCGGTCTTCTCACCGACCAATCCTCAGATGTCATGGCTGAACATGTTCGTATCATCCGAACCAGCGTATTGCTCTCCAGTCCCCAAGAATTGCCGGCCTCTGTTCTCGTAACGAGCGCCGGAGAAGGCGAAGGGAAGACGACGCTCTCGGTGAATCTCGCGATCGCGCTCGCCCAGCTTGAAAGTACACGAGTTGTACTGATCGATGCGGATTTGCGGAAACTTGCTCACGGGTACATCCATGGAATACAACGCGAGGGAAGGGACACAAAAGGACTCGCTCATTTCCTGGCTGGAAGTGCAAAACTGGAAGAGATTATTTATCGGACCGACATCGCCAACCTTTCGGTGATTCCTCGAGGGGAGCGCCCATCCAATCCGTCGGAACTGCTCCACTCCAAACAGATGAAACTGTTGTTGAACCGCTGTCGAGAGGAAGGGTATCACGTTATTGTGGATGCTCCTCCGGTGCTCCCGCTCACCGACCCGGTGATCCTCGCTTCTCAGGTCGATGGCGTGCTCTTGGTTGCCAGTAATGGCCAAACGACCCGGGAAGCCTGTCGCTTGGCAATCGAACGTTTGACAACAGCGGGAGGAAAGCTAGTTGGAATCGTTCTGCAGAAATTTCAAGTCGCTGATAGCTCGTGCTACTATTATGCAGGTAAGGGGTCTGAAAAGAACGGAATGGCCACGCAGGGCACTCCATGGGCGTCCTCCTCTAAGTTGTAGCGAGATGCCGGAACTGTCTACCGTGGAATGACGCCTTCTTTGAATCTCCAGTTTCACAAGTTGTGAAGTCAGTTCCAGGAGGCGCAGGCCAGAGAGCGTCTGACAATGTCCATTTGCGCAACCCTGTGCTTGACTTGATAGACATGGAGGGTGTTGTGGGCTTGTTGGGTCTTGATTCTCGAGTCTGCCAAGTGTGATGAAAACCGGGCCAAGGCTCTACCCTTGTTCTTGGCATGCACTTCTTCACTATAAGCAGACGTGATAGCATAAGCAGACCTGCTAGCGTTTGCGGCTTCTGCAGCAACGGATCGTGCGACCTGACAGTAATTCGCCCCAGCCTGGTTCCATGCACCGGTTTGATGTTGATCTGTCATTCTAATTTTGTGGATTAGCGGAATTACTTGTGGTGGCGATTTCCATACAGTCTTGTGCAGTTCCGTGCAGTTCTCCGTATAATAGGTCACCCATTCCCTGCCTGTACTCTGAATTTCATATGGAATTTCACTGGCACGGCCTGTGCTTGTTTTTCCTAACGCCTCTATTATTGATGGGCGCGGGGGGGGCGATGCGCACTATACTTCGCGGACAGAATCTCTACCGTACGCTTGTTCTGATTGGGCTTGTAATCTGTGGCTATCAGAGCAGTTCCATTCCGTCCTCCTTTGCACAAAGTTTGCTCCAAGCTCCGGCGCCACAGAGCCCGCACTGGCCTCATATCAACGTGTTTTCTTATGCCCGGTCGTTGTTCCTCAACTCAACTCTCTCACCGAGTGACTATGAGTGGTACACGTCGCACTTGGATGCGGTTGAAGTTCAGGGAAACGGACCTACTCTGCGAGCAAAGAATCCTACTATTGACCTCTTCAGTTATCAGATAGATATGACCACCTTCACCAGCGATAACTTATCGGGTGTCTCGGAGGACGCCTTCCTTCATTTCAGCGAGCCGACTGTGCTGACTTTCTATACATTAGACCGCTCGCGAATCACCGGATCGGCGTCAATTCCCGGGTGTCCAGAAGGAACTCCAATCGCTCCGCGCTGTCGTGTGCAAACCCAGATATGGGATGATCGTCGATTCGTGATGAACCCACAATCGTCGGCTTTCCGGACCTGGCAGGCGGGAAGGTTGTTGGGTCCGTTGAATTATTATGGTCATTCCGTCGATACAAGTAAGATTGTTTGGATTGATGAACATTCTCCAGGATTCTCCTGGGCCCTCAGCTTTGGCTGGCAAGCGGTGGTGAAGTCAGGAGGAGGTGTCCGCGAATTCTCTGGTCGCCGACCGGGAGATATCGGACTTGAGTCAGATTATTCCAATACAGTAGCGAATTGGCTGACCTTTCTTGCTGCACAGGCCGATCAAGTAGGCAAGAAGGTTCTCGTCAATGCAAACGATGCTGCCTTGCATGAGTGGCTGCTACCACAAATAAACGCTATCCAAGGGATGAGCACTGAAAGCAAACATCGACCAGACGGTTTTGCAGGGCCCGCTGAGTACCAACAACATATAAATCTGGTCAATGACTTAATGGCTGCGGGAGGGCGCGTCGATCTGCACGGCAGATGGTGTTACACGGGTCCGGCCGGGTATACGGCTGGTAACTATACCACTCCAGCGGCCCGATATCGCATGTGGCGGTTAGCCAGCTACTATCAATTTAAAGAAGCTGTCGGCAGTGCGGGAATAGTGTACTTCAATGTCGGGTTTTGTTCAGACGAGAGGCCTACTACTGATCAGTGGAGACAAGACCGAGCCGAATGGTTGCCGGCCTATCAAGTCGACGTAGGGAAACCTCTAGGTGCAACCACCCTCTATCAAAAAGCCACAGCTGGATGCCCCTACCAGATTTTTGGACGATCATATTCCAAAGCATTGATACTTGTCCGTCCACGGGACTCATCGACGTGCACCAGTTTCGGTGATTCAACGGCCGCGACAGTAAGATTCTCGGCCCCGGTTCAACTTCTCAAAGAAGATGGGACGCTTTCTGCCCGCGTCACGAGCGCGACGGTGAGAAATGCGGAGGCTATTATCGTCTATGGAACCACGACTGAGGACACGACTCCTCCAGCAATACCCACTAATCTTGCAGTGCGTTAGATCAAGCTCACACATTGCTTCGTTTACTATTCGTCTCTGCGCTTCGGATACTCGAGGATCTAAAGTATCTCAACATTTCCTTGCGCCGAGAACAGGGCCGTATGGGTCTGATAGATAAGGTCTCTGACTGCGGAACTGCGATCCTCGAGCACGCACCTCTCACCGATCCCCAACCAACGGACCGCACGGTAGTTGAGGCCGATGGCCACATTCTATAAGTTCCCATGAGCGAGAATCTCTCTCTTCCCACCGGCGTTCTCTCACCACAGATCCATGGTGCCGTACAGACTCCGTCACTCAGACGGTCAACCGTCTGGACGGGAGCCGGTGATGCAGTCTATACGCTGTGCCAGTGGGGGCTTCTGGTGGTTCTTGCCAGGTTAGGAACACCGGAAATGGTTGGTCAGTTTGCATTGGCCCTTGCCGTTACCGCACCGGTAGTGATTTTTTCTAGTCTGGGTCTTCGACCGCTCCAGTCCACTGACGCGCAACATCAGTTTGCTTTTGGAGATTATCTGACGCTTCGCTTGATCATGAATACGGTCGCACTGGGGGTGATCATACTCATCGCTGTTCAATATCGAGTCGATACAGCGGCAACTATTCTTGTTGTTGGTGTGGCCAAATGTGTTGAAGCAATCAGCGATGTGTATTTCGGTCTCCTCCAGAAGCATGAGCGCATGGATTTGATTGCCATATCACATTGCCTCAAGGGAGTTCTCTCTCTCTTCGCGTTTGCTTTAGGATTTCTTCTGCTCGGGACGGTGTTTGGCGCGTCGGGCGGGTTGTTGTTGGCTTGGTTCATTGTCCTTATCATGTATGACATTCGGAAAGGGCGCACGATTCTCGCTCTGACGCAGAGTTCATTGCGCACCACGTCAGCGTCCAGATTCTTTCAGATACGCACCCTCCTCTCGTTGGCCGTACCACTTGGTGTCGGGAGCATGTTTCTCTCGCTCAATTCCAGCCTGCCGCGATATTTTATCGAACGGTATTTGGGTGAAGGCTCACTGGGTATCTATGCGGGGATGGCCTACGTGACAATGGCAATGGGAATGCTTGTGAATTCAGTCGGGCAGTCGTTGAGTCCGCGTCTCTCACAATATTGGGCCGCGGGAGCGCTCCGGTCGTTTAGTGGATTACTTGGGAAGTTTGCGCTATTCGCCACAGTGTGGGGATTACTTGGGATCGGAGTCGCCTTCGCGGGGGCGGAAAAGATTCTGACGCTGCTCTATGGAGACACGTTCGCCGATCATTCACAAACATTCGTGTGGTTAATGGCCGTTGCCGCGATCGCGCATGTCAGCTCAGTGTGCGGATATGGCATGACGGCTGCCAGAATCATCCGCAGCCAGTCGATTCAGTTCGCTTGTGTTGCAGTGGTGGGACTCATCGGGAGCCTTATTCTGATCCCGCGATATGGTCTTAACGGTGCAGCCTGGGCCTTCGGCTCATCTTTATTTGTCCAATTGATATTGTCATTCTCCTGTCTCTCCATCGTGATGTTTCGCCGAGTGCAACGGTCGGGGAATAGCGCGGATGATATTCCCGAGGTCAAAACGGCGCCACTGTCCACGCTCTCCCCGCAAAAATGAATAGAGGTCATTAGTCATCGGATAAGGGGCAGGGGTACTTTCACAATGACGATGCCGTTATTCGCGCCAAGGATGTACGCAGCTTCCTTGCTATAAATGGATCGACCCGATGACCGACTTTGCGCAATCAAAAGATCATACTAGAACAAGAACATTCATCGGACAGTGTTGCTGGTTGGTGCTCTATGGACTTCAACTAATGATGATGGCACTGTACGAAATGTCAGACGATCAGTACATTGATGGCTTATCAGTCTTCCTTGGAGCATTCGTGGTCTGGGCAGTCGTGTCCTGGCGCATAACCATGGGGCGTTGGGTTGACCTATACAGTGTTTTCTTCATAGCGCTGTTTCTCTTTTCAGGCGGCCAAGCAGTACTCAACATACTGGGGCTGATGCCACAAGGTATCCTCGACGGACATTTTTCATCCCTGCAAGTTAAGCACGCACTCACGTTGGTCGTCGGTTGCCTGCTCGCTTTCCATACTGGCGCATTACTAAGGGCACGGCGGCATGCCCCATCGGGATTACCCGTGCCTGCTGAGTTGGATATGGCTGATGCCGCGCGACAGGTGGGATTACTCTTGATTCTCGTGAGCCTCGGCCCAGGGTTGTATGACCTATATCAGGACGCGTCGATCATTCGGAGCATTGGCTATGGCGGACAGTTTTTTCTGGCCACCAAATCAGCTACGGGTATGGGTGCGTGGACACATATGCTCACGATGTTTCTGGTACCAGGCGCGCTTCTCTTCCTAGCCGGCAGCAAAGGGCGACCTATAAATATCGCTGTGGCGTGGGCTGTCATCGCCGTGCCGGCCGTTATCTATTTTCTGTTGGGAATCCGCAACGTGGGCATTCGGGGACTTGTGGCGCTGCTTTGGCTTCATTCTGTCACGATCCGACCAATCCGCAAGTCGATTCTCGTGGGCTCAACGCTCATCGTGCTGGTCCTGATCCCAGGGCTCGAGGTGGTACGCGGGAAAGCGCTTACCGTTGGAGACACCATCACGGCCCTTCAACATGCGTACTCTGCAATGGTTAACCCTAACCCTCTTGTCTTGGCGTTGGCCGAAATGGGCGGCACTCTGCTTACGGTGATCTACACCACTGACTTGGTCCCCACTGTCAAGCCGTATGAGTGGGGTATGAGCTATGTGATGGCCCTCACGACCGTGTTTCCTAATTTGTTCTGGGACATTCATCCTGCTATCAAGGCCGGTCTCCCGTCCTATTGGCTGATGAAGGAAATAGACCCCTTTGCTGCGAACGCTGGTTTTAGCCTGGGATATTCAATGATTGCGGAAGCCTATTTGAATTTTTCATGGATCGGGGCGCCGATTGCAATGGCTGGGCTGGGATATTTTCTCGCTGGATTCGTCTGCTGGGTGTTCGAGCGTCCGGATGCACTGAGACTTGCCATGCAGGCGATTCTGATGTCGTTTGTTTTGTTTGTTCCACGTGCGGAAAGCCAGCAAGTGATGCGAGAACTGTTCTGGGTAGGCTTTATGCTCTACCTCTTTGTCCTCCACCTTGCTCACCGGCGCATCCGTGTCTCACGGATACGCACCGCTCGAACCGCTTCTCCGGGACGTTCCGATGGACGAACGACGGTGTGCCTTTGAGCAGAGCAATGAGTCCGATTCGCATTCTTCATGTTGTCGGTGTTATGGATCGCGGCGGAGCTGAGACGTGGCTCATGAACGTGTTGCGAAACATCGACCGAGCGAGATTTTATATGGATTTTCTTGTCCATGCTCAGAAGCCAGGAGCATTCGATAGCGAAATTCGCGCACTGGGTTCCGAGGTTATCCCTTGCCTTGCCCCTTCCAGGCCCTGGACATATGCGCGTCGGTTTCGCCAGATACTCCGACACAGGGCACCGTATGATGTGGTGCACAGCCACGTGCATCATTACAGTGGGTTTGTCCTCCGCTTGGCTCAAGGACAGGGTGTCCCGGTTCGCATTGCGCATAGCCACAACGACACATCATGTATGGATCAGGCTTCCGGAATCGCTCGTCGCCAGTACTTGAACCTGAGCAAACGATGGATCGCGCGCTATGCGACACATCGTCTGGCTTGCTCGGATACTGCCGGTGCCGCTCTGTTTGGAGATGATTCAAACTCTCAATCTCCTTGGCTGACACTTCGATGCAGTATTGACCTCACACCCTTCCAAGGGCAGGGAGACGCATGCAATATGCGCAGTCAGCTGGGCATCCCCCCAGAGACCTTGGTCATCGGCCATGTTGGTCGCTTTGCGGAACAGAAGAATCATCGGTTCTTGATAGACGTGGCTGAGGAGCTGATCGGCCGCAGGCCTAATATCTGTTTCCTTCTTATTGGCGACGGTCCCTTGCGCGCGAGTATTGAGAGTACTGTGTGTGTTCGGAACCTCTCGCATGCCGTACGGTTTCTCGGAGTTCGTTCCGATGTGGCACAACTCATGATGAATGCGATGGATGTTCTTCTGTTGCCCTCACTCCATGAAGGGCTTCCAGTGGTGCTCATCGAAGCTCAGGCTGCCGGACTTCCGTGTGTCATCTCAGATGTGGTCACATCGGAAGCCGACATTGTTCCTCCGCTTATTCGCAGGCTCTCGTTATCGGATTCCCCCAGACAATGGGCCGAAGCGATTATTGCGGCACATGATATCCGTCTCGCGGGTCCACGGTCGCAGGCACTTGCGGAGGTCCGCCGTAGCCCGTACAACATCGGGCAAGCCATGCCGGATCTCGAGCATCTGTATACACCCAGGAGGCTGGTTGCCGCTGTGTAATCGCACAACGATAGCCTATCGTCTCTATAAGCGTACTCTTTGGTCGGAGCGAACTGGCCTGCGGAGCTGACTCGTCACCCCGCCTCCCCACTACAGAACATCATGAACGTTACTGTTACCTTGGAACAGAGATTTGATCTTGCCGCCGATGGAAGCGTATGGACGCCGGGGCAAGGAAACTATCAGTTCTTGAAGCGATACCTGGAGGTATTTGACAGCGTCAAAGTGGTTGCACGAACCCAGAGAGTCTCGCAGATTGCTCCTGGCTGGATCCGTGCGGATGGTGAAGGAGTTTCCTTCATACACATGCCATACTACATCGGACCGTGGCAATATCTACGGCGTGTCCTCCAGATTAGGCGAGTCCTCGGAAACGTTGCCCGATCATCAGAAGCCGTGATTCTACGCGCTCCTTCCGGGTTCACCGATCATCTGGTGGAGGCGTTTATCGATAGACAGCACCCCTATGCTCTGGAAGTTGTCAGTGACCCATGGGACATTTTTGCCCCAGGAGTTATTCGCCACCCATTGCGGGCATATTTTCGCGCGCGGTTCTCTCGGGTTCTGAGGCGTCAGTGCAAAGCCTCTTTTGCAACGGCGTATGTGACCAAGGAAGCCCTTCAGCGCCGTTACCCTCCACGGCCGGAGACGTTCTGGGCGAGCTATTCCGATGTGGAGTTAGGAGACGAGGCTTTCGCACTGAATCCACGAAACGGGTGCCCTGCTGGAAGGCCCATCAGATTGATTATGGTGGGTTCGTTGGCTCAACTATACAAGGGGCCAGATGTGCTGCTCGATGCGGTCGGAATCTGTATCGGACACGGTCTGGATCTTCGGTTAGTTCTTGTGGGTGACGGCAAGCATCGTCCTTACCTGGAAGGCGCGGTGACAGGCCTTGGACTCGGCGAGCGCGTTTGTTTTGCCGGTGAGGTACCACCCGGGAAAGAGGTGCGGGCAAAGTTGGATGAAGCTGATCTTTTCATCCTGCCTTCCCGCACAGAAGGCTTACCTCGTGCCATGATTGAGGCGATGGCACGGGCATTACCATGCATTGGCTCCAAAGTTGGGGGGATTCCGGAGCTTCTCTTGGAAGAGGACATGGTGCCCGCAGGTGATGCGAGGGCGCTAGCTCTAAAAATTATGCAGGTGGTCAGAGATCCGATCAGATTAGCCGATATGTCTCGACGAAATCTTGCCCGTTCGAGGCAGTACCATGAGTCTTGCTTGCGCAAGTCTCGAATCCAATTCTACGAATACGTCAGAGCTAAGACTGTAGAATGGTTCGCCTCTCGCCAAACCTAATACGCTGATCGGCGCCGCTGCTCTACACCCGCAGTATTCAGGAAGGTTTGTTCAATCGCTGTACACATATATTGTGAATTCGAGCCAAAAAGAAGTGTCGTGGTCTAAGTTCTCGTGCTCGCGACAGAAGGAGCTTCAAATATGTGCGGTATCTATGGTGAATTAGATCTTGTTGGGGGCAATCGGTCTTGCCACTATGCGGAGGAGGCCACGGACTTGCTGCGCCACCGTGGCCCAGATGATGGAGCCGTATGGAGGGGAAGGCAGATCGTTCTTGGTATGCGTCGCCTCAGCATTCTTGACCTACCCGGCGGGATGCAGCCGATTTGGAATGAGGATCATACCTGCTGCATCGTCTACAATGGCGAGCTGTACAATTTTCGCGAGCTTCGCCGTGACTTAATGACTTGCGGGCACCTTTTCCGTACGGAAAGCGATACGGAGGTCATCGTCCATGCCTATGAACAGTGGGGCTTCGAATGCCTTGCTCGATTCAACGGTATGTTTGCGTTCGCGCTCTGGGATGATCGCAACCAACAGCTGTTTCTGGCTCGTGATCGTATTGGGGAGAAACCTCTCTATTATTATCGCGACCACCGACGGCTTGTATTTGCGTCAGAAATAAAATCGCTCCTGGCCGATCCCACTGTAACCCGCAGTCTGAACCTGCGTGGCCTCAGTAACTTTCTCGCGTTTGGCCATGCGGTGGCTCCGGAAACAATCTACCAGGACATCGTCAAACTCCTTCCTGGGCATTACATGCTTGCAAAAGATGGGAAGGTGATCATTCGCCAATATTGGGATGTGGGCGATGAACCACAACTTTCGGCGAACTATATCCACAGCAAAGATGACGATGCCCGTCGCATTCTTAGCCTGCTCGACGACTCCGTACGACGCCGGATGGTGGCCGACGTTCCAGTGGGCGCGTTCTTAAGCGGCGGAGTCGATTCAAGCGCGATCGTTGCGTTGATGAAACGGCATGCGACCGGGCCGGTGAAGACCTTCTCCTTGGGCTTCAAGGTGGGGGGGGCATATAATGAACTCTCCGATGCGCGCCTGGTAGGAAAGGCCTTGGGAACGGATCATTACGAACTGGAAGTCGGCCATGAAGATCTTGTGAGCACGCTACAGACCCTCGTGTATCACTACGATGAGCCTTTCGGGGATGCTGCTGGGTTCCCTATCTATCTGTTGAGTCAGTTTGCGCGTGAGCATGTGAAAGTTGTGCTCGCGGGAGATGGCGCGGATGAATTGTTCGGCGGATATCGTCGCTATGCCTACGATCAACTGGCGCCTTATTACTCCCGACTCCCTCGTCTACTGACGGAGGACTGGATTCCTGGAATGCTCGGTCATTTGCCTCGGCTCAGTCGAATCAAACGCACGCTGAACACATGGCCGTTGAAAGACCCCGCCAGACGATATGCGGCGTGGCTGGTGGTGTTTACACCCGAGATGCTGGCAGACTTGATTCGACCGGCTATCGCTGATGAGATATCCGAGCATGATAACCAGGAGCCGTATTCGCGATACTATCAGGCACTGAATCCGTCGGCTGCGACAGACCATACGAATCGTCTCCTGTACACCGACCTCAAGATGTTATTACCCGATGCCTATCTGGAAAAGGTGGATAAGGCCGCAATGGCATGTAGCCTGGAAACGCGTTTGCCATTTCTAGATCATCGCTTGGTGGAATTGGCCTTTCAGGTCCCGGGCCGGTACAAGGTTGGTGGCCTCTCTACGAAGCTCATTTTGAAGCAAGCTGTTCGTGAATTGGTGCCCGACATAGTGTTACGAAGGCCCAAACACGGCTTTGCCGTTCCAACAGAGCCATGGTTTCAGGGGCAACTAAGAGATTTTGTGTACGAGATCCTTTTCGATGAGCGGACCAGAGGGAGAGGCTATTTCAATATGAAGTTCATCGAGCAGCTGTGGAGGGAGCATGTCGAAGGTCGTCACATGTGGGATAATCACCTGTGGTTGCTCCTGAACTTCGAGCTCTGGCATCGCATGTACCTGGATGAAGTTACAATACCAACTCTCGTGGCGGCACACCATTTAACCTCGATGCGGAAGTCTTTCCAGTGATGAAGTTCATCGGGGGAGACTTCTTGGTTGCTCTTGAATTCAACGCCTTGACGTAGGGCTTCTATAGATTCCCCCTCTCCTTTACAGGTATGGATCTCTCGCTGAATTAGATGGAGAAACATGTGAAGCGGATCAAGGTCGTGCACATAACTACAGTTGCCCAATCATTGCAGGGTTTGCTGTTAAATCAAATGAAAAGTATTCAATCGAAGGGGTACGAGGTCGTCGGCATCTCTTCGCCAGGAGGAGAAGTCCCCCTGCTTGAGACTGCAGGTATCCGGCATGTCGCGATACCCATGAGCCGCAAGGTAACCCCGTTGCTCGATCTGCTCTCACTTGTGCGTCTGTATGTGGTTATGCGACAAGAAGCCTTTACGATCGTCCATACCCACACGCCCAAAGCAGGATTGCTGGGCCAACTCGCGGCTCGGTTTGCTGGTGTACCAATCGTGGTAAATACTGTTCACGGTTTCTATATGCATGACCTTATGCACCCGATCTTGCGCCAGTTCTATATCGGTCTTGAGAAAATAGCGGGACGCTGTTCAGATGTGATCTTGTCGCAAAACCGTGAGGATATGGAGACGGCCGCTTCAGCGGGGATTTGCCCTCCCGAAAAGATCAAACACTTGGGTAACGGAATCGACCTATCCATCTTTAATCGGGACCAAGTTACAAGCCGTGATATTCGTCAAAAGCGCCAACAGCTTGGAATACCAGATGATACAAAAGTCGTTGGATTTGTTGGTCGATTAGCCGGAAAGAGAAAAGGCTTCGTCGATTTTTTGAGGGCCTGCCAGCGAATCGCCGTGCATTGCCCGAATGTGCGTTTCTTGATCATTGGTGATGCAGATATCGGAAAAAATGACGCGGTTGGCCCATCGACAGCGAAGGACTATGGGGTTTCTGATCAATGCCTCTTTCTCGGATTACGCCCCAATGCAGAGCTGCCGAGTCTCTATGCAGTCATGGATCTGCTAGTGCTACCCTCGCTCTTTGAGGGAATGCCACGAGTTGTCATTGAGGCTGCAGCGATGGGTATACCTGCTGTGGTAACCAATGTGAAGGGTAATCGAGAGGTTGTCGAGCACGGCCGTAATGGCTACCTCGTACCATTTGGTGACGTTCCCGCACTGGCAGATGCGATTATCGAAATCCTTAAGGATCCGGAGAAAGCGAAATGCATGGGAGAGGAAGGATATCGTATGGCTCAAGAGCGGTTTGATGAGCGAGTGGTATTCGCGAAAGTGATTACTGAATATTCAAGAATGCTAGCAGAAAACGGTGTGCGCGTTCCTGTAGTCAGTTCGTCAGCTACCGAACTGGCGTATGCATCTTCAAGTAGTAACCACTCCAAGCGCAGCAGTTAAGATTATGTCAAGTGATCAAGGCTGGATGGTTATCTGCGTTATGAGCTATTTTGGAAGGAAGCAGAATCGGTGAGGCTGGGAGGCATTCCTCCGCCCTACGATTTTCCTGGACACACAATCTCTTCATTGCCTCACTCCGTTGTGTTGCCGTCACTCGTGGCCTTAGTGATAGCATGCTCCCCTTAGCACGCAGTCCGAATTTCGGAATCCTCCCCCGTCTATTGGGCAGTGATTTACGGACTTGAATAGGAAGGACAGCACAATGAACTCTCTCATTCTTGGTGAGGCACGTTGGATGACAAGGATGACCTCAGGAGTTTGGCGTAAAGTTCGACGATCGGTCAAGCGCCGCGGTATTGTAGGAACGGCGGGATATATTGTCTGCGTGGGTCCTGCCAAAATTGCCAGGACACTCGGCCTCGTGCGTTCATCGACAATGCCGAGTGTGGCAAGTGTGTTTGATGGTGAACATGGAGTGGATACCGCGGCGCACATTCAGTTAGGAGACTTAGCGATCAACAGCCGGAATGTTCGAGAATGCTGCCATTACGCGCCAACCTCGCCAAAGTACTTTAAAGAAATGATGGCACAGCTCAACATCCGCTATGAGCAGTTTACGTTTGTGGATATCGGATGTGGCAAAGGATTGGTTTTGCTGCTCGCGTCGGCATACCCGTTCCGTCGCATCATCGGAGTGGAATTTTCCGAGGAGTTGGTCACGATTGCTTCGAGAAACCTTGTCGCCTACGCGGGGGAACCCCAGGGATGTAAAGATATTCAATGTATATGCATGGATGCCGTGGAGTATGAGTTTCCCTGCGAGCGTCTGGTGATCTACTTTTATAATTCCTTCAAGGGAAAGGTACTTGAGCAGTTTGCTGCCAATATCACGCAAACGATTGCCGCTCATCCGCGAGACCTGTTCATCGTGTACAACAATCCTACCGAGCCGGATGTATTCGACGCCATACAATCTATTGAGCGTGTCTTTGACGATCCTGACTTTCTCATCTATCGCACCCGATGGAGTGCACGCGAGGGGGATTGCTCTTAGGGTTGCAGGAAATACCCTTTGGTTAAACGGAATTTTGTGCGACTCTCTCCAGACCAGAGCGCCAGACACTCGCGTTCACTGTATGAAGGAAGGGATAGTTCTACTATCATGACTGAGCTTCTCAACGTTGAAGAGGCAGTTATCCATCCGATGACGGAGGAGCAGTGGGCTGAGGTCCTAAGGTGCCAAGGAAAACGCATTGTATTTCATCGAGGACGATATTGGATGGAACTCGTGCGCGGATTCTACGAGCCGGTTCACTGGCTGGCCGCCTTAACGGAGGAGGAAGCCACCAGGCCCCGCTTTGGCTGTTGGGGATTTCGCACCAGACTCAAGGACGCGGCGTCTGGCCTGGCTAATGGAACGATGCCTGTTCAGCTTTGCTCAAACGTCGCCGACTACAGCGAGCAGGCTCTGACTCCCGGGCGTCGCAATCACCTCCGCCGCTGCCGCAAGCGGGTCCAGATCGTCCAGTTGAAAGATGCACGGATCCTCCGGAACCAGGGATACAACGTGATGCTGTCCGCTATCCGGCGAACTGATTACGGCCATGCTCCCAAACTGGAACAGTATTCCTCGTCGGTCGACTTGCTCGTCCAAGATCCGCATATGGTGGTATTGGCCGGACTTGCCGACGACCGACTCGCTGGCTACATGACAGGCTACGCCGTCGGCGACGTCGCCTACATTCAGAGTGTCTTTTTGGCGACTGAGTTCCTAAGTACCTATATTGGGACAGGGCTTCCCTTCGAGTTTGTCCAGGCCTGTCGCCGGGCAGGAACGATCCGCCACGTCGTCTACGGTCTGCATAGTATTGAGGACCCTCGGCTCTGCACGTTCAAGGCGGGCATGGGCTTCCCTCCGGCCTACTTGCCGACTCGATTCTCGATCCAGCCGATGGTTCGCATGTTCTTGAGGTACCGTTACCCCTACAAGTTCTATCGCCTCACCGGCCAACATCCCAAGGTGGAGGATGCGCCGTCTTCGCCTGTCGAGACGGAAGATTCTTGACAATGCGTGGCTGCGTCGAGATGCAACGCCCTCAGCAAGTCCCAGCTTGACCGAACGGGTGATCCGATGACCCACGGCGGCTCCTAGCCGGCCCTGCCATGGCTGTTTGTAGTGCGTGACCAAGTCGGAACGATTGGGGTTAGCTTGATTACGGAATTTATTCAACCGGACGATCCTAGATGGAGACAGCATCTTGAGGCGATGCCTCACGACTTCTACCATCTACCAGACTACGTCGAACTCTGTGCAAAGCACGAAGGCGGGGCGGCAGCGGCTTTTTACGCAGAAGAGGGGGCGTCGACATTTCTTGTACCCCTTCTCATTCGTCGCGTTCCTGCGGAGCTCGGCGCCCCATCCGATTGGCAGGATTCTGTCTCCCCCTATGGATATTCGACGCCTCTGATTTCACCATCCCAGGACATGCTACCCGACTTCCTTAATGCGTTTGGTCAGGCGGCACGTCAGCGGGGCATTGTCACGACATTCTTTCGCCTCCATCCGCTCCTGACTCTTGATCATCTTGCGCTGAGAAAATTTGGACAACTGATTCGGCACGGAGAGACCGTCTACTTCGATTTAGCCCAATCGAAGGAAGAGCTGTGGAGCCAAGTCTCGACGAATCACCGGCGTAATATCAAAAAACTTGTACGCTTGGGTTTCCGGATCAGTTTTGATGACTGGACACGCTTGCCGGATTTCATCAACCTGTATCATGCCACCATGAGACGGGTCGAGGCGGGTGATACTTATTTCTTCTCACGCGAATACTTTGAGGACCTGCGAGTGAAGCTTGGAGACCGGCTGCATCTGGCGTGCGTACTGACCGAAACGGGCACAGTCGCGGCGGCTGGTCTCTTCGTCAGCACCGACGGAATCGTCCAGTATCACCTCGGTGGGACGTCACCCGCATACCTTTCTCTTGCTCCCTTCAAACTCGTGATCGATTTCATGTGGCGCTGGGCGCATGACGGATCGTACCGTACCTTGCACTTGGGGGGAGGGGTCGGCGGCGCCGAAGACTCGCTGTTCCATTTCAAGGCGGGGTTCTCGTCCACGCGAGGTGAGTTCTACACCTACCGCCTCATTGTCGACCACGAGCGTAACAGGGTCTTGGAGCAGGCAAGCGGCTTTCATAGCTCATCATCCGATCCGGAGGAGTGCCTCTTCTTCCCCCGATACCGTCATGCCGAAAGATTGCTTCATTCACCGTAGGAAGGCACGGCACACCCTATGAGCCACACTACTGGCTTCTCCAAGGCGACCATCGCGCGGCTCTTCCCAGGGAAGCGAGCGCTCGACCTCGCGCTCACCATCGGCGTGTGTCCATTCATTCTCCCGATCATCGGGTTCACGGCCGTGGCGACGTGGGTCTTTCATGGTTGGCCGCTCTTCTTCGCACAGCAACGTCCTGGTTTATACGGACAACCCTTTATGCTCTATAAGTTCCGGACAATGACCGATGCCCGCGGCCTCGATGGGCAGCTTTTGCCCGACACGGATCGACTCACACGATTCGGGAAGTTGATGCGCAGCACCAGTCTGGATGAACTGCCGGAACTCCTGAACGTTCTCAAGGGAGAGATGAGCCTCGTCGGCCCGCGACCCCTCTTGATGGAATACCTGGCGCACTATACCTCGGAGCAACACCGTCGCCATCTCGTTCCGCCCGGTCTGACTGGGTGGGCTCAGATCAATGGACGGAATAACACCAACTGGAACCAACGGTTTCTTCTTGACCTTTGGTATGTCGACCATCGCTCACTGTGGTTGGACTGCAAAATTCTCCTGATGACGCCCTGGAAGGTTCTCAGACGGGAGGGAATCATGCACCCTGATGATCCATCCTGGGAATGCCTATACAAGGGGCTTCCCTCCAAGGAGGGTGCCGTCTGTTCGGAATCCACCCGCGTTCCCTCCATCGTGAGTGATCGGTACGGAGCGAATAGAGCGATCCCTGACGCTGGACCTGTGAGCGTACCAGCAGACCTCTGTAACCTTCCAAGGTGAAGAGGAAGAAAAGGCTATGAACCCTCAATCATGCCCATTTAACATTCTCTTTACCAGCGCCGGCCGCCGAGTCGAGCTTCTCCGATCGTTTCGTCGCGCCTATAAGGAACTTGGATTGGCAGGTAAGATCTTCGTCACTGATATCGACCCGCTGGCACCAGCCTTACAGGTTGCCGATGCCTTCTATATAGTGCCACGATTGGATGCTCCTGAGTATATTCCAATTCTTCGGGATATCTGCGTGCGCGAAGAAATCCGGGTGGTCTTTCCTCTGATTGATCCGGCCATTCCTATTTTGGCTGACCATCGGAAGGTACTCGAAGAAACGGGGGCGCGGCTGGCGGTGATTCCATCAGAGTCCGTCGACATCGTCGGCGACAAGTGGATGACCTTTCAATTTTTCCAGCGTATCGGCTTGCCGACCCCTATGTCTTGGCTGCCGGAAGACCCGGCTGTGTTGGCCCAGCCGTTTCCGTTGTTCATCAAGCCTCGGCGTGGCAGTGCGTCCCATCATGCCTTCAAAGTGCAAAACCGGAAGGAACTTGACTTTTTTTCCGAGTATGTCACGGACGCGATTATACAGGAGTTCCTCCCTGGCCCTGAGATCACAACCGACCTTGTCTGCGATCTCGACGGGAAGGCATTGGCGGTCGTCTCGCGCCAACGTATTGAGGTGCGTTCGGGGGAGGTGGCCAAGGGTGTCACGGTACATGATGCGTATATCGAATCAGCATGTCGCACGATCGCCGAATCGCTCCCTGCCATCGGACCCATCACCGTGCAATGTATCTTGAAAGAGGCGGATCCCTGTTTTACCGAGATCAATGCCCGTATCGGAGGGGGCTTTCCGCTCGGGATTATGGCCGGAGCCGATTCCCCAAAACTGTTACTTGCCGCAATCGCTGGACTCCCCATCGATATGACACACTCGGGCCGGTATGTCTCGGGACTCTATTTCACACGGTACGACGCTGCCTTTTCTCTTTCTCCGGAGGCGTATGACCAGATTACACGCCGTCATCTTTGACCTCGATGACACGCTCTATCCGGAACGCTCGTATGTCCTGAGCGGCTTCCATGCCGTTGCCAGGTGGGTGGAGCAGGCTCTGTCAATTCCGAAAGAAAAGACCGCGCGCGACCTTGAAGCGATGTATAGACAAGGTGTACGCGGCCACACATTCGAGGTCTGGCTTGATCAACAGGGTGTGGATGGGCAGCGAGATGAATTGGTTGAACGGATGGTCTCGGTCTACCGTGAGCATCAGCCAGCACTCACTCCATTTGACGGGATCCCGGCGATGCTCGGCGAAGTCGGACGATGGTGCAAGCTAGGGCTGATCTCTGATGGGCATCTCGCGGTTCAACAACGCAAATGGGAATCCTTGCATTTCAATGAGGCATTCCACACGGTTGTGTTTAGCGACATATTCGGACGCCAGTATTGGAAGCCTAGCCATGTTCCTTTTGAAGCGGCGCTCCGAACATTGGATGTTGCTCCTGAGGCAGCACTGTATGTGGGGGATAATCCTGCAAAGGATTTTCTTGGAGCCCGTCAGCTCGGTATGAAGACGATCCGGTTTCGCTCATTAGGTGGCGAGCATGCGCTCACTGAGCCAGAAAGTGACCTCCATGCTCCCGATACTACCGTGGAAAATGTGCAAGGGCTGAGGGTGTGCCTGCTGAATCTGCTGATGTCATATCCTGGCCGATAACCCTCCAAATCCTTCCGATGGTGGTAACTGATTTCGAAGGTTATGGGATAACGGGGCACTCATTGCGAAAAGTGACACCGTTATGAAACACAGGATTGATTCTTCTAAGGCGACCATCGCGCGGCTCTTCCCAGGGAAGCGAGCGCTCGACCTCGCGCTCACCATCGGCGTGTGTCCATTCATTCTCCCGATCATCGGGTTCACGGCCGTGGCGACGTGGGTCTTTCATGGTTGGCCGCTCTTCTTCGCACAGCAACGTCCTGGTTTATACGGACAACCCTTTATGCTCTATAAGTTCCGGACAATGACCGATGCCCGCGGCCTCGATGGGCAGCTTTTGCCCGACACGGATCGACTCACACGATTCGGGAAGTTGATGCGCAGCACCAGTCTGGATGAACTGCCGGAACTCCTGAACGTTCTCAAGGGAGAGATGAGCCTCGTCGGCCCGCGACCCCTCTTGATGGAATACCTGGCGCACTATACCTCGGAGCAACACCGTCGCCATCTCGTTCCGCCCGGTCTGACTGGGTGGGCTCAGATCAATGGACGGAATAACACCAACTGGAACCAACGGTTTCTTCTTGACCTTTGGTATGTCGACCATCGCTCACTGTGGTTGGACTGCAAAATTCTCCTGATGACGCCCTGGAAGGTTTTGAAACGGGAAGGAGTCACACATCCTGATGACCCGTCCTGGGAAGGGCAATTTAAGGGCACGCCCTCAGATCCACTTTCCCGTTAACGAGGTGAGAACCGACATGGTGTGCGCTACAATACTGGAATGAAACACAAAGAAGATTTGATATTGATCGGCGGAGGGGGGCATTGTCGTTCCTGTATTGATGTCATCGAAATGGAGGGCCGTTTTACCATTCTCGGCATCGTCGACGAAAAACCAGCTCAAGACTTGAGGCTTACCGACTATCCGTTACTGGGTCGTGAGAAAATTCTGCCGTCGCTGGTGCGTTCCTGTCGCAACTTCCTCATCACGATCGGGCAGATCAAATCCTCAGAGCCGAGGACTCGGCTGTTTGCGCACCTTAAACAGTTCGATATCGTGTTTCCCGTCATCGTTTCTCCGCTGGCCCATGTATCACGACGGGCTGAACTGGGGGAAGGAACGATCGTCATGCATCAGGCAATCGTCAATGCTTGGGCCTCCGTCGGACGGAATTGCGTCATTAATACGAAGGCACTGATCGAGCACGATGCCGTGATCGAAGACCATTGCCACATTTCGACTGCCGCCGTCGTGAACGGCACGGCTAAAGTTGAACGTTGTTCGTTCATTGGAAGTAACGCGGTAATACGGGAACGCGTTGTTGTTGGTGAAGCATCAATCGTAGGGGCAGGGATGACCGTCTCACATCATGTCAAGCCTCAGGCAATTGTGCGTGTTCCATATTCCTGAGCCTCATCACGAGGCATCTGCCAGCCGTCTTCTCTAACAGCTATCTACCAGTGGAGAATTGAATGAGGCCGCTTATGCCAGAGGAAGAAGCATTGTTGCCCTCAAATTTGGACGTGGTCTTTTATCGTCAACATGGCTGGTATCGATCCAAACGGGTACTGCCTGATGCGGTGCTGGACCGCGCGTTAGCTGGGATTCATCGACACTTCTCCGGGGAGCGGGATTGGACTCTTCCTTCTACCAGTGGCTTTTCCGACTGGAAACCCGATGACGGCGATACGGTGCGTAATGCGGAGGTTGTCGCGCTTCAGAATGCACAGATCCGGGACTTGGCACTGCATCCGATCTTGGGCGCGATTGCCGCCCGTCTGACCGGAAGTCGAAGCATTCGGTACTTCGCTGATACATTGGTCTACAAGCCTGGCATGTTGCCGGAGAACGAATCAGTCGTCGGTTGGCATACTGATCGAGCCTACTGGGGCACGTGCACCTCGGACAACCTGCTCACCATGTGGATCCCGTTCCAAGACTGCACAGTCGAAATGGGACCATTGCTGTATGTTGATGGCAGCCATCAATGGTCAGGAACTGACGACCTACGCACTTTTCGGTGCAAGGATCTTCATGAGCTCGAGCGAAGGTTCCCCGATCGTGCTCCCATGACCAAGATTCCTATGACTCTGCGCCGAGGAGAGGTCAGCGTGCATCACTGTCGGTTGATTCACGGGAGCGGGCCGAATACCAGTGAAACGCCTCGCCTCGCGCTTGCGGTGCATGTACAGGATGCCGGTAATCGCTATCGCCTCCATCGCAATGCCCAGGGCATCCCCTGGCATATCTTTCTTGATGACCTCGCGCCGCCGGGTAAAGACGGGTTTCCCGACTATACTCATCCAAGCGTCTTCCCGGCTCTCTGGCAGCCGTCAGAAAAATAAACGTCTGTACCCGACAGTCATGACCATTCCTCCTCATACCTTTCTCCTCTTTGAGGCGTCTGTTCTGGAACAGCGAGTCAAATGGCTCGATGTATGGCGTACATGGCCACATCGAGATGTAGTCGCCCATCCAGCCTACGCCGAACTGTTTGCCGGTCCAGAGGATCGGGTGGTGTGTGCCTGTCAGGTGAGCGTTGAGGGAGGAATTCTCTTCCCGGTGATTATTCGGCCGCTCCGAAGCGAACCCTGGGGTGTCGAGGAGGGTAAAACCTGCGACTTAGTTTCACCATATGGATACGGTGGGCCGTTTGGCTGGGGTTCTTTCAATAGTGATGCTTTTTGGATGGCATTTGACGAGTGGGTGCGGACAATCCGGGCCGTTTCGTTATTCGTGCGATTTTCGCTGTTCAAAGATCAACTGATTCCGTTTCCTGGTGATACGTTGGTGAAGGGATCCGCGGTGATCGTACCGCTTTGCCAGGAGCCCGTGGATATGTTGGGCTCGTATGCCAAGACCATTCGTGAAAACATGCGTCAGGCACAGCGCGCCGGGGTGACGGTCGAGCCGGACCCAGACTGCCGGCGCCTGGACGAGTTCTTCGCCGTGTATTACTCGGCCATGGATCGGCTCGAAGCCCGGTCTATGTATTACCTTCAGAAACAGAAGGTCGAGGCGTTTCGAGCTCAACTACCTACCCAGGTCGCACTGTTTCATGCCATCCACAATCATCATGTCGTCTAGACCGAACTCCTATTGCTGTCCGAAGATTACCTCTATCCCTTCTTGGCCGGGACGCTCGAAGAGGGGCTGCGGCTCCGCGCCAATCCGATGCTGCGCCACGGAGTCAACCTCTGGGGGAAGGCACAGGGTAAGCTGCAGGTTGTTCTTGGTGGTGGTTATTCCGGAATCGATAGTCTTTTGCGTTTCAAACAGCGATATGCGCCCAACGGAAGTGTGCCATTTACCGTCGGGGTAAAAGTATTTGACAGTTATTCGTATCAGGCGCTGATCGACAAACGTACAACGTGGGAACACGAACAAGGCCATCAATGGTCCCCCGCTCCTGGATTTTTCCCAGCCTATCGCGGGTAAACGCTCCCTCTATGCCAACGATGAACGATATGCTCTCTGAAGCCATCATTCGACCTGCGAGACCGGGTGATCATGAAGCTATTGCCACCCTGATGCGTGCGGGCGTCAGCGATCAGGTGCGTCGGATCACGATTTTGGGAAGCCTGCATCTCGCACGATTCATTGCCGACGAACTGGTTAGGAGCAAGAATGATGAATACGTGATGTGCACAGTGCGGGAGCAGGCTGTCGGCATGTGCTCCTGGAGACATACCGACACGACCTTACATCTCAATCACATCGGTGTGGCACCGGATATGCGTGGGCAAGGACTGGGCACTGCTTTGATGCTGGACGGGCTCCGTCGAATCCGCCGGGCATCGCAGCACAAGCTCACTACTGATGTGTTTTTCGACACTCCCCGCACACAAGCGTGGTATCGCTCCCTGAGCATGCGGTCAGAAAAGCATACCGGGTGGATTCAGTTGCCACTTCCTTTGACGAAACCCAGTGACGGTCATCACTACACTATTACCGGACTTGATGAGGCTGATATCAATCACTTCCGCTATGGGTTTTCTCAATTCACTCTGACGACGAACTCCGCCACCTATCGAGTCGGACGACTCGGCCAAGACCTCTTTCGGGTTGGCACGGGGGCAATTCTCCAGGACCCGGACGCCCTCTATGGTCTCGTGCGATCGGATCCTAACCGGCAGTTGGTCTGCATCGTCTCAGCAGAGGACTGTACCCATCTCCTTCCCGGTGCCAATTCACTTATTGCGGAAAGCGAACGACTCGTTTCGTCCTGTACGACCATTATGAAACACCTGGAATCATCGCTATCTCGTAGGCGGCACAATCATCAGGCCATTCCCGTCAGACTCTAGCCCTGTGCTGATCCCATAACCACAAGCTGCTCTGACATTGCCGAGGGCAGCGTACGACCGGCGAGTCTCCTGTTTTCGCCGTAACATGCACAGGAATCGCCGGCCGCTTTATCCAGTGCGGTTTCTTGTCCTGACTCTCTACCAGTGACTAGACCTAAGCCTACGCACAGTACACGGGTATTTCGATACATCACATTCCAAGGGCAATGACGCCGAAGGAGAAGAACCATGAAGCTTTCAATCATACGTCCCACGCTTCCATCCGTGTATGAAATCATGCAACTCGTCGGGCCGAGCTGGGAGTCCGGTACCGTTACGCTCGGCCCCACCGTCAAACTACTCGAGAAAGAAGTCTGTCAGCAGACCGGAGCGAAGCACTGTGTCGCTCTGTCGAACTGTACGGCCGGATTGATGATGATCCCCGGCGCCCTGGGGCTACCGCCGGGGAAGGAAGTGATCGTGCCGTCGTTTACCTTCGCGGCGACCGCACAAGCCTTGTTATGGAATGGCATGATTCCTGTGTTTTGTGACTGTCTGCCGGGAACGTGCACGATCGATCCCGAGGATGTCGAACGCAATCTGTCTCCGAAAACGGCGGCGATTTGTGGGGTGTCGATCTTCGGGTTGCCTCCCGATAATGAGGCGTTGCTTGACTTGGGCCAACGCAAGGGGTTGCCCGTCTATTTCGATAGCGCGCAAGGACTCGGTGCAACCTACAACGGCTGGCCGTTGGGAGGATTTGGGGTCTGTGAAGTATTTTCGATGAGCCCGACAAAAGTGGTGACGGCGGTCGAAGGAGGACTGTTCACGACGAATGACCGAGCCCTCGCGGAGCAAATGCGGTCTCTACGAGATTATGGGAAGGACCCTATAAATGGGGAGGAAATGCATGATCTGGGTCTGTCTGCCCGCATGAGCGAGCTTCACGCGGCGGTCGGGCTGCTTTCACTGCGAATGATAGACGAACTGGTAAGCGCCCGCAAGGAACTCATTGCGATCTATCGAGATCGGCTGAGTAGTCTTCGAGGCTGTTGGGTTCAGAAGTTCCCTGTTGATCGGACGACCAGCGGGAACTACTTCGTACTGTTTATCACAGACCATGCAAAACTGTGTCGTGATGAGGTCTATGAGGCATTGAAAATGGCCGGCATCCAGACAAAGCGATACTTCTATCCGCCGGTTCATGAGCACGCGCTCTTTCAGCGGTTCCCCTATCGAATTAGCTCAACACTGCGGCATACCACAAAGATCAGCCGTGAGGGCCTCGCGTTGCCGTTGTATTCACACACCACGCTGGAGGAAATTAATCACGTCTGCTCCCTTGTCGAACAATTGCTTGGCTGATGATGACCCGTCGAGAATCTCACTGGGTTCGATGCAACAAGGATGGCCGTTGTGCGAAACCGGCTGTCTAGAGGCAGCTGGGTCGTACTGGCGACTTTCTTGATGCCGTTTGTTGGTCTTGCTGGGGTGTATGGGCTGAACTGGCTGGTTTTTCACCCCCACCTGGTTACGGGCTTCAATCAGAATGCACTGTTTGAACGACCACAAGCAGCTGATGTCATTGTCGTCTTAGCGCAAGATGTTGAGCGTATAAGACATGCCGCATCGTTGGTCGAAAAAGGATTTGCTCCTCAAATACTCTCCACCTTGGTTGATCCTGCCTGTTTCCGTGAGCGCAAGGTGAGAGCACTCTGTGCGACCGGTGTTCGTAATACCGTCGACGAAGCCTTAGCCATGCGGCGTGTGCTCATCCAGGAAGGTGTGGATCGCGTGATAATTGTCACATCGCGAGACCATGTGGTGAGAGCGGCGGGCGGTCTTCACTTTTGTCTTCTTCGGCTCCGGCCTTGACGTGAACATCGTAGCCACTCCGTTCATCGCTTCCCAGAAAGGGCTCTCGGTTCGAGAAGTCCGGTCATTTTTCCCCAGCGTGGGGGGCAATGCTCGGTCGTGTCTCCCCTGAACTGTATGAATGAATTGTGCCCTGTGGCCGTGAGTTTCTCCATGGTCGATCCACTTTCAATGCCGAGTAGTTACGTGACTGCCAATCGTAGCTGGGTACTGCCGCTTCGCTGATCAGCCGAGAGGCGATCTTCTCCTAAACCCTATTGTACTGATAAGACCATTGCCATGATGACATCGCTGCTCCGGTTCCGCGAGCCTCTTATTGTCTTATTCGACTTGGGATTGATTGGTCTGGCCAATTATCTTGCTTTTTGGCTCCGGTTCGATGGGGCAGTCCCAGATTGGGCGATGGGACTGTTCATACAGATGCTCCCGTTGCTGATGGCGGTTCGTCTGGTGCTGTTTCTTATCTTCCGGCTTTATCAAGGAGTGTGGAAGCACACGGGCATCTGGGATCTCAAGAACATTATCGCTTCCTCGATCTTTGGAATGGTTGTGTTCTACCTTACAGTTCGTTGGGGCATTGGACTTGTAGCCTACCCGCAATCCGTTTATGTGCTGGACACGGTTCTGGTGATTGTTCTTCTGGGAGGGGCTCGTCTCTGCCGTCGATATGTTCATGAGCGGGCTCGTTCCAATCGGGAAACACGAGTGGTCATCTATGGGGCCGGCCAGGCAGGTGAGCGGCTGGTCAGGGCACTGAAACAACGTTCCGCCAACAAATACGAACCAGTCGGATTCATCGACGATGATCCGACAAAAAAGGGCAAGCGTATTCACGGCGTGCAGGTGCTTGGGAGCCGCCGGCACGTCGCCCACATTATGGCAGCCGTTGCTCCTCAGGTCGTTTTGCTAGCGATACCGGCCGCCAAGCCCAAGGTGATGCGGGATGTCGTGAAGTTGTTTGAGCCGTATAAGATCAGAATTCAGACAGTGCCGAATCTCCAATCGATCCTCGATGGTCAAGTCGAGATCACCCAGATCCGAAATCTGGCGATCGAAGATCTCTTGGAGCGAACGCCTATGGGTCTTGACGTCGCATCACTCCGTCGACTTATTAAGGGCAAGGCGATCATGGTGACTGGGGCGGGTGGCTCCATCGGGTCGGAGTTATGCCGGCAGATCGCGGTCCTTGAACCACGTCTCCTGGTACTCTTCGAACGGTACGAAAACAGCTTGTTCGCTATTCATATGGAATTGGTCGATCGCGTGTGCGGCGTCTCTGTTGTTCCGATTGTGGGAGATGTCGGAGATGAAGCGCAGGTTGAAAAAGTGTTACAAACCTTCTCGCCTGCCATCGTCTTTCATGCGGCGGCTCACAAACATGTCCCGTTGATGGAGGCCAGCCCTTGTGAAGCAGTAAAAAACAATGTACGAGGGACACGGATTATTGCCCAAGCATCGGCTCGTTGTGGAGTCGAACAATTCATCATGATTTCGAGCGATAAAGCTGTGAATCCGACCAGTACCATGGGAGTGACGAAACGAGTGGCTGAGCTCATCGTACAAAGCTTGGGTGACCAAGGTCACACACGATTCACGACGGTCCGATTTGGGAATGTGCTGGGCAGCAACGGAAGTGTGGTGCCGCGCTTTCTTGAGCAGATCAAGGCAGGTGGGCCGGTGACCGTCACTCATCCTGAGATTCGTCGCTATTTTATGATGATTCCAGAAGCCGTCCAGCTGGTCTTGCATGCGGCCGCTATGGGCGAGGCCGGTGCCATCTATGTGCTGGATATGGGTGACCAGATCAAGATTGTGGACCTGGCACGGAACCTCATCCGCCTGGCCGGTCTTATGCCGGAGGAAGACATTGCGATATCATTTGTGGGGCTTCGGCCAGGGGAAAAGCTGTATGAGGAATTGGTCGGGCAGGGAGAATCGGTTGAGCCATCACAATTGGAGAAGGTTATGAAGGTTAAATCGAACCGTCCTTGGACGATCTACACACTCAGGTCGCAAATCGCTATGCTGGAGCAGGCTGCGGCTCGTCAGGAAGCCGATCGTGTGATGGATCTTCTTCGTGAAGTAGTGCCGACCTTCAAGCCCACGGGAGTCTTGGCCATTTCGGAAGCCGAAGGAGACTTGTCAGACGCGGAAACATCACGAATGAGTTTGGGCGGTCGCATCTCCAAATAAACCACTGTAAGCAAGGTAGAGGGGTGGCCTCGTGAACGGCGGTGGTGCTCTAGTATAACGATACAAGTGCGTGACTTTCATGTCATCCCAATGGTGAAACAACTGTGACACACACCGTTATCAGCATAGTCGGTCTTGCATTTGTCGCGATGGTTGTTGCGGGAACTGTCACGACTGTCAGCGCCGAACCCCAACAGACCTATCGGTTGGGTCCGAATGACGTCGTCCGGATCCAGGTGTTTGGTGAAGACGATCTCTCTGTGGAGCGCACTGTGGACGGCGATGGCACGATTACCTTTCCGCTGCTCGGGGCCTTGTCCGTGTCGGGTCGAACTGTCCAAGAGTTTCAGGACGAGTTGACGGCTCGTCTTCGCGCGGGGTACCTACGGCACCCGAAAGTAGCGGTATTCATCGTGAAACACCGCAACTTTACGGTCAGTGGTGAGGTCAGGAAGCCGGGGGGATTTGAATTCAGAGAGGGCGTGACCATTCGGGAGGCGCTCGCGCTCGCGGAAGGTTTTTCGGAAAAAGCTAATCGAGACGAGGTGATGGTTGCCCGTCTAAAGGGCGGTAGCCCCCAAACCATTCCGGTGCCGTTAGATGCTCCAGTTTTGCCCAATGATCTGATCATCGTATCGCAAGCCCCTAGACTCTACCTCAACGGAGAAGTGAGCCGCCCAGGTGACTACATGTACGAGAAGGGCTTGACCATACACAAGGCGATTACGATGGCTGGTGGCTTTACCCAGAAAGCCGCGAAGAATCGGACAAAGGTACTGCGAATGATCAATGGGCAAGAAGAATCAATTCCCGTTAAGCTCGACGACCCCGTCTATCCGAACGATATCATCGTGGTCCCACAGCGGTTTTTTTGAGTGTAGCATGTCCTTCTCCGCTCTTTCCACTTTTCTCTCCCTCTCCCGGCTGGTCTGCGTAGTGTGAAAACCTGCACGTGCCCATCGGGCCATTCCAAACGACTTGAAACCTCACATCAACCCCACCTTGTGAGTTTCCGATCCTTGTTTTACTGAATCGCGCCAGAGAAACTGCCGCCTGAGGCAAGTGTCAGCTTTGCCGAAAACCCAGGCTGCGAATAGTTGTGCAAGGGGTGGGTCTGCTCCAGCTCGACGGAGCCCTGGGAACTCCGGGTCCCACCTTCATTTGTTCCATTGATGTAGAGCGATCGCGAACCACCCCATTTATCAAGTACGAACCGTGGAAGGTGTTAAGCTGTGCACACTGCGAGTGCGATTTACTGTAAATGCTGCCGAAACCACTTGCCCGCCTGTTCCGCCACCTGTTCTAGCGTACCGGGCTCTTCGAAGAGGTGCGTGGCGCCGGGGATGATCACTAACTTCTTCTCGCAGGTCAACAAATCGTACGCTGCCTGGTTCATCTCAATCACCGGTTCATCGTAGCCTCCGACAATTAACAAAGTGGGAGCGATGACCGACGGCAGGTAGGATTCGGCCAAGTCTGGTCGTCCTCCTCGTGACACGACGGCCTTGATGTTCAATGGCTCTCGCCCGACGGCTTGCAGGGCTGCTCCGGCGCCGGTGCTGGCGCCGAAATAACCAATCCCCAGGTTTCTGGTCCTGGTCTCCGACTCAAGCCAGTCTTTGGCCAGCATCAGCCGGTCTGCCAGCAGATCAATATCGAATACTTTACGCCTGTCGCCGGCTTCTTCTTCAGTCAACAAATCCAGGAGCAGAGTGGCGAGTCCTGCTTGCTGTAGATGACGGGCGACGAAATTGTTGCGCGGGCTCAATCGCCCGCTGCCGCTTCCATGGGCAAAGACAACCACGCCGCGCGGACCAACCGGGAGGCCGAGGATGCCTTCCAGGGCAAGTGCCTCTTTTGTGATCCTGACGCTGTGCTCATGTTGCGATGTCATCGCGCCTCTTTCTTAAGGGAACTGCAGGGAGCCGGACGACTGAGTCCAGATGGCAATTGCGTTTGGTCGTCGATGCAGGCGGCGTTGAGTTGTGTCTGCGTAAGACCGATTGCCGACGAAAGAATGGCGCCTTTGAAGTTCGCACGACGCAAATCGGCTGAATCCAGCCGAGCGCCACTCAAGTTGACTGCGGCGAACGTGGCATCCTGCAGATTTGTGTCCTGAAGATTGGCTTGAGCCAAGTTGGAATAGCTGAAATTCGATCCACGAAGATCTGCGCCGACAAAATTGGCCGATTCCAGGTTGGCCCTGTTAAATTGGGCTTGCCGGAACGAGGATTTCGGAGCGTAGATTTCGCTCAAATCGCCGTTCGTGAAGTTGGTATGCGATCCCTTGGCTCCGATCAAGACTGCGCGGTTGAGATGAGCACCCTGGAAATCCGCGTTGTCGAGCACAGCGTGGTAGAGAATGGCCATACGGAGTTGCGCCGACGGTGCGTGTGTTTTAATCAGGACGGCCTCTTCCAAGTTGGCTCCTTCTAGGTCGGCATCACGGAGGTCGGCGCCATGCAAGCCCGCGTATCGCATGTCTGTGCCTCGTAGAATGGCGCCTGCCAGGTTGGCAGCGCGCAAATTCGTCTCATCCAGATAGGCGCTTTCCAAGTCAGCGTCGACCAACCGGGCCTGCTCCAATTGTGCATGGTCCAGCAGAGCGCCCTGAAGGTTGGTGCGGGAGAGGTTCGCTTTGGTCAGGATGGTGCGACGCAGGTCGACACCGGTCAGATCGGCATTCACCAGGACGGCGCCTTTCAGTGTCGCTCCATAAAAGTACGCCTCAACGAAGTTCCCGTCGGTCAAGTCGGCCGAGGTGAGGTCGGCGCCTTCGAATTTCGCTCGCTCGAACTCGGATTCCCGCAATTTGGCTCCGATAAGGACGGCATCAAAGAGAGCGGCTTCGTCACCGATGGCACGAGAGAGATTCGCGCCCGCGAGCCTTGCGCGCCGAAGGTCGGCTCCGGAAAGGTTGCTATCTTCTAAGGTGGCTGTGGAAAAGTCAGCCCCGGCAAGGCTGGCTTGAGCGAAGGAGGCCCGAGACAGATTCGCCTGACGAAGGACGGCGCCTTCGAGGTTTGCTCGTTCGAGATTCGCTTCGGCGAGCGCCGCACGGGTCAGGTTAGCTTGGCAGAGATCCAGGCGTTTGGCATTCGGGTTGCCTCGATACTCCACCCATCGTTCGTGTGAACGAACCATGGTTTGCAACGTGTTGGCCGGTACGGCCTTTTGTTTGTAGAGGCTTTTGCAAAGAGGAACGGCGAGTGAAGTCGGCTGGGAAGCTAAGGAGCCGGCGGCCTCGGCTCCTGAGGCGGCGAGTGCGATGAGAAGGAGGAGGCTCACACAGGCGGTCGGTATGAAACGGCGCGTCATGTCGTGTCTCCTTATGTGTTAGAGGCTACGGTCGACTGATCGGGCAAGGTTTTGGAGATCCTGAGAAATCCGAACGTCATAGGACGGCCTAATCTCAAGGACTCGGAGCGATTCCGGCAGTTGTCTCAGCTGCGCAGCCGCATGGCGTCGCACCTCACCCAAGTCGGGCGATAATTCAAGCCGGCCTGCTTTCATGACTGGTCGGAGCAGCGGTTCTCCTGGCCGGCGATCGCGGTCCGTCGTGACGATGTCGTGGCTCAAACACCCGTCAGGCGTATGATATCGATAGACTTGTTTAGGGCCGGGCCAGGTGGCTTTGCCCTCCGATCGCTTCCGAGTAGGCCGTCCCGCATATTCTTGTAGTTTGTAGGCGCAGTCCAGCGAGGGGGCATCCGATGAGGTCGTCATGGCCGTGCCCACGGCGAAGCTGTCAATCGGCGCATCAGTTTGGACCAGATCTCTCAGACGATATTCATCAAGATTGCCGCTGGCGAGGATCTGCGTCGAAGACAATCCGCCCTCGTCCAAGATGCGCCTGACTTTTCCGGCATGATCGGCGAGGTCGCCGCTGTCGAGGCGCACTCCTTTCACGGAAATCCCCTTCGCGTTGAGCTTCGGAGCCAAGGATACGACCTTTCGCGCGGCGGCTTCGGTATCGTACGTGTCGATCAGGAAGACGACATTCTCCGGTTGAGCCCGGGCAAAATGCTCGAACGCGAGGAGCTCGTCCTCGTGGGCCTGCACGAATGAGTGGGCCATGGTTCCATAGAGAGGAATCCCAAAGACCTTACCCGCCAGGACGGTGGCGGTTCCGGCAAACCCGGAGAGGTAGCCGGCTCGCGCGGCGAGAAGACCGGCTTCGGCGCCGTGAGCGCGGCGCAGTCCGAAGTCGATGAGCGGCTTTCCTTCTGCGACGAGTACCGAACGTGCCGCTTTGGAGGCCACCATGGTCTGAAAGTTCAGGAGGTTCATGACACGGCTTTCCACGAGCTGGGCTTGCGGAAGCGGCGCGGCGACCCGGAGGATCGGCTCGTGGGGGAAGAACACCGTTCCTTCGGCCATCGCGTCCACATCTCCGGTAAACCGCAGAGTTTCCATACAATGCATGAAGTCCGAGCTGAACCGTCCGGATCGATCAAGCCAGACGAGTTCCTCCTGCGTCATATGGAGTTCTGCAAGGTAGCTCAACACCTGTTCGAGACCGGCCGCGACTAAGAAGTTCCGGTTGGCGGGTAGTTTGCGGACGAAGAACTCAAACACGGCCGGCCCAGTCATCCCTTGTTCCAGGTAAGCCTGGACCATCGTGAACTCGTACAGATCCGTCAGCAGGACACTGGTCGAGGGATTCATGCTTCAATCATATCCAATCGAACCGGTGCGGCACCCAGACCGATCATCTCCTCTTCGGCGCGCCGACCGTCATCAGGCCGAAGATCGACTGGCCTGATGCCGTCCATCAAGAGACAGACGTCATACCCTTTTGTTCGAGCGTCTTTGACCGAATTCAGCACGCAATAGTCCGTCGCCAATCCACCGATGAACAGACGCCGCACGCACAAGTCTCGTAATTGACGGTCTAAGCTCGTATGCTGAAATGCCGAATAGGCTTCTTGGTTCCGGTCGGTGGCTTTGCAGATAATGACAGCCGAATCCGGAGTTGGAAAGGAGGTGGGCGGGAGGGAACCGGAAGAGCCGGCGACACAATGCACAGGCCATACTCCTCCTTGAGGCGCGAACGAGCAGTGATCGGATGGGTGCCAATCACGCGTCAGAAAGATGGGAAGGCTGCGCTCATGAAATCGCCGAACATAGTTCCTTAGGACCGGAAGAATCTCTTCGCCGCCCCCGATCCCGAGCGCCCCACCCGGCATGAAATCATTTTGAATGTCCGCGATGAGCAACGCATCAGATGGGGTCAGAGAGATCTTAGGAGCCATCGCAACGTTGAGGAATCTGTCGACCATTGGATTTTTTGGCTTGCATCAACAGGCCATCAGATCGCCGAATCATCAAATGAGTTATCGTGCTTGTTCCGATAGGACGCGAATATATGCGACGATATCCTGCATTTCCCCGTCTGTGAGTTGCCCGCGCCATGCATGCATGGGGCTGAAGACAACGCCGTGCTCGATCGTCCGTAACAACTCTTCGTCGGATTTGAGGAACGATTGAAACTTTTGAAAATTGGCCGGAGGGATTTTCAAGGAACTCACATCGGGCCCATCTCCTCGACCGGCCTGGCCGTGACAGGCCTGACAGTGACGCTCATACATGGCTTTACCACGGGCCCTGTCGGGCGGGTAGTCTTGAGCCTGAACGGACGACAAGGTCGGACCGCTCAGTATAATGCAGCACAAGAAGAGGCTTCCTGCAAAGAGTCGTCCCATACATCGCCGCGGAACCGTCATCTTCGTGCTAGCTCTTCTTCGTGGTGTGCGCAATGAAGGGGCTGAAGAGTTGATGCAGTTTTTTGCTGCCGCATGCCGGACATAAAACGGCTCCTGCTTCATGCTCCTTTAAGGTTACGACGATTAACGACTCTTTTCCGCAATCCAAACACTTATAGTCATACATCGGCATGGCGAGCACCCTTTTGATTATGTTCCGAACGTTACCCGAAAATCATGAGCGGATAGATTCCCTGGTGCAACAGCGCATGTGAAACACTCCCGAGCACCATGCGGGTGATGCCTCGATGCCCGCGTGATCCCACAAGAATAAGATCCGCAGCCGATGCCTTAGCTTCTTCAAGGATTCCATCGACGGGAGTCCCCAGCTTAGCCGATACGCGAGTTTGGTAGCCATACTGTCCGAGCTTGGCGGCGACTTCCCCGAGGAAGTTTTTCCCTGTGCTGAGGGAGTGGGATTCCATGTGCTCGGCCGAGACGGCATCCACCGGCCAGGGTGGTCTGGTGTGGGGTAGGACAGTGAACAGCGTGACGGTAGGCGGTTCACGAAATGGTTTCTGTTGAAGGAAGGAGAGCGCATACTCTGCGTCGTAGCTCCCTTGCAAGGGCAGCAGAATATGATGAAGCCGTTTCAAGGGTCCGGGAAGAATCAGCTTTGCGCCCGGTCCGAATGTCAACACTCTATGCGAGACACTTCCGACGAGCCGCTCCTTGATCGGTCCAAGCCCTCTGCTGCCGAGAATAATCAGTCCCGCGTGGAGTTGTTCAGCCAATGTCACGATCTGATCGGCCGGAGGCCCGACAACCAGGTGCTTGGTCACCGGTCCGGTATCCAACGGGAGCAACGATACGATGCGATCCAAAAGACGGGCCCCGTCGTCGCGCATGTTTCGCTCAACGGTTTGGTACAGCTCCTGAGCGACCTCCGGCATCATAAGAGGATACGCCGGGCGAGGGACATCGAGCACATGCACGAGATGCAGCGCTTCGGCGCGAGCCAGGTATTTCAGAGATCGCACGGCCTCGTAGGAGTTGTCGGAACCGTCAACGGCGAGTAAGAGTTGCATAAGAAGCCTCACTGGGAACCTGCAGGGCAGAGCAAATTAGCTAGCTCGCAATCGCGACTCCTAATCCCACGGCTCCAAGGAGCAGCGACCGTATCCTTGTCATCGTTTTCCCTAACTGTGTGGTAGACAGCAGCAAGTCTGATGCCGTTACGCAACGGCCTGAACTTGGGTCTGAAGTTGGAGGAAGGAGCGGGAAGATTCGGACTGATGTCGCCTTCTGCTACAGGAGGCGGATGATCACTGTAGCAGAGCGCCCCTACTTAAGGGGATGGTGTGAATAGCCGAAGGCAGACGGCACGAGCGAGGATAACAAATCCGTCGTGTTTTCAAGCTATGGGCGATCAGCCATACGCTCTCGCCAGTGGCATCGGGCTTGCTCAAACCTTGGCCAGGAGGATGGTTCATGGGACGAGAGTCGAATCTCTTCAAGACGATGTTGGTTCCGGTTGATTTCTCTCCTTGTTCGGAGGAGGCGTTCCGGATTGCATGTCAGATGGCGCGTCTCTGCGGGGCGGCAATCCTGGTCTTGCATGTGATCGATACGAGCGCCCTTGCGGCATTCAATCGATTGGGTTTGCTCGCCGTCCCTTCCGATGCCGCCGCACAGCGCCGCCGATTACGCCACCATGCCCGCTTGAATGTACGGCGATTGTTGGAGTCGAAGGAGGCGGAGACGGTGAAGGTCACTCGCACGATCGTGGAAGGGGCGCCGTTCGTCGAGATTGCGAAAGTTGCGCGCACGGGGAACATTGATTTGGTGGTGATGGGGAGCTACGGCGGCCGGTCCGGCAGTGTGGATAAGATTTTCTTTGGAAGCACGGCGGAAAAGGTCGTTCGAACGGCGGGTTGTCCGGTATTAACCGTTCCGCTTCCGGCATCCGCTTCTCAGCGAGGGGCGTCGCGTTGATGAGTAGGGGGAGGGCATGATGATCCATGGACAAAGTCGCGTGCGGTGGCGTGTGTTAGGAACGGTTCTCTCTGTGGTGTGCCTGAGTTGGGTCTATAGTGGGATCCTGCTTGCGCAATCTGAACAGGTGGTGGAAGTGACGATTAAGGACTTTAGGTTTGTGACGAAGCAGAATACGTTGCGGTTGGGATTCCCCACGGTCATCAAGGTACGGAATGAAGACGCCGAGCGGCACGATTTCAGCTCAACCATGTTCGAGGGTATTCCGACTCAGATCGAGAAGGACGGGGTCGTTGTGTACGGTCGTGGTGTGGGAGGAGTCTTTCTAGGCCCGAAGCAGGAAGCCACGATTCGGTTCGATATGACGCGACCGGGTCGACACGTCTTTCGATGCTCCATTCACCCGACGATGGACGGCGAGTTGCTTCTTCTGAGTGCGGAGGCGGTGTGACGACACCTGAATGCTCACCAAGACTGCTCTTGGCGACCGATGGGTCGCAGGGTTCAGCCGTTGCAGAGGACTATGCGTTTGCGCTGGCCGGAGCATGGGGCGCTTCGCTGACCGTGATGAACGTATTGGAGTGCGCCCCAGGGCTTGATCCGCAGAATCCCGTCAATCAGCTGTATTTGACCGAGCTGATGAAACAGGCTACGAGCGAACTGGCCTCGCTGAAAACGCGGGCAGCCGATCGCGGGATTTCTGCTCACACGCAGATTGCAACAGGGATCCCAAGCGAGGAAGTCCTTGCGGTCGCAACCCGAGAAGATCCTGATCTGATCGTCGTGGGCACGAGGGGGAAAACCGGCTTGACTCATGTGCTGCTGGGAAGTACGGCCGAACGGATTATTCGGGGAGCTTCCTGTCCGGTGTTGGCCGCGCGCATCCAGCCTTATGGCGGAGAGCAGGCCGTGGGAAACCGGCGCGACCCTACGCACCTCGAACGGATTCTGGCGCCGGTTGATTTTTCCGACTGCTCGCTTGATGCATTAGAATATGCGGCGCTGGTCGCGCAACGATCAAGGGCTTGTCTCACACTCCTTCATGTGCTGGAACCCGTTTCGTATGGATTAGACTTTACGCTCCCCCACCGGGCAAAGCGAGAATCGATCAAGGCAGGCCATGCGAAACGCTTATCGGATCTCGTATCCTCGCTGGGTTCAGCCGGTGTTCCGTCCGAATTCCTGATAGTGGGTGGGCTGCCGACCGATTCCATTCTCGATGCGGCGCGGACTCAGGCCGCCGACTTGATCGTGATGGGGACTCACGGACGCCGAGGCTTGTCTCACGCGTTGTTCGGCAGCATCGCGGAGTCGGTCCTTCGAAAATCTTCGTGCCCCGTTCTGATGGTCCGGAGCCCAAAGTTTCGCCCCGGCCATCGCCGTGTCGTTTCAGATCAATCCAGTTCAACCAACGTGTAACCGAGGGACAAGTCATGCGACAAAGCAAGGCCGCAACCAAGAAATCGTATACGCGAAGCCCTTCCGCCGGAGACCAAGCTGCAAAACCCATCGAGCTTCTCGATGGAATGTGGGACCGCATTTCGCGCAAGGCTCACGAATTGTGGGAACAGCGGGGGCACCAAGAAGGGAATGCACTCCGCGATTGGCTTGACGCGGAGGAAATCGTCATGGAAGAGATTCATGAAGCTCGCGAGTGAACGGGCGGCAGGCTTTTGGCCTCCGAGGCCTCCGTCTCTCGATGCGGTGCTGGCGCGGCTCGAAGCGCTGGCTCGGCAGCCGACCTTCGCCCTGCAGCGGGAGATTGCGCTGGCGCGGATCCTTCGGCCCTACCTGGGGGGAGGGGTCGGCAGAATCGTCGTGCCTCTCGCACAAGAAACAGACCTCGCCGATCTCTCGCTTCTCTGCGATTTCTATCCTGAAGACGGACAACTGACGCTCATCGAACAACTGCGCGATGTCATCACAGAACACATTCCGGATGAAGAGCGGCAGTGGCTCGATCCGTTAAAACATTCCTACCTCGATCTGCTGGAGCTGACCGCCACGTCGAAGCCGGGGGAGGAACTGACCGTGCGGTCGCTTGGAGATCGAACCTCGTTCGTAGTGCCTGGTGTGGAATCTCTTAAGGATGCCGCAGCGGGGCAGGTCGTGCTGGCTCGCGTGGTTCGAAAGCCGGATGCCGGTGAATCAGGTCAAGCGGTGTGGGCCGGTGGCGGGATCATCCTCTCGCAAGCCGACGCCAACGCGCTGATCGAAATCACCGCGGAATGGCGACGGGAGATGGAGGTCAGTTCAGGATCCTTCGCGTTAGGGGAGTGGAAGGAGTTCGCGAAGCGGTTCGGGCACATGTTGCTCTGGGCCTTCGCACAGCTCCGCATGGATGCGTTGGTGGACGCCGTCGTCCATATTCGCTATCGCCGTCCTGATGGGCAGCCGTATCTTTATGCCGTGGCCCTGTACGATCATCATGACTATCGATTCTTTGTCGATGGGTTATCCGAATTCAGCGAGTTTGAGGCGGAGAAGCCGGCATCGTTGTCGGGAAGGCGCAGCCAGGGCGGGGCGGTTCCATCTGCACGCATCTGGGTGCAGCGAGATCGAAGCGGCGGGTCCGATCTTCTTGCCGCCAGGATGACAGTCACGCCATCGCAGCTGATAGTGGAATGCGACGGACCTGAGCGGCTTGACCGGATCAAACATCGACTTGCCGCTACGTTTGGGTTTTCGCTGCATTTCCGAGATGAGACGGTGACACCACCGGTTCGGCAACTGTCGGTGACTGAACTCAGATCGGACGAACCGGTCACGTTGGTCGTGACGGACGAAGAAGACCGTCGGCTGCTCAATCAGTTTCTGGAAAAGGCGTACCTCGAGTGGTCGGATCAGCCTCACCTCGCGCTGAGTCGCGAAACTCCTCGACATGCGGCTGCGTCTCCGGCATTGCGGAGGATGGTGGGAGATTTGATCGAGGAAATGGAGCACCATGATCTGGGACGTCAACGCTGTGGCCGAATCGCCTTCGACTATAATCGTCTTCGCGGGCACGTAGGATTAGAGGAAAAGCCTGAATGACTCATGATATCTACGAGAGCCGTCGGCCATTACACTCAATTGCGGCGGCACGATCCGAAACCGCACCGCTTGCCTCTTGACGGAAGGGGGTATACAACCATGCCACAGACTAGGAACAAGCCGGAGGGTCACTTGGAAATCAGTCTGAGGAGCGACAAATGACTGAGCCGCGAGCAACGGTCGGTATTCTCGTCGGCGGGGGGCCGGCACCCGGGATCAACAGCGTGGTCGGCGCGGCCACGATCCGCAGTATTCTCGGTGGCTCCGACGTCATCGGCATCATCGATGGGTTCAAGTGGCTCATGGAAGGGAGCACCGGACAAGTGCGTCCGCTCTCGATCGAGGAGACCAGCCGGATCCATTTTCGGGGCGGGTCTTATTTGGGCACTTCTCGAGCCAACCCCACGAAAAGCGCGGAGTTGCTCGACAATGTCCTGTTCGCTCTGTCTCGGCTTGGCGTCACGCGGTTGATGACGATCGGCGGGGATGACACCGCGTTCTCTGCCATGAAACTGGAGGAGCGGTCGGGCGGTCGTCTACAAGTCGTTCACGTTCCCAAGACGATCGATAATGATCTGGATCTTCCTCATGGGATTCCCACCTTTGGGTTTCAAACCGCCCGTCACGTTGGGGTCGAGATCGTGAAAAATCTCATGGTGGACGCCCGCACCACGACACGCTGGTATTTGGTCGTGACCATGGGGCGCAAGGCCGGGCATCTGGCATTGGGGATCGGGAAGGCTGCCGGTGCCACGCTGACGATTATTCCGGAGGAGTTTAGAGACAGACCGGTGAGGCTTCAGCGGGTCGTGGATCTCCTGATAGGGGCTATCATTAAGCGGCGTGAGCACGGGCAAGCCGATGGAGTGGCGGTGTTGGCGGAAGGATTGATCGAAATTCTCGATCCGCATGATTTGGGCGGCTTGGAGCATGTTGAGCGGGACGAGCACGGTCATATACGCATGACGGAAGTGGACGTGGGGGACGTCTTGCGGCGGCAACTGGCGAAGCAGCTTCACTCGCTGGGTCTGCCGACGACTCTTGTGGCGAAGAACGTCGGGTATGAGCTTCGTTGCGCCGATCCGATTCCCTACGATATCGAGTACACCCGTGACCTTGGCTATTGCGCCGCGCAGTATCTGCTGGACGGCGGGACGGCGGCCATGGTCTCGATTCAGAACGGCCGGTTCACCCCGATACCGTTCAAGCACATGGTGGATTCCTCGACCGGACGAACCAAGGTCCGGATGGTGGACGTCGATTCACAGTCCTACCAGATTGCTCGGCAATACATGATTCGGCTCACGGAGGATGATCTGAACAATCCGGACCTGTTGGGTCGATATGCCGCGTTGAGCGGTCTGTCCGCTGAGGGATTCAAAGAGCGATTTAGTGGGGAGAGCTGAGTCCTCGATCTCTATTTCGTCGGAGAACAATCATAAAAAAGGGTATCCAACATGAAGATTCTAGCGACGACGGATGGTTCCAAGTACGGCCGATGGGCGATTGAATGGTTGGCAGACATGCCGTTTATCGTACAGCCGGTCGTTCGTGTTCTGCATGTGGTCGACGTGGCGAGTGTGCGGGCTCCGTTTATGGTGCAACCGATCATTGCAGGCACGGAGCGCTATGTCCAGTCTGAAGTCAACCGGTTGGAGAAGGCAGCCAAGGCAGCGAAAGACGAGTCGGTCGCCTTGCTAGCCAAGTTAGGCTTGAATGGAGGGGTCTCGGTGGAGCGAGGCGCCGTGGCCGAGACCATCATGAAGTATGCGGAGCGCGGAGCGGGTCTTCTCTCCATCGGCTCGCGTGGGCTGGATGCCTTAGATCGCTTTATGTTGGGCAGTATCTCCAATCATGCCATCCACCACGCGCCTTGTTCCGTTCTGGTGGTGAAAGAACGTCCTCGGCCTGTCCGACGCATCGTCCTTGCGATCGACGGGTCCTCTGCGTCCGATAAGGCGCTTCGGTTTCTCATGCGCCAGATCAATCCGACACCCGATGGTCCGGATTGCGAGCCGATCGTGGTCACCGTGGTGCACGCGATGTCGTATTTGAAGTATCCGGAGGTGAAAGAGGCCGGCAAACGGTTGATGCAGCGGTACGGAGATAAGCTTGTAAAATCAGGTTTCCAAATCCGGGAGGCCCTGAAGCTTGGAAAGCCGGCCGATGAAATTCTGAGCGCGGCGAAACGGGAGAAGGCGGATCTGATCGTCACCGGAGCCAAGGGACTCGGCGCGATCCGCCGTGTACTGCTCGGCAGCGTGTCCACCCGCGTCGTTCAACAAGCCCATTGCGGGGTTCTTGTCGTCCGTTAGGCGGCAATGGTATGGGATAACCCCCTGTCCAGAAAACAGACTTGACGGAGAGGAGCAGCGCACAATAGACTAGCCCCCTGCCGATTATCGATGCGAATAGTGCCGTTTGCCGAACTAATAGGGAGAAGAGGGGGGGGTAGTTATGACAGCGTTGACACAGATCGAACAGGACTCGCTCCCGGATCGTTTGGTGACGGGGCTTTCGAAAATTGGTTTGGCGATGAAGAGCCGAACCTGGAGACGAAAGGGGCGACAAGGTATCGGCCCCTTGCAAATTCAAGTGCTGACGTTTCTCCGGTCCCGGCCGAACCAATCGGCGACGGTTTCAACGATTGCTCGGGAGCTCTCCGTCAAACTGCCCACCGCCTCTGAGGTCATCCGAACACTTGAGCAAAAACGGTTGGTTCGTCGGCGACGCCGTGAAGTCGACAACCGCGTCGTAACCGTGCACCTTACCTCACTGGGAGCCAAGGCGGGCCACGTGGAAAACCGATGGCCGGAAATTCTGGCGTCGGCGGCCGAGAATCTGTCGACTCAAGAGCAGGTCGCTCTTCTCGCGGCGCTTGTGAAACTGATTCGCGGGCTTCAGCTGCAAGGAGAGATTCAGGTTGCGCGCATGTGCGTGTCCTGCGAACATTTCCGTCTCTATGCCTATCAGGACTCGAATTCGCCCCACCACTGCGGTTTCTACGACGTGGCGTTCGGAGATGAGGGTTTCCGCCTTGATTGTCCGGACTATGCGGAAAAGGCTCCGGAGAATTCTCATCAGAGAGCGAATGCTTCTGAGCCGACAAAGGTGGCCCAATCCGCGCTGCTCTGATCGCGGGCGCTCGCGGGAACAGTTATCGCCTTGGTCCGTCGGTTTGTTTCAAGTAGAGTGTTCGGTCCTCCTCGATCTTTCCCGTCAAGCCTTCCAAGGCCGACCGTAGCGCGGTTTCGATAGGAACACGATCGAAATCCGTCACCCACCGTACAGACGAGCCGACCACCTTGTGTTCAGCGAGATATGAGTTGATGGGGTGTTCCGCTTCACTCATCTCCCCCTGCAGGACGATCCGGTAATGGTAGAGACCTCGTAGGGAGGTGAGGGACAGTTTAGTGGCCACGCGAAGCGTAAAGTCACCCGGCTCATCTGAAACCGATGCAAAGGTGCCCCGTTGTCGTAGGTAACCTATGATGGCCTGGTTCAAATCGGACCGGGACCATTTCAGCAGCGTGATGCCTGGCCGGTGGTCGGCGCCTTCCAGCGAGGGAGCGCTCACGATGAGCTGAAGACTTCGGGGAATGCCGACGGATGAAGGCTCGTCCGGAAGCGGTGCCACATGAATTCTGTGGACACAGCTTGTGCACGCTACCCATAGCGAGAGCAGCGCAATGATGGCCTGGGTCGGGAACGGCATACGCAGTTGACTAAAGGGGAAGTAACCTTAGTAGACCCGCCGTGTCAACGCTCAAGGAGTCGGGCCCGGAGCGGACTCTGAGACAATTTCCAAGTCATTCAACGCTCGCGCGGCCTGTTCTCGGTACACACGCTCTGTCGGATCCGTATAGGTATCCATCACACGTCGATAGGATGCACGCGCCTTCTCCGGTTGCTGCTTGATCGCGAAATATTGTCCCAAGGCGATCCAGTTTTGGGCGGCCGTTTCTCTGGCGGTTTTCATCAGGGCGAACTCCCGTTCGGCCTGCGTCGTTCCTTGTCCTCGGCCTCGTTTCAAAACTGTTTCAGCCATGTGATCGGCCATCACTTCAATTTGTTCGTTCTCGTGAACTGCTGCACCCACCCGATTGGCCTTGAGGTGACCGTAAAAGTCTTCGACGTGAGTCTTGATAACCTCGGCTCGGCGTTTATAGGGGTCTTGTGCGCAACTGGCCACGATCAACAGAAGCAGCGCGATGGCGTATGTTATTCGGGAAGAGAAGGAATGTGGTGCGACCATCATGACCCTCATTTGATGAACGTCTAAGGCGGTGTCGAGTTCGTGAAGTCTAACACATGGCCTTCCATGCGAACACTAACCCGATTGGTGGGGAGTCGGAGTGCCGTACTCCCGGGTGATCGCCTGCGGAAGAGAAGACCCTTGAACCTCTTAGGATGGCTGCGCTATCTTAATCACCGGTTTCCAGGCGACCAAGATTCTTGTGAAAGTCCGGAACGGGTGGGCGTTCGAATAAGGAGGAGGGCAATATGGGAAAGAGCTTACAAGGGACCAAGAGTCATGACAATCTGAAGCATGCGTTTGCAGGAGAATCTCAAGCCAACCGTCGGTATCTGTATTTCGCTCGCCGAGCGGATATCGAAGGGTATCCTGACGTCGGTGGACTCTTCCGAGATACCTCGGAGGCGGAGACCGGCCATGCCTTCGGTCACCTGGACTTCTTGAAAGAAGTCGGTGACCCAGCTACCGGTGTGCCCATGGGCAATACGGATGCAAACCTCAAGTCCGCGATCGAGGGGGAAACGTACGAATACACCCAGATGTATCCGGGAATGGCGAAGACGGCGCGAGACGAGGGGTTTCCCGAGTTGGCAGAATGGTTTGAAACCTTGGCGAAAGCCGAACGGTCCCATGCCAATCGTTTCCAAAAGGGACTGGATAGTTTGAAAAGCTAGTAGCTGAGTATTAGCTCACGTTCAGCGGTCAGTTTTCGACGATGTGACGAAAGTCCGTCTCCGAGAGCTGGCCGCTGATTGTTTTCTGAGAGAGACGAATCATGAAGGGCATCAGCCTGATTTCACCCATCGACACCAAGCAGTTAGAGAAAGAGACCTTGCGGATCTATGAGGTCTGTGACGGCTGTCGGCGCTGTTTTAACCTCTGTCCGTCCTTCAACACGTTGCTGGACCGTATCGACCTGTACGAAGGCGATGTCGCAAAGCTCAGTCCGGCCGACCATCACCAAGTGGTCGACGAATGCTACTACTGCAAGCTCTGTTTCAACCATTGTCCCTATACGCCTCCCCATCACTACCAAATCGACTTCCCGCATTTGATGGTCGCCTGGAAGAAGCGGCTGGCTGCGGAACGAGGGGTTCGGTGGCGTGATCGTTTGTTGATCTTGACGGATGTCATCGGCAAGCTGGGCAGCGCGACTGCCTCGATTACGAACAGCGTCTTGCGCAACAATCTGGTCCGTCGTGTGTTGCAGCAGATCGTCGGAATCCACCAAGACCGCCAGGTTCTGCACTTCTCGTCGGAGACATTTTCGCGCTGGTTTGGGCGTCGATCCAAGACTGTGTCAGCTGATCCGCCCACTCGAAAAGTGGCGCTGTTCGCCAGTTGTCTGGTGAATGCGCAGGTCACGGATGTCGGGAAGGCCACGGTGCAAGTGTTGGAAAAAAACGGGGTTCAGGTGGTGGTTCCGGAGCAGCGCTGTTGCGGAATGCCGAACTTCGATATCGGAGATACCCAAGCTATTCAGCAGGCAGCCCGTTGCAACGTCGTCTCATTGTACTCCTGGGTGCTCAAGGGGTACGATGTGGTGGTGCCGACGGCCAGTTGTAGCTTGATGCTGAAGCGGGAATATCCGGAACTCCTTCCCGATGAGCAGACGAAGCAGGTGGCTGAGAAGACGTTTGATATCTGCGAATATCTCATGGCGATGAAGAAGGCGGGGCAGTTGGCGATGGATTTCACCGCGAAGCCGGGGAAGGTTGCCTATCAGATTCCCTGCCATTTGCGAGATCAGAACATCGGATTCAAATCGAAAGAGCTGATGGAATGCGCCGGGGCGAAGGTGGAAGTCGTCGAACAATGTTCAGGGCATGATGGGTCCTGGTCGGCGAAGGTCGAGTTTTTCCCCCTCTCGATGAAGATCGCCGGCAAGGCCGTGCGGGCCATCGAACAGACGAGCGCGGATCTCGTCGCTTCCGACTGTCCATTGGCTGGTTTACAATTAGAACAGGCCGGGGCCACCGCGCAGATGCCGGCGAAGACCGTGCGACATCCGATCCAGATTGTGCGGGACGCCTATGGGCTTTCCTCCCAGGGGTGAACAAGCGGCGAGAGTACGGTTCCGGCGAATACTTGAGGAAGAGAGAGTATATCCGTGCAGGCACTGACATCAGCGGACCTGATTCCTTACGAGGAGTACGAAAAGCAGCGCGAAGCCTTTCGGGCGAACATCATCGCCATCAAACAGCGGCGGCGTATTTCAGTCGGCCCGTGGATCACCCTAGTGTTCGAGAATCGGCGTACGTTGCAATTCCAGATTCAGGAAATGATTCGAGTTGAACGAATCTTCGACCCGGCGAAGGTTCAGGACGAGCTCGATGTGTACAATGCCATCCTCCCGGCTCCCGGTGAATTGAGCGCCACGCTCTTGATCGAAATTACCAACGACGCGAATATCAAAGAACGACTCGATGAATTTATGGGGCTGGATCACGGGGAGAAAGTGGCCATTGTAGCCGATGGCGAGGAAGCCTTCGGTGAGTTCGAAGGCGGCCATAGTCACGAGACGAAAATCAGCGCGGTGCACTTCGTCCGATTTCGTCCCACTGCCTCGATGCGGGCTGCTTTCGCGGATCTGACTAAGCCTGTGACGATTCTTGTCAGCCACGGTGCCTATCGTGAAGAAGTGCCGGTATCGGGTAGCATGCGTGAAGAATGGCTTTCAGATCTCAAATAGGTAGAGTTGACAGGTGACGATTTCGTTCATCTGTTTCACAGCCCAGCACGCATCACTGAAGACCTATGCCTCCAGTATTACTGACCAAACGGATTGAATTCGCAGCGGCCCACCGCTACATCCGCCCGGAATGGGACGAGGCGAAGAACCGAGCGGCCTTCGGCCGTTGCTACAATCCGCCGGCCCACGGACATAACTACATGATCGAACTGACCGTCTCGGGTGACATCGACCCCACGACCGGTATGGTGGTGAATCTCTTTGACCTCAAGCGGGTGATGTTGGATGTGATCGAGGAATTCGACCACAAGAATCTCAATCTCGACATGGCCTATTTCAACGATCGTATTCCCACCTCGGAAAATTTCGCGCATGTGCTGTGGGACAAGTTTGCGGTTCAACGAGATATCGGGGCACTCCATACCCTTCGACTCTGTGAGGATGAGGATCTCTATGCCGAGGTGACAACCGGAGATCGTCCGACCAGGGCGACGATTACGAAGCGCTACTCCTTCAATGCCGTCCAACCAGGGCATGAGGGACGAGAGTGGGATTGTTTTGTGACGGTTCGAGGCACGATCGATCCGATGACCGGCATGGTCACCGATATCGGGGCATTGGATCGCTTGGTGGAGGAGCGAGTCATCAAAAAGTTCGATAAGCAAAATCTCTCTCTCGTCCTCAATCGGCAGATCGTCTCAGGAGAAGATTTGGCTCAGAATATTTTTCAGGAACTCGCCACACGGATTACGCAAGGTACCTTGACTAACATCCGGTTGGTGCCCTCGCGAGATGTAGCCTACGAAGTGTCGGCCTAGTGCCCCTTGTATATCATGCAAGGACGTCTATCGAGAAAAGAACATAATTCGTTCGTGTGTGAGGCTGGATCAATGAGCTGGTTGCTTGTGCCGGTGTTGCTTTTCCCCTGTATCTGGGGATGTGCCCTTGGTCTGGCGTGGCGTGAAGCGAGCGGCGTGGGCATCTTGCTCCGGCAGCCTGAGGAAGACGATGATGCCGGTATCCGGGTTGATCGTAAATGTTCCCCTTCCTTTGAGGGTCTGCTCACCAGACGGTTCCAACTCGATCTCAGTGCGGGCTTTCTCGGTTCCGTGCTGGATGGTGGCTTTGGCCTTCGCCCCATCAGTGGAAACGGCGTTGTCGGAATGGTCCCTCACGTACAGGGTCAGTTCTCCATCCGTGGCGACCAGCTCGAGGTGATAGGGCCCGGCAGCGAGCGCTTGTCCGCCGTGGAGGGCCGTGACAGGGCCGGAGTCTTTCGCCTTGTGAGCGTCGACCGGTACCGCCCCGAGGAGGAGTGTGCAGAGAGCGATAGCACCAGGCAAATGTTTCATGATTCGTTCTCCCAGAAAACGGAGTTCATCTCATCATCACGGGTGATAGTGAACATCAATGTTTCGGCGGATGGTGGTGATGGTGATGTTCGCCGCCATCGGTTTTTGACGGATCCTCCTGAGGTCTCTCGCTTGGATCGGGTTTGGGCTTGAGCGGCATGAAGCGGGCGGCGTAGCCGTCTTGGTTCGGCAGCTTCATGAACACAATCACCACGGTGCTCGGTGTCAGCGAGAAGTTGCCCGATCCTCCGAGGGTATGGCTTCCGACCGGATGCAAGTTTACCTGCGTCTTGGTTGATCCGTTCTCGATGTTGGCCTTCGCCAAACCGCCGTCGACGCTGATGGGGTTATCGGCGTGGTCCGTCACATACACCGTCAGCTTCCCGCTCTCAGCGACCAGTTCCATATGATAAGGGCCGGTCATGCGCAATTGCCCGCCATGCGGGGCCTCGACGGATTCAAAATACTCGTCGGTATGCGCCCAGGCGGCCAACGCCGAAGTCAGAAAGGCACTCAATGCCAGGCAAGGGACCAGCTTGTTCATTCTCGACTCACCTCCTCACTCGCGCGTCACGTCGCGCGGTCGCCCGTGATGATGAAAAGGTTTCTTCAGGTCACGTGCTCGGGGTGTGGCATCAGCTCTACGAGAGCAGGTGGTCTGAAATCAGCGCGACGAGTTCGGCCGGCTCGACGACTCCTTCGCGCGCGAGCAATAACTTACCATGCGCGAAGAAATGAGTGGTGGGATAAGTTTCAAATGTGTGAGTTTTCTTGATGTCCCGGCAACGGCCGGGCACATGCATCTTGGCCTTGCCGACCTTCACCTCGGGGAACTTCGCCGCCACCTCTTCGAGTATCGGGTCGTAGGCCTTGCATGGTTCGCAGGTGGCGAGGCCGTACACGACGACCGCACCGGCGCTGTCGGTGAATTCTTTGTAATTGGCATCGCTGACGTCGAGGACTGTGCTCATAACAGACTCGCGGAGTGCTGAGGACTGAGCGTCGGAGCCACCCAATCCTCAGTCCTCGTTGTTCAATCCCGCTGTATCGTTAGTTCAGTTTCGAGAGCGCATCGAGAATCTCTTTATCCTCGCGCGCGGTCTTGATCTCTTGCACCTTCACGTAGGCGACCTTGCCGTTCTTGTCGACGATCACCGTTGCCCGCTTGGAGCAGTTGAGCGGCTCGAAATAAAGACCGTAGGACTTCGCGGTGGTCCGGTGCACGTCGGACAACAGGCGGTGCTTCAGATCCAGGGAATCCGCCCAGGCCTTGTGGGAAAAGAAGCTGTCGCAACTGACGCCGAAGAGCTCGGCGTTCGCGGACTGAAACTTGGGGAAATCATCCGTTAAGCACTTGTTTTCACCTTGGCAGACAGGGCTCCAATCCAACGGATAGAAGCAGAGCACGACGTTCTTCTTGCCCTTGAATTCGCTCAACTTCACATCCTTCTGGTCCTGATCCTTCAGATTGAAGTCCGGTGCTGTATCGCCTACCTTGATTTCAGATGCTACATCGCTCATCACAAACCTCCTTATAGAACTGTATGGGTGATTGCTGTACTGAGGTCTCGAATGGGAAGGACCCCACGCTCGATAACGCTTAAACTTTGTAACCTGTGGTTGAAAAGCTTGTCAACAGTCTGGAAGGGCTGACGCACGAAACGGATCCGTAACAGGTTGAAGGGTATAAGAAATCAAGAAGGTTTTAGTTCTCGAAATCCCAACATCCGCCCGCCCGGTGCGGCAGTCCGGTAGTTCCTGATGTGGACCGTACGACCAAGCCGAGGCGGATCGAGCGATGTTCCGACCTTCGGAGAATGTCCGATACGCAACAATTCGCCGGCGCATGCCGACAGGACTTCCTTTGCGGTGTCATCGGAGAGTCCCTTCTTTGTGAAGACTTCAATTTCGTCCAGTCCGAACTTGGTCAATCCCAACGAATATGACCACACCAGGCCATCGTGTGAAGCGTCGTCATGCGCGATCGAGAGGTGGTCGTCCAAGGCAAAACTCACGAGAGGGCGTTGCTGCCAGTCCGACGGATTGATGTATGCTTGCGTGATGACATCATAGGCCGTGCCTTGCGACAACAGCGTCAGGCAACGGGCAAGGCGGGCCGCAAGCAGGATGGTATCGGGCATGTCACGAGGGGAAGCGAGAGATGGTGCCACGGCGCCCATGAGCTCGTGTTCCCAGGCCAGCTGTTTCATGACTTCAGCGACATGACTCATCGGCAACGGCATCACCACGTGGGCCGACCAGGGGCCATGGGTGGCTTGCCAGGATTCGTCCGAACCCTCCTCGTGGCGGATAGTCAGAGGCCCTCCGTACTCGCGGTCATAGAGCGCTCTGACCTCGTCGGTCGCGGGAGCGCTCCCTCGATAGCCTAGAAAGTAGAGAGGTGGACGTTTAGCGGACGGCTTGGGCGCTTTCTTCCGAATTCTCATTTCCCCGCTTTCCTGGCTTTGCGACGGTCATCCGGATTCAACAGGCGCTTGCGGAGGCGGAGATTCTGCGGCGTGATCTCGACCAGCTCATCGGCGCCGATATATTCCAACGCAAATTCAAGCGTCATCTCACGCGGCGGGGTGAGGACCAGCGCTTCGTCGGAACCCGAAGCCCGCATATTGGAGAGGTGCTTCTCCTTGCACACATTCACATCCAGGTCTTCGTCGCGGCTGTTTTGCCCGACGACCATCCCCCGGTAAACCTCGACGCCTGGGCCGATAAACATGGCGCCGCGTTCCTGGGTCATGAAGATGGCATAGCCTGTGCTGACGCCGTCTTCAAAGGCCACAAGCGAACCGTGTGGCGCCACGATCAGATCCCGCTCTTCCGCCCGCTCATAGGCCGAGAAGACGTGGTGCATAATAACGGTTCCTCGGGTCTTCGCCAGCAGCACGTTCTTCAGCCCCATGATGCCTCTGGTTGGAATATGGTATTCCAAATGCATCTCACTCGTACCGACATCGGAATGAATGAGGCGCATGTGACGCATTTCACCACGGCGCTTCCCGATTTCCTCGATGACCGTGCCCTGGTAGGTCTCCGGCACCTGAATGGTCAACTCCTCGTACGGTTCCAGGACGGCGCCGCCCTCCCGGTGGAGAATGACTTCCGGTTGCGAGACTTGCAGCTCGTACCCTTCCCGGCGCATCTGTTCGATCAACACGGAAAGATGAAGTTCGCCTCGCCCTGCCACGAGAAAGCGGTCGGCGCTGTCTGTCTCGTTGACGCGCAGCGAGACGTTCGTCTCCAATTCCTTGAAGAGCCGTTCGCGCAAGTGGCGTGAGGTGAGAAACTTCCCTTCCCGTCCGGCGAAGGGGCTGTTGTTGACCGAAAACGTCATCTGAACCGTCGGCTCATCAATGGTCACGCGCGGGAGCGCAACCGGCTTGTCGGCATCGGCGATCGTATCGCCGATACTCACGTCATCGAGTCCCGCCACTGCCACGATTTCGCCTGCCGCTGCCTGCTCGGTGTCCGCCCGTTCGAGTCCGGAATACACCGCGAGGTCGGATACCTTGCCTGGAATCTGTGAGCCGTTCTTGCCGAGCACCATGACATTCTGTCGCCTGGCAATTGACCCAGACTGGATCTTGCCGATCCCCATCTTGCCCTTGTAGGGATCCTGCACAAGGGCCAGCACAAGAATTTGGAGCGGGGCATCGACGGTAATGGCTGGGGCAGGAATCTTCTCCAACACGGTATCGAGTAGCGGGACGATGTCGGTTCCCGGCTTATTGACATCGAGCGTCGCGATCCCTTTGATGGCCGAGGTGTAGACGATCGGAAAATCGAGTTGTTCATCCGTGGCACCAAGATGAACAAAGAGGTCGAAGGTGCGGTTGACCACATCGTCGACGACCGCATCCGGCCGGTCGATTTTATTGATGACGACGATGGCTTTGTGTCCGAGCGCCAAGGCTTTCCGCAACACGAACGTCGTTTGCGGCATGGGGCCTTCTTTGGCATCGACCAATATCAACACCCCATCTACCATGCGGAGTGTGCGTTCCACTTCACCGCCGAAATCGGCATGGCCCGGTGTATCGACGATATTGATCTTCACGCCGTTGTAGATGACGCTGGCATTCTTCGCGCGGATCGTGATCCCGCGCTCCCGCTCCTGGTCCATGGAGTCCATAATGCGTTCACCCATATCGTCAATCTTGCGATGGACATGGGTTTGACGGAGTACAGCATCGACCAAGGTCGTCTTGCCGTGGTCAACGTGAGCGATGATGGCGATATTCCGGATATCGCTCCGGCGGTCATGTGGGGCGCGAATCGTGGACATCGTTAGGGTACTTCTCCCATCGGCAAAAAAAAGACGCCTCCTCAGTGAGGCGTCTTGAGCAGTATACTCGAACTCTATCGCCTCAAACAAGCGATAGGATGGGACCCTGCGTAGAGAACGACTCAGCCTCTGTTGTCTGTCCATCGGGTGGTTGAGAGAGCGATATCCTCGTTGCGTGTGTTCAGGATTTCAATCTGAGGCAGGATTCGATCAAGGATGTGTAACTGCAGACGTTGCTTGGGTGCTAGGTTTCGGCACGAACGATGCGACGGTCCGTAGAAGATGTTCTGGTGAGAAGGGTTTCTTCAAATACTCCGTGGCCCCAAGGGAGGTCGCTTCAGCAATCGATTCCGGGCGTCCGTTGGCCGTGAGCATAATGACCGGAATCCGCTGCCATTCCGGTGTCGATCGAATAGCGCGGAGGACCTCTAAGCCAGACAGGGAGGGCAGTGAGATGTCGAGCAATACCAGGTCTGGGGGTTCGCTCGTTTCTGTCAAACGTTTGGCATTTCTTCCATCAGGCGCATGCCGAACCGCATAGCCGTTGCGTTCAAGGATGAACCGTACTAAGCAGGCCGTGTCGTCGTGATCCTCAATCATGAGTACCGTCGGCACAGATGAAATCGATGCCTTGCCCATTAGGCCTCCTTAAGCAATAAACGATCTTCATTGAATGGTAGGAGCTGGTCTGCATGATTGGCGAGGAATGTACACGAATGGGTCATGCGGCCCGTTTCTTTCTCTGGTTACTCTGAAGGCGACGGCGCATCGACACATGTCGTGGTCGAGGAGACGCGCTGGCTACGTTGGCGACTCTCTGGCCCTGCCTCGGTGCGGCAGCCAGGAGTCGTTTCATCGCCTGTAGAAGACCGGCCGATCCCTTCTGCTTCGTGACATAGGCCGTGGCTCCTTCGCTCAGTGCCCGTTGAATATCCGGCTCATAGTGATCGGCGCTGACGACGATGACAGGGATGTCTTTCCAGTCAGGGTGATGGCGAAAGAGCTTCAGCAGTTCCGATCCGCTGACATAGGGGATCACAAGATCTAACAGGATGAGCGAAGGGGGGCGTACGGTCCCGACTAGAGTAGAGGCCTGACGTCCATCTTTTGCTTGGAGGACGGAGAAGCCTTCCCGTTCCAAGACGCGCTTCAACAGATCCGCAGTATCCTGTTCATCTTCTACGACTAGGACTGTGTGTTTCATGGGCTGTTCCTCCCGGTTCTTTGACATCAGTCGTAGACTACCTTGACCCGGTTGAGATAGGAGCCCAGGACTGGCAGATGGCACTCAATCGTCGATGAGTCGCCTGTCTTGGCGGCTTGTTCGACGACGGCGGCAATTTCGGTGATCCGGTCGAAACCGTAACTTCCGCCCGCGCCTTTCATCCCGTGCGCCACGGTGCGCACTGTTTCATAGTCCTGGGCGGCTAGGGCTGCCTGCATCGTCACGACTTCTTTTTTGCGGTTGGTCAGGAATTTCGGTATGAGCGGTTCAAAGGAGGCATCGATATGCACGAGCTCTTCGCCTTCAGCACCTATCTCTTTGGACTGCACGTGTCCCATTAGCACTTCTCCGATCAGTCTGGTATCGGGCGTTTCCCCATACTTCTTGAGTGAACATTCTCTCGACGCCATATCGAGCTTTGAATCTCTGGAGAGAGGGTGGCGGACGTACCTCTCGACGTACTACCAGAAGTTAAGGGCGCATTCGGGAATCCGCTGTCTCAACACGGACGTGGCAGCCGCACACGGGCTTGCTCGACACAGCTCACCAAGGTTTCTTGCTTAAACGGCTTCAGCACATAACCCTGAACAGTGAGGGACAGCACCTTGCGGATACGTTGCTCCTCAGACACAGCGGTCAACATGATCACCGGCACGTCCTGCCAATCCGGTGTGGCTCGGACCGTCTCCAAAATCGTGATGCCGTCGACATTGGGTAATTGAATATCCAGCAGGATGAGTGAAGGGGGCGGCATCAAGGCGATCTTCTCCAGCGCTTCAGCACCATCGGGAGTGTGCAGGACCTGATAGCCTTTTTCCTCCACGATCAGCTTGACGAGGCTTGCCGTATCTGATTCGTCTTCGACAAGCAGCAGGAGTGGTTTCTTGCCTGAGGGTTGGTCGATCATCGGAGAATCCTTGTTCTAGGCAGCTTGGTCCCTGGATGCAATCGCATACTGGGCGATCGTGGCCAAGAGGGTCTTCTTCTTGATCGGTTTCGTGACATGGGCCGTGCAGCCTGCGGCTAGACTCTTGTCCGCTTCTTCCTTGAACGCATTGGCCGTGAGGGCGACGATCGGCGTCGGCCGGCGCTGCTGTTCGTGCTCCCATCGGCGAATAGCGGCTGTGGCTTGAAGCCCGTCCATGACGGGCATCTGCATGTCCATGAGCACCAGATCATAGGTGCCGGTTTGGAACTTCTGCAGCGCAACCGCGCCGTTCTCCGCCATATCTAATTGATACGGGGTGTGTTTCAGAAAAAGGGCGATCACATCGCGATTGTCTTCCAAGTCCTCCACCAGCAGGATGCGACAAGACTGCAGCGCGGAGGGCTCCGCGGATGGGTTCGCTTGACCCACCAGTTCGAGTGGGGTCGATTCGGCCGGTGTCGGATTCAGGGCGATAGCCAACGATTCCATCAGGCGCCGTCGACTCAGCGGCTTGTGGAGGTAGCTCTTGATTCCCAACGCTCGGGCTTTGTATGTGTCGTTTTGCTGAAGATCCGAGACATGCATGATCAGCGGTAGGGTGGCGAATTCCGCTCGAGCGCGGATGGCCTCTGCGAGATCCAACCCGTTCATGCCCGGCATGTGGTAGTCCAAAATCACCAGGTCGAACGGTTCCCCGAGACCATGGCCGTCGACTAAGAGCTTCAGAGCCATGCTGGCACTGGTGGCTTCGACGAGGTGGACGCCGGAGCGGGCAAGATGTTCCCGGAGGATCATGAGATTCGTGTCGTTGTCGTCTACGATGAGCAGGCGTCGTGCGTGGAGGTCGAGGTACGGTTCTGCTTGCCTAGCGACCAGGAAGGCCGCCTCGGGTAATTGGATGATGAAGGAAAACGTGCTGCCGACACCCTGCGTGCTCTCAACCGTAAGGTGTCCTTCCATCAGTTCCACGAGGCGGTGCGAGATATTCAAGCCCAGTCCTGTTCCTCCGTACTTGCGGGTCGTGGTCGAATCGACTTGGGTAAAGGGCTCGAAGATGGCCTGGAGCTTCTCGGGCGGGATGCCGATGCCGGTGTCCGAGACTGAGAAACGAAGGCTATGTGCCACAGACCGATCGCCGGCCGGTTCAATTTTGATCATGACATGCCCAGATTCCGTGAACTTGACGGCATTGCCGACGAGATTGACGAGGACCTGGTGTAAGCGGGTCGGATCACCGATCACGCCGTGGGGGACATCCGGATGGACAAGGACTAAGAGTTCAAGTTTCTTTGCCAGGGCCTTGCCGGCCATGAGTTCCGCGATGGTGTCGGCGAGATGGTGGACGTCGAAGGGCACGGCTTCCAGGGTCATATAGCCGGCTTCGATTTTAGAAATGTCCAAGATCGAGTTGATCAGCTCCATGAGCGACCCAGCTGCACGGCTGAATCGCCCGACATAATTGGCCTGGTCGGGCGTGAGCGGCGTTTCTTGAAGTAATTCCGCCATGCCGACGATGGCATTCATCGGAGTGCGGATCTCGTGGCTCATCGTCGCCAGGAACTCGCTCTTGGCGCGTGTGGCGGAAAGCGCGACCTGGTTCGCCTCCGCCAACGCCTGATTGTGGGCTTCCAAGTCACGAGCCGCTTGCTCCAGCCTCGCCTCAGCCTGCTTGCGCGCCGTAATATCAACGATGGAGGCAAGGACCTGGAGGCCTTCGGTGGTCTTGATGGGATTGAGCCCGATTTCAAGCGGGAACTCCGAGCCATCTTTGCGGCGGCCGAAGAGCTCGCGGTTGACACCCATGGCTCGGACTGTGGGCTTGTGAAAGAAACCGGTTCGCTGTCCAGGATGCTGAGCGCGGAATCGATCGGGAATCAGGATCTCGACGGGTTGACCGATGAGCTCCTGGCGGTCGTAGCCGAAGTATCGCTCGATTTGAGCATTGACCAGAGTCATGACGCCGTCCTGATTGGCCACGAGCATGCCGTTGGGGGCCGATTCAACGACCTGGCGGAACTGTGCTTCGGTTTGCTTGCGTGTGGTTATGTCGGTTGCCATTCCTAGAAAGCCGGTGATCGTGTCGGTATGGTCACGGATCGCGGTGACGGAGAGCAGCACGGGGATCCGAGTGCCGTCTTTGCGGATGTAGATCCACTCGTGTTGATTGGGTAGGTTGCGTCGGGATTTCGCGACGAACACTTCGAACCCGGGCTCCAGCGCGATCCCTAGTTCGGTGCCAATGATCTTCGCGCGTGCGACTACTTCTTCAGTGCAGTGGAAGACCGCCGGGGTCAACTTGCCGATCATTTCCTCGGCGGAATAACCCAACAGCGTTTCGGCAGCCGGATTGAAATGTAGGATGATCCCCGTCGTCGAGGTTGCGATCATGGCATGGGGAGCATTGAGGAGGACGGCGTCTTGGAAACTGTGGAGATTGAGCACGGCCTGTTCCGATTCTTTGCGCGCCGTGATGTCGTAATTGATGCCGATCATTCGGACTGCCGTACCCTGTTCGTCCCTGAGGACGATAGCGGCGGCCTTGATATGGCGGATGCTTTGGTCTGGAAGGACCAAGCGAAATTCGGTGTCAAATGGACGTCGTCCCTCGATGGCTGCTTGGAGGGCAGCTTCGGCAGCCAATTTATCCTCAGGATGGAGACGGCTGGTCCACGCTTCATAGGCAGCAGGAAAGTCTTCAATCGTGTACCTGTAGAGTTGGTACATCTGTGCGTCCCAGACCAGCTTATTTTCGGGAATGTAGAAGTCCCATACACCGATGCCACCCGATTTCGTGGCCACATCCAGCCGCTGGATTGTGTCGTATAGGATCTGCTCAAGGGCCTTTTGCTCGGTAATATCCTGAACGGTGCCGGCCATGCGTGTCGCACGACCCTCGGGATCGCGCGTGACGGTCCCACGACAGAGCACGTACCGCACCTCTCCGTGTGGGCGAAGAATTCTGCAGGTCACCTCATAGGGGTGATTCTGTTCGATCGCGTTTTCAACGGCCTTGAACACTCTGGCTTGGTCGTCGGGATGGATCGCCTCGCGGAAGGTGTCCAGCGTGGGCGTGATCGCCTGGGGTGCATAGCCGAAGATGCGAAACTGTTCGTCCGACCAGGTTTCCGTTCCTGTTGCCACGTCCCATTCCCAACTGCCGACATGGGCGATGGCTTGAGCCTGAGCCAGGCGTTCCCGATGGCTCTCCAACTGACACCGCGCGATGACGCGCTCTGTCACATCCCGACAGGTGCAGGTCATCCAGTGATCAGGATCCCCTCCCTCTTCAGCGACGACGAGCGAAAGTTCAGCGAAGACCTCTTGCCCTGACTTGGTGAGGCCCTGGACCTCGCCGGTCCAATGTCCAATGTGCACAAGTATCGGGAAATAGCATTGTTCAATCTTAGCGATGACTGCCGGGGTATAGAGGGTCTTCCAGGATCGGCCGATCAACTCCTCCGGCTGGTATCCGTAGATCGCGGCGTGTGCCTGGTTCACATAGATGTAACAGCCGTCCTTGTTCAAAAATGCGACGCCTTCCAACCCATGCTCGATCGCACGGATGACATTGGTATGCGACTGTTCATTGTGCTGGCTCTTCGCGAGGCTGTGCTCGAGTTCCTGCCGCTGTCGCCGCAACTCAAGTTGGGTCACGACTTGCCGGCCTAGCACCCGAAGCCCGTTCATTTGATCGGGCGTCAATTGTTTGGGGACCCGATCGATCACGCAGAGGGTGCCCAGCGCATGGCCGGACGGCGTCACGAGGGGCATCCCGGCATAGAAGCGAATGTGCGGGTCTGCCGTAACCAGGGGGTTGTCGGCAAATCGTACGTCGTGGGTGGTGTCGGCTACCACGAACAGATTGTTGCCATGGATTGCGTGGGCACAGAACGCGATGTCACGGGAGGTCTCCTGAGCCTCAATACCCACCTTCGCCTTGAACCACTGGCGATGGGCATCGATGAGGCTGACCAGCGCAATGGGGGTTCCGCAGATTTGTGCGGCCAGCGCCGTCAAATCGTCGAAGGCCTCTTCCGGCGGTGTGTCGAGGACTTGGTATTGGTGTAAGTCGCGAAGGCGAGACGCTTCATTCTCTGGCAAGGGCGCACTCTGCAAGGCGATCTCTCTCTGCTGCTGTTATGGCGTCCGTGACCCTAGCCCACGGAGGTGTTGACCGCTGGCTCCAATCGATCAGGGGATGCTGCGTTCACCGGTGCCAAACCTATTCGTGTGGGTCGGGAGGACGTTCTCTCGTATAGGTACTATGGGTGGAGCGATTTAGAAAGCGAAATGCTTTTTCACGCTGTGATGCCCGTGATCAGCGTCTTGCTTGAGTTTTCGGAAGACGCATTGTAAGGTCTTGCGTACCTCAGATTCGCGCTGACAGGACTCCGGACACGATGCTCAGAGACGATCGATTCGTCGAGATGAATAGAAAGCGACCGCGGGGCCGCTTGCGCCGGTGGCAAGTCGCGTTGATCGGTCTGGTGGCGACCGGCATTGTCGGCGCCACGACCGGCGTCGGGGTCGTGTGGTATTTTGCGCAGGATCTGCCCTCGCTCGACTTGCTCCAGAACTACCAACCCAGCCTGGTCACCAATGTGTACTCGGACGACGGCCAGTCCATCGGCCAGTTCTTTATCGAACGTCGCATCCTGACGCCGCTGGCTGAAATTCCTAAAACGCTGACGCAGGCGGTGATCGCCACGGAAGACGCGCGATTTTTCGAGCATCCCGGATTGGACTATATCGGAATGTTGCGGGCGGCGTGGACCAATATTCAGCACGGCGGGAGGAAGGTGGAGGGCGCCAGCACGATCACGCAACAATTGGCGCGGTCACTGTTTCTGTCGTCGGAACGCTCCTATGAGCGAAAAATTCGCGAGATCATTTTGGCCTACAAGATGGAGGCCGTATCAGGCAAAGAGCAGATTCTCGAAACCTATCTCAACCAGATCTACTTCGGCCAAGGAGCCTATGGGGTCGGATCGGCCGCGCACTCCTATTTTGGGAAAGACATCAGAAATCTGACCCTTGCTGAATCCGCCTTCTTGGGGGGACTGCCGAAATCTCCCAGCCGGTTCTCTCCGTTCACCGCGTATGAGCTGGCGAAGAAGCGGCAAGAGCATGTCCTAAGCCGAATGGAGGAGGTTGGGTTCATCACCCAGGCGGAACGTGAAGCGGCTGTGCATGAGAAACTGAATTTCCACCGGCCTGGGAGCGAGCATCTCGCCCCGTACTTCGTCGAGTACGTCCGTCAACTGCTTGTGGCGAAGTATGGGGAATCGATGGTGTACAAGGGCGGGCTCCAGATCTACACGACGTTGAACATCGAGATGCAGAAGGCGGCGGAAGCCGCGTTTCTGAACGGAGTCCGTGAGTTGGACAAACGGGAAGGATGGCGAGGGCCTCGCCGCTCCGTCGACTTGTCGACGTTCCAACCGTCGGAATTGGCCTCGACGGATCAGTCGTTGAAGCCGGGAAGTTTGGGGGAGGGGGTCGTCTTAAAAGTCGCCAAAGATCACTATGAGGTTCAAGTCGGCGCATTTACGGCCAGACTGGCGTTTGACGACATGGCGTGGGCCAAGCGGATGCTCAAAGGAGCGGATCCTGCAGTGGATTTCGTCATCAACCAGAATGTCAAACAGATCCTGAAGCCGGGAGATGTCATCGAGATCGGGATCAAGAAGATGACCAAAGAGGGGATTCAACTCACGTTGGAGCAGACCCCTATCGTCGAGGGAGGCTTGATTGCGATCGATCCAACGGTCGGTGCGATACGCGCGATGGTGGGCGGGTATGATTTTGCTCGCAGCGAGTATAATCGTGCCGTTCAGGCCCATCGACAGCCCGGGTCCGCGTTTAAGCCTCTCATCTATGCCACGGCGATGAGCCAGGGCTTAAGTCCGGCTACGCGGATTCTCGACGCTCCGGTGGTGTACGAGCAGGAAGAGGAAGACAAGATCTGGAAACCGGAGAACTATGGACGGAGATTTCACGGCATGGTGAGTCTCCGCGATGCGCTGGCGCAGTCGCACAATCTGGCGACGGTTCGGTTGTTGGACAAAGTCGGAGTGAAGAACGTGGTCCAGTTCTCACGAACGGTCGGAGTCACGAGCCCGCTTCCTGCCGATCTGTCCCTAGGGCTCGGCTCTTCCTCGGTCGGCTTGATGGAACTGACCTCAGTGTACGGCGTGTTCTTGAATCAGGGGATTCGGGTGGAGCCGTATGCCGTCAAATCGGTCAAGGATAGCACGGGAAAGACGCTCGAGTCGGTGGAACCTGAGCCTCGTGAGGTCATTACGAAAGAAACCGCGTATCTGATCGCCAACATGATGGAAGATGTCGTGCAGAAGGGAACGGGACAGGCTGCAAAGGCCCTGGAGCGTCCAATCGCGGGGAAGACCGGCACGACCAACGACTACCTCAACGCCTGGTTTATCGGAGGCGCCCCGAACTTGGTGACCGGCGTGTATGTCGGATTCGATGACCGTCGTTCTCTCGGGCCAAGCGAAACCGGCGCTCGGGCGGCCTTACCGATTTGGACGGCCTTTATGAAAGAAGCGCTCAAACAGCTTCCCGTCGTCCCGTTTGAAATTCCGGACGGCGTGACGTTCGTCAAAGTCGATTCCGCGACAGGTCTTCTGGAGTCTGAGCAGGAAGGAGAAGGTCAACAAGGAACGGTGGAGCTGTTTTCAAAAGGGAGTGAGCCTACCCAAGCCGCTCAGCGCCGACTGGATCCCACCGATTTTTATAAGATGGATCAGATTCCCGAGAGACAACCGACGGTGGAGGACGATATAGAGTAACTGCCGCTACGACGTCGAATCCTGATACTCCTCGTGCCACGCCATTTGAATCGTTTCTAAAATTTTCTCGTTCGACTTCTTCGGATCATCCTTGAAGTCAGGTAGCGCCACGATCCAGGCATGCATGTCCGTGAAGCGCACGGTGAGCGGATCCGTGTCGGGGTGCTCTTCCACCAACCGTATCGCGATGTCTTCCGCGTCTTGCCACTTCAAGTCCATCGGTAGCTCCTTCGTACCTCGTCGTTCGTGAAGCGTCCGGATTGTCTTGCGAGATACGCTTCACGGTATTTCAGTGACTTTCTTCCCGTGCAGGCTTTTCTTGAGCGAATCATCCAGCATGACGACATTCAAGTGTTTCGCCGCCTGTTCAAGCTCCGCCATACGTGCGCGGACGGCACGGGGATCGCTGCCGTTTCTTGCGGCGGACAGCAGAGCGAGCGCCGTACGAATGGCATCGACCTCCACGGTCGGTATTAAATGTCCCGCCTCTGCCAGAGATTTCTCGGTCGTCTTGATCAATGCCTCGGCGTCCAATCGAGCCTCGATCAACTTCCGAGCGTTGACGTCCTCAGCCGCGAATTTGAATGAGTCTTCGATCATCCGCTCCACTTCCTGGTCGGATAATCCATAAGAAGGTTTGACTTCGATCGACTGGCTTTGCCCGGTTCGCATATCCTTGGCCGTCACGTTCAAAATCCCATTTGCGTCGATCAAGAACGTCACCTCGATGCGAGGCACTCCCGCCGGGAGCGGCGGCACTTTAAGGCGAAATCGAGCCAGGCTCCGGTTGTCTTTGACGAGTTCGCGTTCGCCTTGCAGGATATGGATATCGACGCCGGTCTGGCCGTCGACGTAGGTGGTGAACATTTCCTTGGCGCTCGCCGGAATGGTCGTGTTCCGGCGGATGAGGCTGCTCATGACTCCGCCCATCGTTTCAATGCCGAGCGACAGAGGGGTCACATCCAGCAGCAGCATGTCCGTGGTCCCGCCGCTCAGGATATCGGCCTGCACCGCGGCCCCGAGCGCGACCACTTCGTCGGGGTTCAAGTGACAATGCGGTGTCTTCCCGAACAGCGCCTCCACGCGCTGTCGAACCAACGGCATGCGGGTTGAGCCGCCCACTAAGACGACTTCGTCGATTTCTCGTGGCGTGAGCCCGGCGTCTTTCAAGGCCATACGGCAAGGCGCCAATGTGCGTTCGATCACGCGCATGGCCAACGATTCAAGTTGATCTCGCGTCAGCTCTCTGGTGAAGCGTCCCTTGTCTTCAGGGAGATCGAAGGAGACGTCGGTTTTCAGATCAGCGGACAGCCGAATCTTGGCCCGTTCGGCTTCCAATCTGACCATCTGCATGTGATCGGGGTAATCGGTGATCTCAATACCACTCTGTTCTCGAATATCTCCCACGAACAGATCGACTAACACGCGATCAAGATCGTCTCCGCCCAAATGTGTGTCGCCGTTGGTCGCCAGCACTTCAAAGATGCCGTCCTTCAGCTTCAGTATCGAGATGTCGAACGTGCCGCCGCCGAAGTCATAGACGGCGATCGTCCCTTGTGTCTTGTCCTGAAGCCCATACGCGAGCGAGGCGGCGGTCGGTTCATTGATGATCCGCAGGACTTCCAGGCCCGCAATCAGCCCCGCGTCTTTTGTGGCCTGCCGCTGGCTGTCGTTGAAGTAGGCCGGAACAGTGATGACGGCTTTCGTGATGCTTTCGCCGAGGTGGGCTTCCGCGCGCAGCTTCAATTCTTTGAGGATCATGGCGGAGATCTGTGGCGGCGAGTAGTTCTTTGCTCCGAGCCGGATTCGGATTACCCCGCCTGTTTCGGTAAGGGTATAAGGAAAATACGCCAATTCGCTTTCGACATCCGCCAGCCCCTTGCCCATGAACCGTTTCACGGAGTAGACGGTGCGCTCCGGGCTCCTGGTCAAATGCTCCTTGGCGGAGTCTCCGACGATCAATCCATTGTCCGTCAAGGCGACGACCGAGGGCACCATCGTCCGACCGTGGCGGTCAGGAACAACGCAAGGCTGTCCGTCCTTCATGTATGCGACCAGCGAATTTGTTGTGCCGAGATCGATGCCGACTATGCGTGCCATGTCAAATCAAAGATGCGAGAAAAAAGTTCCTCACGCGATGGTTAATGCCAGGTCGTTCACGATATTGGTGATATAGGTTCGATGCGAGAGGAGATCGCGCATGTGCTTCAGGATGCGGTCCCGTTCCGCTCGCGCCTCACTCGTGGCTTCGCCGCGGTCTTGCAGTTGATCCCACTCCAGAAAGAGTTGCCGAAGTTGAACTTCCATCTCTCCTTTACGCCGCTCCAGTGCCTCTTGTTCCATTTGGAGATTGGCGCGGAGCTGCCGGCCCGCGGGTGACTCACGATCCGATGCCCGGTACTCCTCAAGCGTATCTTGAAGCTCTAAAATCTCCTCAAAGAGATCGGCTGGCGGGGAGGTGCGAATATCTTTGACCGATCCTGTTTCCAGGGCCACGAGGTATTGGGCTCGTTGAATGGGGTCACGGAGCGTACGATAGGCGGTGTTGAGGACCGCGGCATTGCTGAGGCTGATGGTTTGTTCCGCAGAGCTCTTGGTCTGATAAAAATCCGGATGAAATGTCCGGCTCAGTTCATAAAACTTGGCTTCTAACTTCTTCGGATCCAGTGCGAGACGCCGTGGAAACCCCATGCAGGTGAAATAGTCGGTCTCTTTTGAAACAGGCTGGACTTTCACGCACCGTTCACAGAAATATTCCCCGGTCACCTCTGACTGGCAGTGCCAGCACATGCTTCGAGCCATTCGCAGCTGGCGACTGGTATCTGAATTGATGGATGACGGATCGTTGCTCATAGACAAAACGGGGCATGGGAGTCCCATGCCTGATCGGTCCCTAGAATGGTCAGTTGACGTCAGGCGGAGAACGATTCTCCGCAGCCGCAGGTCTTATTGGCGTTCGGATTGAGAAACTTGAAGTTTCCGCCCATCAGGTCCTTTTGGTAATCCAATTGGGTACCTTGGAGATAAATCGCGCTCTTGGCGTCGACGATCACTTTCACGCCGTCGATCTCGTAGACTTGATCGTACTGCCCGATCTTGTCATCGAAGTTGATCGTGTAGCTCAAGCCGGAACAGCCTCCTCCCTTCACCCCAAGGCGTAGTCCACCTTCTTCGATCCCTTGCACATTGATCAGCCGCTTGACCTCCGTCAACGCCGCGTCGGTCAGTGCGATGATCGGAGCCTGAGTCTCTACGTTGGTTGTGTCCATGGGAAACTCCCTTCCTAAGCGTTACTCGGTGTCAGCCGACCGGGCGTCAGTCTTTTTCTGATAGTCGGTCAAGGCCGCCTTGATGGCATCTTCCGCGAGGACGGAACAGTGAATTTTCACCGGTGGCAGGTTCAGCTCTTGCACGATGTCCGTATTCTTGATCTTCTGGGCTTCCTCGATCGTCTTCCCTTTGAGCCATTCGGTAGCCAGGCTGGAACTGGCGATGGCCGAACCGCAGCCGAACGTCTTGAACTTGGCATCGACGATCGTGTCGTTCTGCACCTTGATCTGGAGCTTCATGACGTCGCCGCATTCCGGGGCTCCCACCATCCCGGTGCCGACGCCTTCCTCGTCCTTCTTAAAGGACCCCATATTACGGGGGTTGTTAAAATGATCGACGACTTTATCGCTGTATGCCATAAAAACCTCCCTAGTATCTCGTCAGTCGTGAAGCGGCGTTCGTTGTCTGCTCGATACGCTTCACGAGAATCATTTCACACATTTAGTGTGCCGCCCACTGCACGGATTTTAAGTCCACCCCTTCTTTTGCCATTTCATAAAGCGGGGACATTTCCCGCAACTTGGTGACGATCTCAATAACCTTTTTAATCGTGTAGTCAATCTCCTCGTCGGTGTTGAAGCGGCCCAAGCCGAAGCGGATCGACGAGTGAGCGAGTTCTGTTCCGACGCCGAGTGCCCGCAAGACATACGAGGGCTCCAGGGTGGCCGACGTGCAGGCGGAGCCGGACGAGAGAGCAATATCTTTCATGCCCATCAGCAGCGACTCGCCCTCGACGTAGGCGAATGAAATGTTGAGGTTTCCTGGTAACCGGTTCGTCGGGTGGCCGTTGAGGTAGCTTTCCTCAAGCGCCGCCATGATATCGTTCTGAAGGCGGTCGCGCATCTTGGCGAGCCGCACGGCTTCCGCCGTCATCTCCTGTTCGCAGAGTTCGCAGGCCTTTCCAAAGCCAACGATCAACGGAACCGGCAAGGTGCCGGAGCGCATGCCACGTTCGTGCCCTCCGCCGTCCATCTGGGCTGCAATCCGAACCCGAGGATTTCTCTTTCTGACATACAGCGCACCGACTCCTTTGGGACCGTAGATTTTGTGGGCCGAGAACGACATGAGATCGATCCCCATGGCCTGGACATCGACGGGAATTTTCCCGACGCCCTGCGTTGCATCGCAATGAAAGAGGATGCCTTTCGCTTTCGCGATCTTCCCGATCTCAGCGATGGGATTGATGGTGCCGATTTCGTTGTTGGCCAGCATGACCGAGATCAAGATCGTCTTGTCGGTGATGGCATTCTGCACGTCTTGCGGATTGACCATGCCGTCTTTATCGACCGGCAGATAGGTCACAGTCGCCAATCCTTTGGCCTCGAGGGACTTAGCCGTATCGAGCACGGCGCGATGTTCCGTGGACGACGTGATGATGTGGGTGCCTTTCTCCTTGTACATCTCCAAGACGCCCTTGATCGCCAGGTTGTCCGATTCCGTGGCGCCGCTGGTGAAGACGATTTCTTTCGAGTCGGCCTTGATGAGTTTCGCAATCCGTTTTCTGGCTTGCTCCACCGCTTCTTCCGCGGCCCAACCAAACGCGTGGTTTCGGCTGGCGGCGTTCCCGAACTTCTCGACGAAATACGGCAGCATGGCCTCAAGTACTCGCGGATCCATGGGAGTGGTGGAATGATTGTCGAGGAAAATAGGAAGCTTCATCGTTCGACTCCTTGTGTCGAGGGAGATTGGATCGTAATCAAGGGTGTGCCACCCAGCATGTCTCCCAACGTCATGTTGTTCAGCAATTGATAGATACTGTCCTGAATTTTCAGGAGCGGCGTGCGAATGTTGCAGTGTTCGCGCTGCATACAGAATTCGCCCTCTTTTTCGTGCGAACAGTCGGTGATGCCGAGCGGGCCTTCGATGCTTTCGAGAATCTGTGCGATGGTGATCTGCCTGGCGCTCCGTGCTAGAAGATAACCGCCCTTGGGGCCGTTGTGGCTTTCGATCATGCCGCTCTTTGAGAGAACCTGGAGGACCTTGGCCAGCAATTCCAGCGGAATGTTGTATTCCTCGGCGATCTCCTTTGTGTTCACGACACGACCTGGAGTGATATCTCCGAATTGAACAGAGGCAATGTGCTGGAGCGCCATCAGGGCGTAATCAGCTTTTTTCGAAATCTTCAACATAGATATTGCCGATCTATAAGATCGGAGACTATAATGATCTCCGATCGGTTTGGTCGCACTAAGGCTAACACGCAGATTTCTTTGGTGTCAAGACAGGGTTCAAGTCTCACACTTTACTAGAAAGGAATGGGCACATGGGCGGGACAAACCCGTATATTGAGAAAACCCAATACGAACTTCCCAAGGTTTCCTATACCGTCACCTTTATCCAGCCCGACGGAAGTTCAACAAAAATCACGGTCGATCCCGAGAAAATTCCCTATGGTCAGACCGGGCTTCCAGGGAGCATTTTGGATGTTGCGATGGGGCATGGAGTGGACTTAGAGCACGTGTGCGGTGGCGTCTGTGCCTGTTCGACCTGTCACGTCATCGTGAAACAGGGGCTCGATACGTGCAACGAAGGCACGGACGATGAGTATGATCAGTTAGATGAGGCGCCCATGACGACACTCCAGTCCCGTCTGGGGTGCCAATGTGTGCCTAATGGAACGAAGGATGTCGTCGTCGAAATCCCGGCTGTTAACAAGAATCTTGTGAGAGAAGGGCACTGATTCACGAGCAAGCATTTTAATCGTACGTTTCGACCTTGACCTCTTTTCGATCGTAACCTCGTTCCATAAAGTAGGCGCGTAGGGGCCGGACGAACGCTTTCGTTCCGCACAGCATGGGAATCACTTTAGCCCAACCCTCCATCAGCGGTTGAAGCATCAAGAGCGTTTTCTCGACGGCTTCTGTCTCACCATTCTGCGCGACCAACGGAAGGTATCGGAACGAAGGATCCTGCATGGCCACCGTGAGCCATTCTTGATGAAACAACACCTCGTCTTCGCTCGGCGCGACGGCGATCAAGAGGATGGGAATTTGGAGTTTGGCAAAAAACAACTGTCTGAGCAGGCACCGTATCGGAACCAGGCCGGTATAGCGCGCAATCAGCACCAGCTCTCGATCGAGCGGCTGAGGCAAGATGAATTTTCCATACGGGCCGGAGAGGGGGACTTCATCACCGGGCCGCAATTGGGAGAGGTACTTGGAACCAAGTCCACCGGAAATCCGATCGAAGACCAGCGTCAACTCTCCATACGGCGACGAAGGATCGGCCATGGAGTAGGCGCGGTTGAGCGGCGGTTTGGGCCCTACCGGCAGTTTGAGCGACACCCATTGCCCCGGCTGAAAGGAAATCTTGGCGGTCTTGGGTTTCAGCACGAGTTGGCGGACTTGGGGTGTGAGATCACTGACCGAAAGGACCGTCGCGGGTTGGACGAACTCTGCCATTCACACCTCTTGGGCACCGTCATAGCAGAAGCCGTGAAGAGAATGAAAGTGCCGAAGCGATGTACAAGGATTTTCGCAGCATGGTATAGATGTCGCCTCTATCAGCTCAAGAGGGTCGCCCGACAATGAGTCAAGTCCGTGTCCGATTCGCTCCAAGTCCGACGGGATTTCTCCACATCGGTGGAGTCCGCACCGCTCTCTTCAATTGGCTTTTTGCGCGCCAGCAGAAGGGCGTCTTCATTCTTCGCATCGAGGATACCGACCAAAGTCGGTCGATCGATGAATCCATCCAAGCCATCATCGACGGTATGAAATGGGTCGGACTTGATTGGGACGAAGGCCCGTTTCGCCAAACGGAGCGGATGGATCTCTATCGCAGTCATGCCATGAAGTTGCTGGAGACAGGGCATGCGTACTGGTGTGTGTGTAAGGCGGAAGAATTAGAGGCTCGCCGCAAAGAGGCTGAAGCGAAAGGTCTCTCGCCGCGCTATGACGGCCGCTGCCGTAACTTGGGGATTACAAATCCGCCGGGGGATGCCGCGCTTCGCTTCAAGGCGCCGCAAGAGGGGCAGATCATCGTCGATGACCTCATCAAAGACAAGATCACCTTCGAGAACAGTGCCGCCGACGATCTCATCATTCTCAGGTCCAACGGCTATCCAACCTATAATTTTTCAGTCGTCATTGATGATGCCCTGATGCGCATCACGCACGTCGTGCGGGGGGACGACCATCTGACCAACACGCCGCGGCAGATTCCTATCTTCACCGCCTTGGGATTTCCTATTCCACGCTTTGGACACCTGCCGATGATTCTTGGATCCGACAAAACTCGGCTTTCCAAACGCCATGGGGCGACCTCGATCATGGCCTACAAGGACATGGGCTATCTTCCTGAGGCCATGGTCAATTATTTGGTCCGACTTGGATGGTCTCACGGCGATCAAGAGCTCTTTACCAGACAGGAGCTCATCGAGAAATTCTCGTGGGATCATGTGCAGACGTCGGCGGCTGTGTTCAACCCCGACAAGCTGCTCTGGATGAATGCCGAGTATATCAAGACGAGTCCACCGAACGATGTCGCCAACGCACTCGTGCCGTTGCTGGAACAAGCGGGGTTGAAGCAGGAAGTCGAGGCCGTGTCGGAGGAGTGGCTTGCGCAACTCGTGGTGCTGGTGAAGGAACGAGCGAAGACTTTGGTCGATATGGTGGACTGGGTTAGGCCCTATTTCGGGCAAGAGGTCCCGTTCGAGGTGGAGGCAGCCAAGAAATTTCTGACGCCGGGGAATGCTCCATTGCTGCAGAAGCTGCTCGCTCGCTTCGAGGCATTTCCTAGCTTTTCGAAACAGTCGTGGGAAGAGAGCTTCAAGAAGCTTGTCGAGGACGAGGGTGTGAAGATGGGTGCGTTAGCCCAACCGGTTCGCGTTGCCTTGACCGGACGGACGGCCAGCCCAGGACTCTTTGAAGTCATGGAGGTCCTTGGTCGAGAGCGGACCTTATTTCGGCTTCGCAAAGGGATCGAGCGCGCCTCTATCGGGTGACGAGTTCCTCTTGTCAAACCTGCGTCGATCTTGACGGAATTACGAGTGATATATTACTGTGAACTCCGGTTGGGGGATCGTCTAGCGGTAGGACGTCAGTCTCTGGATCTGACTACCTAGGTTCGATTCCTAGTCCCCCAGCCAAAAAATCTCTCTCGTGTCACTTCCAAGATTCGCTTCCCGTACCGCGCTGGGGGATCGTCTAGCGGTAGGACGCCGGCCTTTGGAGCCGGCTACCTAGGTTCGATTCCTAGTCCCCCAGCCATTTTTCTACCAAAGAATAGAACTTTTTCCTGAATCACTTCAGCGACGCCATATCGATGACAAACCGATACCGCACATCGCTTCGGAGTACCCGTTCATAGGCTTCGTTGACCTGCTGAATGGGAATCACCTCGATCTCCGACTCGATCTGATGTTCGGCGCAGAAGTCGAGCATCTCCTGTGTTTCTTTGATCCCGCCGATCAGAGAGCCGACAAGGCGGCGGCGTTTGAAAATGAGCGAGAAGGCCTGGACCGGGGTCGGGGTTTCCGGTGCGCCGACGAGAATCATGGTGCCGTCGGTCTTGAGCAGATTCAAATAGGCGTTGTAATCATGCGGAGCCGACACGGTGTCGAGGATGTAGTCAAAGTATCCTTGGAGTTTGGTGAAGGTCTGAGGATCGGATGTGACGGCAAAGTCGGCGGCGCCCAATCGCTTCGCGTCTTCCCGCTTTTTCTCCGATGTACTGAGCACGGTCACCTCAGTGCCCATGGCCTTGGCAAGTTTCACGGCCATGTGGCCGAGTCCGCCGAGGCCGACGACAGCCAATTTATGGTAACGACCGACGCCCCACTGGTGCAGGGGAGAGTAGGTGGTAATGCCGGCGCAGAGCAGCGGCGCGGCTCCGGCCAATGAGAGAGGTGTGGGAATCCGAAGCACGTAGTGCTCATCCATGACGATCTGGCTTGAGTAGCCGCCCTGCGTGATGCGACCCTCTTTATCCTGTCCGCTGTAGGTCCAGACGGTGCCGCCGTCGCAATATTGCTCCAGACCTTCACGGCATGCCGGACAGGTTCGGCAGGAGTCCACAAAGCAGCCGACGCCGACTCGGTCGCCGACTTTAAACGTCGCCACCTCTGATCCGACCTGAGCCACGGTACCGACAATTTCATGCCCTGGTACCATCGGAAAGAGCGAAATGCCCCACTCATTCCTGGCCTGGTGGATATCGGAATGGCAAATACCACAGTGTGTGATGGTCATCAGCACGTCGTGTGGACCGACCTCACGCCGTTCAAACGAAAAGGGTTGCAACTTTTCCTTGGCGGCTATCGCAGCATAGCCTTTGGTCGGGAGCATAAGAGACCTCCTGAGGGCAGAAGAAAAATTAGAACCTTAGCAAGTTCGTTTGGGGTTTGCCACCAGGAAAGGCATGCCGTTGGCGGAGGAGGTTAGAAACGGGAGCATGAATGGACGGAATGGGTCTAGTCACCGTGTGGATGACGTTGATGAGGCGTGTGAGGAATATCCGTCTCTGCGGTGAGCGGCGCGCCAGGAATCTTATAGTGCTCCATAGCCCACGTGCCTAGGTCGATGAGTTGGCAACGTTCTGAGCAGAACGGACGCCAGGGGTTGTCGTTCCAGACGGTGGGTTGACGGCAGTTCGGACAGGCCATGGATCACACAGCGTTGTCAGCGATGACCGGCTTGCTGAGTTTTCTCGATCTTGGCCCAGGCGTCCTTCAGCGAGACGGTGCGATTGAACACAAGGGCGCCAGGCGCCGAATCAGGATCCACACAATAGTAGCCTTGCCGCTCGAATTGGAAGCGGGCTCCGGGTTGGGCTGAACCAAGGCCGGGTTCCACCAGGCATCCGGTGAGCCGTTCAAGCGACTGTGGGTTCAACGACTGCGTCCAATCCCGATCCCTTGTGGTCTTTACTGGGTCAGCCAGTAACAGCGGGTTGTAGATGCGGACCTCGGCCTTGAGCGGGTGTGAGGCCGATACCCAATGAATCGTGGCTTTGACCTTGCGCTGTTCTTGTGACGAGCCACTCCTCGTCTCTGGATCGTAGGTGCAATGCACTTCGGTGACCGCCGCGGTCTGCGGATCTTTCGTGACGCTCACGCATTTGATGATGTACCCGTAGCGGAGCCGAACCTCACGGCCAGGCGCGAGGCGATAAAACTGTTTCGGTGGATCTTCACGGAAATCGTCGTGCTCGATGTAGAGGGTCCGTGAGAATGGCACCTTTCGAGTGCCGGCGGCGGCGTCTTCAGGATTGTTCACCGCGTCGAGTTCTTCAACAACGCCGTCCGGATAGTTATCGATCACGACTTTCAACGGTCGGAGAACCGCCATGACGCGCGGCGATCGTTTGTTCAAGTCCTCTCTGATGAAGTGTTCAAGCAACTGCATCTCGACGATGGCGTCGCGTTTGGCGACCCCGATGTGGTCGCAAAAGGCGCGAATCGCTTCCGGGGTCACGCCTCGGCGACGAAGGCCTTTCAACGTGGGAAGGCGAGGGTCGTCCCAGCCAGCCACTAGCTTTTTCCCCACCAGTTCCAAAAGTTTCCGCTTGCTCATGACGGTGGAGGTGAGGTTGAGCCTCGCGAATTCGATTTGCTGTGGGCGATGGGGGGCCTCGGCCTCTGCGACCACCCAATCGTACAACGGACGATGATCCTCAAATTCCAGCGTGCAGAGCGAATGGGTGATGCCTTCGATGGCATCGGAGAGGGGATGGGCGAAATCGTACGAGGGATAGATGCACCACGTGGCTCCCGTACGATAATGGGCTGCGTGCCGAATTCGGTAGAGGATAGGATCTCGCAGATTGATGTTCGGAGATCCCATATCGATGACGGCGCGTAAGACGTGCGTGCCGTCGGCAAACTCTCCGGCCCGCATACGCGCGAACAGGTCCAGGTTTTCGTCCACAGACCGATCTCGAAAGGGGCTGTTGCGGCCGGGTTCTGTCAGCGTGCCGCGGTACTCGCGAATGAGGTCGGACGAGAGACTATCGACATAGGCCTTGCCTTTCTTGATCAGGACCACGGCGAAGGCATAAAGCCGTTCGAAATAGTCCGAGGCATAGAACATTTTCCCATGCCAATCAAAACCCAACCATCGGACGTCGTCCTGAATGGCCTGGACATACTCAGGGTCTTCTGTGGTGGGATTGGTATCGTCGAACCGCAGATGACAGATTCCGTTCGGCATGTCGTCGGCGAGTCCAAAATTCAGCACGATGGACTTCGCATGCCCGATGTGGAGGTACCCGTTGGGTTCGGGCGGAAATCGTGTGGCGACATGGCCGCCATGTTTGCCGATCGCACGGTCGGCGGCGACGATCTCTCGAATAAAATTCGATGAAGCTGTGGATTCAGAAGCCATCGGGAAATTTTCTGCAACCGACCACGTCCGGTCAAGTGGACGGGCGAATAGCACCAGGGAGTTCTACCATAGTCCGGGTGATGGGAGGAATGGGGATCTCTAGGTTGCCGGTGCGGCGGTTGAAGGGGGCACCGGGGGCATGACGTTGAAATCCTTTTGCGCAATGAGATGCCCTTCCATACGGAGCCGGAATTCATAACGACCCGGTGCGGGAAAGATTAAGAGGGGAACATTAATCCCAAAGTCCGCAATCTGGAGGCGATCGCCGATTTCAATGTGTGGAAGCGTGGCACGGCAAACGAGTTGTTCCGAGTTGAGGTAGATCAAGTCGATATCGAAATGATAGAGGCCCTCCGCGTCGGTTAAGCAGAAGTAAAGTCCCATCTGCTGATGCTAAAAGGGAAAGGAAGGGGCCTGCAGATGGGTGAAAATTCCGATCAGGCTTTTCTTCTTCGTCAGGCTGTCTTCGATAACTTGATCGCAAACGAGAAACGCTTGCACGGTCGGCTTTGGGATGTCGGACATGGCTCTATTCTAAGGGGAACGAATGGGAACGGCCACAGGGATCTCAGGGGCACTCATGCCCTGAGCTGAATCCCCTCAACCTAAGATGACCGGTCCATTACGGCTCTCGACGATGTCTCCGAACAGGGTTTTCCCGGATCCGATCCGACAGTAGTGTGGGGTGATTTCCACCTGAATGCCCCTATGGGAGTAGAACTTCCCATACAAGAGCGAGGCCTTGTGCGGTGCCGTCATCGCGGCAGTCAGGACGATGCCGCCGGACTGCAGATCCGTTAAACGAACGGATGGCCAGTCGACCGACGAAAGGCTTGGTCCGAGCTGCACCTCGACGGCAAAACGATTTCCTTCGTTGAGGGTGAGAGTATTACGGCGCAGATGCGCAACACGGGCCCCGTGTGCGTCATACAGATCGAGGGTGATGAGAAACAGCCCGTGCTCACGGTTTGTCTCAATGACGAGTTGCTCTTTTCCATGAATCTGGATGACTCCGTTGGTGTTCCGAAATATGTTGGATCCAACGCACAGCTCGAGGCCCGATCTGGTAAGGGGGCTTCCCGCTACAGCGTGACCTAAGGGACCGGTTCCGCGAGACACCGCCGGTTCATCCATTCAAGACCCTCGGACCTCGGTCTTTATTCGGTCGTCCGGAGTTGGTGCAGAGCATAGGTCGCACCATGAGAAAATCTTTTAAAAACTAGGCTTTCCGGCGCGTTCTGTCAAGCTGGACCGCGCCAGAGGCGGCAAGTATTTTGGCTCCCTGCAAACGGCCCGGCTGAATGGTGCCGGTCTGGACTTATCCAGTGGGCCGGCGTTTCGTTGCAAACCGAAAACCGCATATGCTACGGTTCAACTCGCGGCCAGTCACTGGTTGGTCCCATCGTCTAGCCTGGCCTAGGACGGAGCCCTCTCAAGGCTTAAACACGGGTTCGAATCCCGTTGGGACCACCACACTTTCTCTTCATTCTTCCGTGAGTTAGCGACTTTCCTCTCTCCGGTCACGTCTTCCAAAGCATTTCCATAGGACAATCCATAGGACACAAGGGCCTTGTGGAGCAGAGAAACGGCGGCCCGTAGCTGCTGATTCCAGCCATATCCGCCATGAGAATAGGCAGCCGTCATCGCGTCGCCACCGAGCTGATCGTTCACAACTCCGCGCAATCGATGCCCCAACAGTGCCGCTCGCACTTCGAACGGAACACCGAGATTCTGAAGCCATGTCGCGAAGGTATGGCGGAGGTCATGGAAATGGAGGTCGACCACCTTGGCTTCCGTCGCCACACGCCTCCAGAAGATGCTAAACGCGGACGGAGTCCATCTTCTGAAGATTGTCCCGTCTACATGGGCGATCTCCCCGCGTAGGGCCGCGTAGGCAGCCGGAGTGAGGGGAATTTCACGGGGTGTCTGCTTCAATCGGCTCCGAGCCGGGGGAAGGATTAACCACCAGCCGTCATCCCGCTTCCGCATCCAGGTTCGATCGATTTCCAAAATCTTGGCTTCTCGGAGCCCTGTGTTAAGGGCAACCGTGGCGATCCGCCAGAGTTCGGCGGGGTCATACTCATGTGCCCCGATCTTTTTCACCCGTCGCTCATCGGCCTTGGCCTTGATCGCCTTCAGCTCTTCCACGGTGGCCACCCGTTGCCGATGCTCCACGTCCGGCAGCTCAACGCGCTTCAACCGGTTCTTGTCCAGTTTGTCGAAGTCGACGGCCAGATTGAGGATCCGCATGAGGACGTTCCATTCGCGCCGAAGTGTCCAGGGTGCGGCCCTTTCTGCGAGCCGAGACGTGATATAGGCCAAGCCATCTTCAGCCGTGAGCGAGTCCAGCCGTCGTTCGCCAAAGCGAGGCAGCAAGTGGGTCTCGATTACCGAATGAGGACGGGCGAGATCGAACCGCTTCTTGACGTGCATGGTTTGCCAGTACAGCGGGAGAAAGTCGGCGAATGTAGGGGAGACATTCCGAGGAGTCACGTGCTGTTCGTTCCGCTGAATTTTGGCGATCATGGCAATCGCCGCTTCCTCGGCCTGGTCCTTGGTGAGGTTGTAGCCCAGCAAGGGGCGGTACCGTTGTCCTTTCCAGCGGACGTACAGATCGAATGCTGTACCGGCTTTTGTCTGTCTGGTGGTGATCCTGTACGCCATGCTAAGACCCTACCGATACCGAGCGTTGCGATGGTAAACACGTCCTACCGGAATGTCTATGATCGCCCCACCGCTTTCGGTGTTGGGTTGAAGCTCTTGACCCTCAGGGATTGTGACAGGGATATCGATGCTTCCTCCCATACGTCCCTGCCTTAACCATGCCTCCAACTCGTCCTGATCGAACAGCATGACCCGAGAACCAGGGCGGCGATACCGGGGGATGTCCTTCCGCTGGTAAAGACTTGAGCGGGACATCCGGAGGAACGCCGCGGCTTCAGCAAGTGTGAGTGGTTTCACCGTACCACCTATGAACTTTCTTCTGTCCAATCAGCGTGAAAACTGCGCATCAAACGCCTTCTTGCTTCGCAACCGGTCCGCGTTGATCCACCGGATTTGCCCTCTAAAGGTCGTCACGATCCAAAAGGAGTTCCCGTCTCGCCCTAGAAATTCAGGCATTGCTGGCCCGAGAATGCTACCGTCTCCAGTTTCCCAATAGGCTATCTTGGCATTCGGTTCAGCGGGCTGCATTTCAACGCTCTGGATGGCTGGCGCTGCATTCGAAGTGGCACTACCGTTCTCGGCGGGGGTCGGGATCATCGGTTTAGTCGTTGGGACGTTGTTCTCCCTAACTTCTAAGGTCCTCGCCTCTTGAGAAGACCTCTGCCTCGGATGAGCCAGAATCGCCCGTGCTTTGTCCAGAAGCACATTACTCATTGCCTATACCCCCCTGTATCTGGAACAAGTGGAACATCTGGAACACGGTGGAAGCCATTGAAATGGTGATAGAATGTTCTAATTTCATTGGGTCATGTTCCGGTTGTTCCGGATGTTCCGGAGGTATAACGACGGGCAAGATCATCAATCTGCGCCCGCGTGAACGCATACCCCCGTCGATTCTCCTGACCTTCCCGCCAACGTGTTGATTTCAGTCCTAGCGGATGAAGACGGTTCGCTAGCGCTTTAGGGGTGAGCGAGTCCCACCCCAAACGAAGCCGGACTTTTTCTGCGAGGTCATCAGCTCTAACCCTCGCTTCCTCTCCCAGGCCAATGTATTCGTCTAGGACTTCAATGATGATCGGATTCGGGTCATCTGCGGATCGTGAGGCACGTTCTCCACCAAGACGCTCCGCGAGTTGAGTCATTCGCTCGGTCAAGGTTCCTGTTCCACCGCTCGCATCAATCACTGCAGCAATCGAGAGCAGGGGTTCCCAGAGATCCACCGCCCTATGATCGAGGCCGGACAGACCGGGAAATTCTGATCCGTCGTAGAGCTCGGCAATCATCGGGGCCATCGTGAGTGCAAAGATATGGAGGTCATCTCGGAGAATCTGGACCTGCTGATCGAGTCGACGAAGGCTAAAGCGCTCCGTCTGTTGTCCAGGGAGTAGACGCTGCATCATGAACATGATCGATCGATCTTCGAGCGTGGTCTCAAGGGCAGATATCGATGCAATGGCTCTCGGTACATACGTCTCAAAGGTTTCCTTTTGCTGGCCCTGACTGGTTCTTCGGTATCGTGTGACCACCTGTCCTTTATGGAATCCAGCGTTGAAGACCGAGGTGACGGCACTCCAGCGCTCTTTGTCGGCGGTCATCCCCTCCATCTCATCGTAAATCTGGACCCCACCATCCTCCCGTGGCTCACGGAATATCTGGGCTTCGGTTGGAGAGGCTGTTGGCTGGTGGGCGTTGAAGCCGAGCATAGAGATCATATCCAGGGTCCGCGACTTTCCGCAGCGTTTCTCCGGCGACCGCAGAACGAGGTATGGATAGTATTCAAAGACGGTATAGCAGTAGGTCCCTATCAGCCAAAGGGTAAGCAGGGACAGTAGGTCTTCATCCATCACCACGAAGCGCCTGAGGAACGTTTCGACCCGCTCAAAGAGATCCGCACCGGTGATGTTCTCACCAGCTAAGAATCGTCTGATCCCTCCTTTTGAGAAGCGGACAGTCGAGAGACCATAATTCTCAGCCCCGAACTCTTCAGCGGAAACAATCATGCGATTTCCACGGGTGGCGTAGGGTTTACCACCAAGCAGTACGCCGAAACTCAGCACACCGTCACGAAAGTCCTGTGGGAGTCTGGGAGCGGGGATAGGATCATCTCCCTCAAGGAGGTATGCATACTGGTCCCCAGCAGGATGTCCCACGTTGGGTGGAAAGGCTGCGCGCACCGCATCGAGGCCATCTCGCCGATGCACGTCGTTCCAGTCGTCGCCTTCTTTCTCAGGAATGACAGATTTCCCGTTCACAGCTTGAGCGGCTTCAATTGCCTTGCGCTGGCCGGTCCTGCTCTCATCGTTGTCCCCACAAATAAAGATGCGTGCGTGAGGATACTTCTTCCGAAGGGCCTCAGCGGCTGGTCTCAAGTTTCCGGCATCAAAAGCAATTACGACGGCTAAGTTGGTGGCTTGATGAACGCTCGCCCCAGTGGCGTACCCTTCCGCGAGACACGCGACTTCAGTAATCTCGCCGAGCTGGCTGTAACTACCTTGTTTGCGGCCGCCAGGAAGAAATCGTTTTGTTCCATCGTCACAGATGAACTCCAATGACCAGAGCTTGCCGTTTACGTCTTGTAGTGGTACGACCAAGGCACCGTCCACGCTCCGGCCTGCAATACAGAGGTCTCCGTGATAGAGGCGAAGATGGTTTACCGGCACGCTCTTTTGGACAAGGTAGGCGTGGTCAGCGGGAGCCGCGGGCATAGCCTCCCAAAGTGCGGCAGCCTGAACAGCAGCTTCCGCATGGCGACGAGCCTCCTCTTGCTCCTGCTGTTTCTGGATTAGCCGGAGCCGGTGCTTGTGGGCTCGTAATTCAGTTGGACTTAGACTGGTTAAGCTACGTGCAGACCAGGTTATTTTCGTTCCAGAGCGCCAGCAACCGAATTCACCCACCAGTGGATTATCTCCAAAGAAGATGTACCATCCCGCGAGATCGTCATGTTTATCGTCCGATTGAAACCGGTGGATCTTTCCATCTGGGATCACATTCGCCGGAGCTCTGATGCCAGCCGCAGAGATAGCAGAACGAAACGCCTCAGTCGCTTCGTCGATCGCGTTCATTGCCCACCTCGGGAGTTTGTTCTCAGTTCTTTCGCTAACCGCTCCACATCGCACGGCTTGAATAACCGTTGCCCACTTCGAGTTTTTTGTGCCGGTAGTTTGCCTTCACGCTCATAATCTCGTACTCGATCGGCGGATCGGTTGAGCTGACGAGCCGCATCTGAAGTGGTGAGTAGTTCTTCCATTCCGTGCCTCCTGGGTCTAGGTTACAGGATGGAATTCTAGGGAAGGCATTTAACGCCACAAGCTATTTATGTCGTGATAACTAATTGAAAAAGCATGAGGCGTTTGTGGCAATCCTGGCATTGCCACAATGCCTTTATTTAGCGGAGCTAAAAGCTATGGTCTAAGGCGGAGGGAATTAAGAGAATCGAGAGTTGAGTCACTCGAGGTGGTAAGTTAGATTTGCCTGCGGCGTCTTAATCCATGGCGCTTAATCGTTTGAGCGCTGGGAATTTTCCCGCCGCGTCCCGTCATGCCAGGAATATTCTTCTTGTATTGCCTAACCATCTCTTCGTGAATCTTATAGGCGAGCTCGTCCTGCGTGAGGTGCTTGCTTGGTTGAGCGGTCTGTATTTCATCTTGAATTGTGTGAGCGGTGTCTCTCCAGTCGATATGTATAGGTGTTCTAGACGCGACAGCAACTTCTGCTTTGTCCCGTCCCTGGGCGACCTGCTCTGTCACTGTAAGCCAACCCCTCTCATCGAACCATACAACGCCGTCATGTGAGATGACAAAAAAATCCCCTCGCTTCCCCGCCCACTGATTGAGAACGTGAAGTTTGGCACACCAGAAATTATTTGGTGCGTCCTTACCGACCTCTTTTGGGCCTAAAGCGATGTGGGAAAAATTCCAGAAACCATGTTGCCAATCAAGCTCAAGAGGTGACAGGGTGAGAAGAAGTTCTTGCCAGTATCTGCATCGAGCATTCCAGTGAGGCGTATTGGGCAAAGCATCACGCAGACGTTCCGATTTTGCCTGAAGCTTCTCCCAATCAGGCTCGTTCAAATCACGCTGCCGTACGGCTTCCCAGTCTCGGCGAATGGTTTTCCAGTCCAGGTCGATCGGGGGTGTCGTCTTACGAAGTGCGCTCCAGTCTGGTTCTTTCTGGTAGCGCGTTGTGTGACCGAAGTGGGAGGTGGCTTCAACATTGGGATCTACAGCGATGGGACTCCCATAATGATTGCATACTTCTAGACGACCTGATCGGACTTCTTCGAGAAGGTCGCGAATGTAGCCACGATAACGACCCTCATACATCGGTTTATGGAAGGGGCTGCCTCCAGCTGTCGCATCACGCAGGGCCATAGCCTGTGCCACTGCCATCAAAGGAACGATGTCTCCTGAAATCGCTGAGACTTTTAGAGTGTATTCCATTTTCCCTCCTGAAAGGGTGACCTGGTGAGGAAGAGAGGCACGGGCGCCAGGAACGCCCGCCGATCGGTTCATGAGGCCGACCGTTGCCTCCCTGTAGTCATATTGTCATGATGCGCGAGTCATGATCCGTGACAGCTGTGTCGCAGTCCAAGTGCCTGTCCCTCGATAGGTTGGTACCCCGCTTCGATTCATTGCCTCAGCTGCAGCACGAAGTGTCAGCCCCTGTGCACGATACCCGGAGATCATCGGCCTGATCGAATGAGCAAATGTGTCAGCGGCCTGTTGTCTTGCCTTGGCTCCACGCCGCGACGCATCACAGAGGCTCCGGTGGGACGGATTACCAAGCTTGACCCCTCGGCGCTTCAAGGCTGCCAACGCCTCGCGAGTTCTGGTGGAAATCATGCTCCTTTCTTTCTCACTTAAGGCGGCATACAGATGTAACACGAATGGGTCCACGTCCGGACCCAGATCCGCGACGATGAACGGCACACGCTCTGCCATCAAGCCCGCGATAAAGGCCACATCCCTGGAGAGGCGATCGAGCTTCGACACAATTACGGGTGCCTTTATCCGTCGCGCTTGGCGAAGCACCTCGGCAAGTTTAGGCCGGCGGATAAGCGCGTCGGTTCCTTTTCCCGTCTCCACTTCTTCCACCCAATGTAGAATTGTGAAACCTTCGGCGTTGGCGAAGCGACCGATCATCTCTCGTTGTGCGGCGAGACCGTTACCTTTGTTGCCCTGGTCTGCTGTGCTCACTCGCATGTAGGCCAACGCGGCTCGGTTTGTCATGGGAGCCTCCTCGTACACAAGATCATACGACCGTTTGAAGGTGTGTATCCAGGTGAGTTCACTTGAAAACGCAAACGGTGTGCTATGTCTTTCACAGGGGTCTTGGTACGCATGGTCTGCCGGGTATTGATCATATTCATAGCCCCTTCCGGCTCACCACTGGAACCCGTTTGAAGTGTTGTTCCAGCAAATGCCGGATAAACCCGCTGGCCGTCGTACCTTCTTGCCGCAAGGCATCCAATTGCGCCTTGATCGGCTCAGGAATTTGTATCAACAACCTCACCATCTTCATGAAATCACCCCCTTTTATCGGATAGTAAGCTTACTATCATCTGATACTGAAGTATGTCAACTGACATTTGACGCTATGGACGGGGAAGTGCTAGGTTTCTGCCGCTATGGCACGAGAAATACCCGAAGGTACGGGCGCCTGGAACTTCCGCGACATCCGCCGCGACCTCATGCGGAAGGTCAAAATGGCGGCGGCTCATGAAGGAAAGACGGTCAAAGACTTTTTGATTGCACTGGCAGAAGCCAAGATTCAGGAATTGGAACGGAAGGGGATTCTGCCGAAAGGGAAGTAGATGAAAATCCGGTGACGAAAGCTCTTTACCGAGTAAAGACATTCTACATGAAGATACTTATTAGAACAACTTCCCCTCTCCTTGTATTGATTTTCATCCTGCTCTTCTCGACCGTCGCAATCGCTAACGACCTCGGCAATCAGTTTGTTACAGCGAGGTTGAAGCATGGCGCCTCTATCGACATCCCACGGTCGTGGCATGTGATGCGCGGGAACGAAATGCAGGTTCTCGAAGCGACCGTAGGCGCAGCCCTAGATCTGTCTGATTACGCGAAGTTCGCTGAAGGTGCAGAGTCCCTGCTTGTCTCAATCTTCCCCGATCCCAGGCTTTACGCGGGAGTAACCGTAACGTCTATCGCCATCCGGGGCTCGACCCGCTCATCGATTGCCACACTCACCGAAGCCCAAGTTAGAGCCGCAGAAGCTACGATCCGCCAGGGTATAGAGGCCATGTTGGCTCAGTTCGGCGCTAGGACCTGGGCGTGGACGCCGATCGAAAGAGTGTCGCTTGGCGAGACCGTGGCATTGCACTTAAGCTACGTCCGCTCGTCCGAAGCCGGTGACCGGCGAGTTCACATATACAAATTCTTTTGCACCGGACGAATATTTGATATGGCCCTTTCTACAAGCCTAGCCAACGAGAGCCTGAACCGTGTTGTGCTGATGCGGATTGCGAACTCATTCAAGGCTCCATAGGGTGTCGTCCTTGAGGAGCCCAGCGTTGCTAGTGTCTTCCGCGAAATCATCTGAGGTCTGATGCGGACGTATACGTGCCCTTCCTGCAAATTCTATTATTCAGAAGCTGACAGACAGTGGGATTTTGCAATTGCTTTTGCTGAATGCCAGGAATTTCGAGCACCGTTGCTTAATTCTCCTGCCACAGCGAAGCCTGCAGAACCGAAGCCAGCGGAACAGCAGACATGGACGCGAATTGAAGAACTGGCAAGCACAACGACGGATCCGACAGGTCGCATTGATGGCCCTCCTAGTGCTGGCTTTGGCCAGCTGTGGTGGTCGGATTTATCCCGTCACCAGCGGCTTTCACGCGCACGGCGAGACGTTCATGTTAGCTCAAGACCTGAACGGACGGTTCATGCCGAGCAAGCCGGAAACTGTGGTCATCTGGACCAACCACACTGAAGCAGAGCACCATCTGGCCGGGGTGCTCCTGCACAATGGCTATGCAGTTGTCGAACGGGTACGCTTGCAACAGATTTTAAATGAACAGAAGTTTCGCCTGCTGCACACGTCGGACAGCGAGGCGGACACGCTGCGCATCGGTCGGCTCGCAGGAGCCACGATGGTGATCTTTGTTGAGGTGCATCGCGAACCGTCGTTTGGCCATGAGATCAAATCAGCCAGCTTGGGCATCCGCGGTGTCAATGTCGAAACGGGACAGGTGCGTTGGAGCGGCACCGCTCGCGTGATGACCGGAAGCTTATTGGTCATGCAGGATGCGCAGGCGGGACACCTCGCGGAACTGACATTCTACCGGGCGATCTGTCCAGTGGAAACTGGCCGATTTGCGTGGATTGAGCAGTCAGAATCTGACCATGTCGGCGGCTGCCGTCAGCGCGGGAGGTAATGTTTAATGGGATTTCTGAACAAGCTTTTTGGAGTGCCTTCGTTTAACGGCATCACAAACGCGCTCTTGGTTGAGTTGACCATGCCAAAGCTCACTGTTTCGCAGCGCTCAGATCTGAAAGCCCAAATGCTTAAAGTGTACCGAAGGAGCGGCTTTCCCACTATGACTGACGCACAGATACTTGATTCATTGAACCGAACAACGAGAATCGCCCAATTGAATTTTCTATCGCTGGCGATGAATGAACTTGGGTATCAGCCTCCTCTCAAAGACGAGTTCTGGCACCAAGTTCAAAATCCATTCGATGAAAGCCTCGGGGGTGAGAGCGCTTTGTCGGCGGTCGCAAGGCGCCTTAAGTCCACGCATGGCGTCGAGATTGCGATCCCATCGGAGCCGCTTAACTTCGACTCGTGGTAGGCGACTCAGAAGGTGTAGAAGTCCAATTCTCAACAAATTCGTGAACGTGTATTCGATCAGTGGGGCTAGTCCGATCTACATGAACATCGTTCGATTGGCATGAAAACAATAGCAGCTTGGGCAGGTGGACTTGCAACATTCGTGATGTTCACATTCTTCTTTGAGTGGTTGGGTGACCACATTGGAGTTCCGGTTGTATTTGATCTGGGGTACACGCGATACGTTTCAGATCGCTATGGCGACTATGAAACGGATAGGCAAGTTACAAGTTTTGGCCTCTGCATCGTAATTATAACTTGGATGATTGCGATTCGCGCGGGATTGTCCATTAAGGCCAAGTCTCTGAGTGCCGACCTGAGCGATGAAGGTAATATTCAGTTCGCTTGCTGGCTCTTTGGACTCTCAGTGTTAGCCATACTTATGGCCCTGATTCACCTTGCGTTTAGAAATACATACGGTCTTTTAGCCGATATCACTGACAATGTCCTTCAGTTTTCTGCCGCAGGCGGCGTTTACTGGAGTGTGAAATCTTTCTATGAAAAGCAGCTTGAAAAGCTGAAGATGCGCAGCGAGAACGTGGATTATTGAGTAGGTCATCGAGTGATACAGATATCGAAAGTTTGGATCGGTCCCGACTACCGGATGCTTATTACATACAGAGCTCAACTTGTGATGAGGTGACCTATGAACGGCTACGTCATAGATTTTTTCTGCCCTTGGCCGATCCTTTCTGACGCTCAATCTAGTTCAGGTAGCGACAGCAGCGACACCACATTCTTCAATTCCGATGGGCGTAGTGGGACGCGGCAGTCTATTGGAAACGCCGACCTTTTTACCTTCAGTGATAGCTCCAGCACCATGCGCAATCGGATCGGGAACACTGACATCTATTCCGGCTCCACACCGATCTTGAGTGGTTCCACGAATCAGATTGGCAACACCACCTTCGGCACCTGGCAGGACGGTACCACGAGCACACATCAATCGATTGGCGGAGCGACCTTCCACAATTTCAGCAACGGGAAGAGCTGCATGAGTCAAGTGCATGTGTGAGAGTTGGTAGATTCCGGAGGACTATTTTATTCATAGGATATGTTTTACGACAAGGGAGGTCTGTCATGAAAACCCTATTGACCGTACTCCTGTTCCTCACTGACATCCCTGCATACAGTCAAACGTTCTGCACGCGTTTCGGGGACTCTATTGTCTGCAACGGCGACACCAACCGCACCATCACACCGCTTGGCCGGGATAGCGGCGTCATCACCGACGATCGCGGGATCTCTCTGTACCGCGATGGTGTGATCATCGAGGGCGAGAGCCAGTCGTACCGGGATGCTCAACGCCGCAGCGAAGAGCGACGGCGCGAGATGATCTATGGAGATGATCGAGATCGCAATGAGTCACGGAGTCGGTCAAGACGGGGAGGGGAAGATGAAAGATAGAGCTGTGCTGGAAGATGTGCCAGGCATGAGCTGGACGGTCCAGGATTACGTTCACTGAGACTGACGTTAAGAATGTCGCAAGTAGATCCTGCTTGTGAGGTAGGCCTACATCGTGAGTCTATTAGGCGATGGGAATCTGGGAAAAGGTCGGTTCGACCACCTTCACCAACTGCTACTAGTAAGTAGCCATGGTTGCACTATGACCTGCCGAGTCACGCTCGAAGGTGACGCATGAACGAACCGGCATCCGTCCCGGCATTTTACTGGTCCAGAAAGGAACATCCATCGATTGGATTGCCAGATGTGCAATATGCCACGATTTGGCTCTTTCCCACAGGCGGGTTTCGCTACATCAGCTGTTGGCCGGGGTATGCATGGTTTTCAGCTGGAGGGACGTGGCACGAGAAGGACGGTCAATTGCACTGTCAGGGGAACAGCCAAGGGTGGTCAGACGGGTTCGCAGACAATCATACAAACAGAGACTATACTGCCTACTACACCCCCAGTGAGGACGAGCAACAGCTCGTGCCAGACAAGACCTATCTCTCCCCGCTGACCAAAGTGAGCCAAGACACGGTAGACCTATTCTTCAGTCATATAGATGAACAAGACCTTCCTCAGCACTGGCGGAGCTTTAAAGACCTGATGTGGAAGATCGAACGGCACCTTGGGATCAAGATCCCGGTGCGAGGGACGTTTCTGATTGGCCGTGGTTCAGTCTGACCCGTGTTGGCCGGCGATTGATAACAGGTCTGTTTCTCTCTGTTACCAATTAGCGAGGTCCATAAAAAATTCAGCGGGGATACGACGGCCAGCGTTTGCCAGGAACAACTGCCACCTGCGGGCTAGAGACAACTCCTTGCTCTGGCGGCACTTGTTGTGAGCTTGAAGGAGGAAACACGACGGGCTTCGAATCTTTGTCTATCGGGGTTTTAATGAAGTTGATGTGGTAGTGCAGGGGAGGGCCCTTCAACCCAGAATCCTCTTCTTGTAATTCGCCCCTCTTGTCGCGAAACAGACCGATCAAATGCACAGCGGCCGCCATGCGGGTCGGATGGTCGACGACGGTCGTTTGAACCGCCCTCCCCGCTGCGGGCATCTTCACGACGACCTTCGCGTCTAAGGCGTTCACAAAGGGCTCAAGGAGATCATCGATGGACTTATGGGTCTTCTGCAGGACACGTTCACAGCATTCAGTGAGGAGAGATTGGACTACCGGGTGCCGAATGACCTGATAGGCTTTCTTGCGGGCCGTCGTCGGACTATATCCGGCCTCAATCACTGCCTGTTCCGGCGTCATTCCGATCACCAGATTCTTCGCTACAGCCTTTCGCCGAAGCCAGCTTTTGGCAGCCGCTGATTTGCCTACCATTTGCCTACTTTTTGGTTGCATGTCTCATCCAACTTCGTTGCCACTTGGGCCGACTCCTTGCGTTCGCAGTATTTCCACCGACAGATGTCGCCCAATCAGATCAGGCAAGTTAGTGCAATGTTTCAGACGATCGCGTCCTGTCATGGGCCTGCACGGAGTAATCTGGGCGCTTGGGAGAAGATCACTGAGCTGCTGGAGCGATGCTCCATACTGCACGGCAATGCTCATCTGGGTGACGTGATAAAGGGGCGGAGAGTGCAGAAAACGACCGGAAGGTGGCTGTCCTATATAGGACACGGGTCTTGTAAGTCGTTGTAAAACCATGCTACTCATTGGATGGTTCCGACGTGCCATCTTGTTGATTTTCTTGAGTTTGGTCGGTCCTCTCAAGGCTTAAACACGGGTTCGAATCCCGTTGGGACCACCACACCAAGCTTGCTCGTGCCGATGGCTATTGTGAGTGTTTTTGCAATCATCGCCCCCGGATTCATACCTCCAGTGTTTCCATTTCCGACACCCTGACTTCGTGTGCACCGCGACGGAGCCGGGCAAACTCCTCACGAGAATAGTTTCGTCTCCAGCGGTTCATGTGATGTGGAACTTGCTTTGCGTCTGACCATGACTACTGATAAGCTAATGAAAATCAGAAGCATGATGGGTAGAATGAATCGTGAGCATAAACGATACGGCGACATAGCGTTGAGGGTGGGATGTGCCATATCGTTCGATAGAGCGAGGGGGAAGTCATGAATGCCAGAATGAAGAACCTGCTGTTATGGGGCATGATCGCCTTGTTTGTCGCCCTGCTGTTCAATATGTTTTCCGTTCCGACGCATGCACCGGAAGAAGAGGTCTATTTCAGCGATTTCATCGCGAAGGTCGAACAGGGCTCGGTGGTAAAGGTCATCATGCGGGGCCGTCACATCAGTGCGGTCTTGAAAGACAATACACGAATTCACACCTATGCAGCGGATGATCCGGAACTGATCACGGTATTGCGGGAGAAGGGGGTTCAGATCGAAGTCAAACCGTCAGGTGAGAGCCCCTGGTACGTCGCATTCCTGTACACCTGGGGACCCTTTATTCTATTTCTGGGACTGTTCATCTTCTTCATGCGGCGGATGCAGTCCGGCGGGAACGGTGCCTTGTCGTTTGGGAAAAGCCGTGCTCGGATGTTGACGGAGGAGCACAAGAAGGTCACCTTCGCCGACGTGGCCGGCGTCGATGAGGCGAAACACGACGTGCAGGAGATCGTCGAGTTCCTAAAGGATCCTCGCAAGTTTCAGTCGTTGGGTGGCCGCATTCCTAAGGGGGTATTGGTGGTCGGTGCCCCCGGAACGGGGAAGACTTTGTTGGCGAAAGCCGTCGCAGGCGAGGCCGGTGTTCCCTTCTTCAGCATCAGCGGGTCGGATTTCGTGGAGATGTTCGTTGGGGTCGGGGCATCGCGGGTGCGTGATCTGTTCGAGCAGGGGAAGAAGCATGCGCCTTGCATCATCTTCATCGATGAGATTGATGCGGTCGGTCGCCTGCGGGGGGCCGGGCTGGGCGGCGGCCATGACGAACGGGAGCAAACATTGAATCAGCTGCTCGTCGAGATGGACGGCTTCGATACGACCGAAGGCGTGATCCTGGTTGCCGCGACCAATCGACCGGATGTCCTGGATCCTGCGTTGCTGCGCCCCGGCCGGTTTGATCGCCAAGTCGTCGTCGATCGGCCGGACCTTCGTGGCCGGGCGGAGATTCTCAAGGTGCATACGAAAAAGGTGCCGGTGGCCGCCAATGTGGAGCTGAACAAGATTGCGCGCGGGACGCCCGGGTTCTCAGGGGCCGATCTGGAAAATCTGGTCAACGAGGCGGCGCTGTGGGCTGCTCGTCAAAACAAGACGGAGGTGGATACGGTCGATTTCGAGATGGCCAAAGATAAGATTTTGATGGGGGCTGAACGCAAGAGCATGATTCTGACCGACGAAGAAAAACGGGTCACAGCCTATCATGAGGCGGGGCACGCGCTGATGGCGAGACTCTTGCCGGGGACGGATCCTGTGCACAAAGTCACCATTATTCCCCGGGGACGCGCGCTGGGCGTTACGATGCAGTTACCGACCGAAGATCGGCATAGTTACACTAAAGAATTCCTGTGTAACCGGCTGGCCGTCCTGATGGGAGGGCGCGTGGCGGAAGAACTCGTGTTCAATCACGTGACGACAGGCGCGGGGAACGATTTGAATCAGGCGACGGATCTCGCTCGCAAGATGGTCTGTGAGTGGGGCATGAGCGAGAAATTGGGGCCGTTGACGTTCGGACAGAAAAACGACTCGGTATTTCTTGGTCGGGACTGGACGGCCAAAAGGGACCTCAGCGAGCGAGTTGCAAAAGAGATCGATTCGGAGATCAAGCAGTTCGTCACGGAAAATTATGAACGGGCCAAGCAAGTCTTGACCGAACACATGGCCGCCTTGACGGCGTTGGCCGAGGCGCTGTTGGTCAAGGAATCGTTAGATGCGATCGACATAGACCGAATTCTTACGGAGTCGTCTGCGGGAACGGTACCTGCCTAACCACACCAGCGTCAGTGGTTGTCCGATCGGCGTCAGTGGGTTCGCACGGGCGAACCTTTCATTGACGCCCCTGTTCTTGGTTGTGTATAAACGACTGGACAATGGTAAAATTTTATCGAGGGCCTCATGTACGCACGTGAATTTCGTGACGGCGCAAAGGACGGGTTAGAAGCGCTCGAACCGCTCGATCCTGACAAGATTACCTCGTTCAGCGATCTGCTCGAGGCTATGGGCAAGACCGCCTTCGGCGGTCGTCATCTTGGCAAAGCCTTCGATGTGCTCTGGGCGATGATCGAAGATCCGGACTGCCGAGTCGTCATGACGTTATCCGGCGCGATGACCATTGCCAAGATGGGGAAGATCATCACGAAGATGATCGACGAAGGCATGGTGCACTGCATCATCTCGACCGGGGCATTGATGGCGCACGGCCTCAGTGAGTCCGTAGGAAAGACGCACTATCGACATGATCCGTCGATGAGCGATGAAGAGCTCTTTCGCAAGGGGTACAATCGCGTCTACGACACTCTCGAAATGGAAGCCAATTTGAATTATGTCGAGCATGTCGTCACCCGGACATTGAAACGTTTCAATGATGATCAGCCGCTCTCATCTGAGGTTATTACGAGGGAATTGGGAAGGACCTTGGCCGAGGAGTTTGACGGCGAAGGGATTCTGAAGAGTGCCTATCTGAAAAAAGTACCTGTCTACATTCCTGCCTTCACCGATTCAGAGGTCGGACTCGATATGGGAATATGGGCGATGGGCCAAGAGGTCGATCGGGCGCGGTCACAGATCGGTAAGAATGGCGATTTATCCGTTCTGCGGACGATTCTCCACTCCTGGCCATCGTTTAATCCGTATCTAGATCTCAATAGTTATGCCGACACCGTCCTTTCGGCCAAACGTCTCGGAATCTTCACGATTGGAGGAGGCGTTCCACGGAACTGGGCGCAACAGGTCGGCCCCTATATCGAGATCGGGAATCTGCGGTTAGGGCTGTCCGTGAAGCCCCCTCGCTTTCAGTATGGGGTGAGAATCTGCCCAGAGCCGGACTACTGGGGCGGGCTCAGTGGCTGTACTTATCAAGAAGGGCTGTCCTGGGGGAAATTTGTGACCCCGAAGGACGGCGGGCGATTTGCCGAAGTCTTGAGCGATGCCACCGTCGTATGGCCGCTCCTGATGATGGGGCTTCTCGAAAGAAAAAAAGCCGGCGTGGTGCGCCGGTCGTGAGAAGGGTGATCGGCCGACGGGTCATTCAGTTGTGCCTTGGGAGCATCCTCTTAGGGTCTTCTTTTGCCAGCGCTGGAAATGCGACGGATACGGACGTCCGGATGAGGGGGCAAGCCGATGCTCCCCTGACGTTGATCGAATACTCTGACTTCACCTGTGGATATTGTCTGAAATTTTTCAAGGATACCTGGCCGCGCATACAGGCCCGGTACGTTGATACCGGGAAAGTGCGATTTGTGTACCGTGATTATCCGCGGGCGGATCGAGGGCCCGGCGTAGATGCGGCGATGGCGGCACGATGCGCGGGGGCGCAAGGACAATATTGGGCGATGCATGATCGGCTGTTTTCCGAAGGCGGCCGGCTGGATAAACAGGTCTACCAGCATCATGCCAAGACGATCGGTTTGGATCGGTTGGTGTTTGAACAGTGCATGACCGACAGGCAGTACACACACGCGATCTTCGAAGATCGCCAGGAAGCCAATCAGTGGGGCTTTCACGGAACGCCAGGGTTTATTCTCATACGAACGGCGAGTGAACCGACCGACAAAGAGCCGGCCGTTGCGATACCCGGAGCATTTCCGTTCGAAATGTTCTCGGATGAAATCGAGCGACTTCTGGCAGGCCTCAAAAAGTAACCGGATAAGACGGCGGTTGGCTGCTCCCACGGGTGATGTTGACATTGCGCATCTGTTGCGTTAGTCCTGTTCACTAGAAAAGGTAGGACATCCTATGGATTCCGTACAATCGTTCTGGCCCGTGTCCCATCGCGACGATGATTTTTGGGTGTGTATGTCTTGTCTGACGGAAGTCTTCTACCGCAAAGTTCCCATGCCGGGCTGTCCGTCCTGTCATGGCGTGTCGACGTACGAAGGCTTTACCTTGGAGGCAATCCAGGATTGGGGGACGGAAGAACTGATTGCAAAAGCCGTCGCCGCGCAAGAGACGGCCACGTCCACTCGACAATCTCCCGTTGAATCCGCCGCGCCGGTTGAAGCGGCGGATTAACAACAGCGTCATCACCGACTCCGGCGAGCCTTCCAGTGCAGGAATCGCGACCATTCCTCGTTCATGGCCAGTGGAAACAGGGCGACGTTGCGGCCCCGGTCGTTGACCCATTTACCGGGAAGCTCGTTGCGCAGGTGACACAAGCGACGGAGTCCGACATTGAACAGGCCGTCGCGTCGACATCCAGCGCAGCCGCTCCCATGGGGCGACTTCCGTCCCATGCTCGATACGACATACTCCAACGGATTGCGACGCTGCTCTATCGACGTCGGGACGAGTTCGCGCAAACGATTACGACAGAGGCTGGCAAGCCCGTTACCGACGCGAAGCGCGAAGTCAGCCGTGCCATTCAAACATTCACGGTAGCGGCTGAAGAAGCTCGACGGATTGCGGGCGAGGTGGTCCCGCTGGATTGGACCCCGGGCTTTGATACCCACCTCGGCCTCCTTCGCCGATTCCCTATCGGTCCGATTCTCGGCATTACTCCCTTCAACTTTCCGCTCAATCTGGTGGCGCACAAGGTCGCGCCCGCGCTGGCCTCCGGCAATCCCATTCTGATCAAACCGGCTCCTCAAACGCCGTTGACGGCCCTCTTACTCGGAGAAGTCGCCTTGGAGGCCGGAGTTCCTCCCGGTGCACTGAACGTCGTGCCGTGCGACAACCTCCTCGCAGAGCGAATGGTGATCGACTCGCGATTCAAGTTACTGAGTTTCACCGGGAGTGTCTCGGTGGGGTGGATGTTGAAAGCCAAGTGCGGAAAGAAAAAAGTGACGCTCGAGCTCGGAGGCAATGCGGCGGTCGTGATCGAATCGGATGCCGACATCGATCTCGCCGCTCAGCGGTGCGCCGCCGGCGGATTTGGGTATGCCGGCCAGACCTGTATTTCCGTGCAGCGGATCTTCGTTCACCATTCGATCGCCGATCTGTTTACGACCAAACTGCTCATGCACGTCGCTCGGTTGAAGATGGGCGATCCGACCGACGAAACAACGAGCATCGGGCCCCTGATCGACGATGCCGCCGCTCAACGGGTGGAAGGGTGGATCGGCGAGGCCGTGGCGGACGGCGCGCGCGTGTTGTTGGGTGGAAAGCGAAGAGGAGCGCTGGTTGAGGCGACGGTGCTGTCGAATGTGAACCCGGAGATGAAAGTGTCGTGTCGAGAGGTGTTCGGTCCGGTCGTGACGGTCACCCCCTATCGGCGGCTGAGCGAAGCGGTCGCGTTGCTCAATCAATCGGACTTCGGATTGCAAGCCGGCATTTTCACGCAGGACATCAATAAGATTTTTTATGTGTATCGTCATGTGGAGGTCGGGGCAGTCTTGGCGAACGAGATTCCCACGTTTCGCGCGGATCATATGCCTTACGGCGGGGTAAAAGATTCCGGGCTCGGGCGTGAAGGCATCCGCGCGGCGATCGAAGATATGACGGAGCCGCGCATGCTCATCATGAATCTGAAGGAACCCCCCGACGCACCTGAAAAAAGTGTCTAGGATATTGCGAAGCCGGTCCAATCTTGCTACAACACACGCGTTACGGTAGGAGTTCCGTGTCCGGTTTGTCTGGCTGACCGCTCGCGAACACGTCACCAAGCAACCTCCAATAAAACCAGAAAGGTTGATTATCAGACGAAAGGGGAGATGATGGTACCTACGCAGATGTTCCTGACGAGAGGTGTGGGAGTTCACAAGGAGAAGCTGGCTTCGTTCGAGGAAGCCTTGCGCAGCGCCGGTGTGGCGTACTGCAACCTGGTCAGTGTGTCCTCCATCCTACCACCCCATTGCAAGATCATCCCCCGGAAACGCGGTGAGAAGCTGTTGAAACCAGGAGAGATTACGTTCTGCGTCATGGCCCGTTCTGAAACCAATGAGCGGAACCAGCTTGTGTCGGCCTCGGTCGGCCTCGCGAAACCCACAGATCTGGGCACCTACGGGTATCTCTCGGAGCACCATGCGCACGGCGAAACGGATGAGGAGACGGGAGAGTACACCGAGGATCTCGCGGCGCAGATGCTGGCGACCACCTTAGGCGTCGAGTTCGATCCGAACGTCGCATGGAAAGAGCGGGAACAGGTGTTTAAGATGGGTGGAAAAATCGTGAAGACGTTGAACATCACCCAGTCCGCCGTTGGGAAGAAGGGGAAGTGGACGACAGTGATCGCCTTGGCGGTCTTCATTCCACCGGAGAATGCCCTCAACCGGCCCCGCAAGTAGAGGCCGACTGGGTGGATTCGTCGATGATCTCTCGATGTCCGCTCAACTGAAGGGGGGGGAACGCTCATGACGCTTCCCGTTGGTTGGGAGGGGGCGGAGCACAACTTTCTGGGTATCGACGAACCCTGGTGCCATCCGGACCACGCGGGCGTCTATGTGTTGCCGGCTCCCTACGAACATACTTCCAGTTATATTCGTGGATCAGACCGTGGTCCATCGGCCATCCTGGAAGCGTCCGGCCAGGTTGAGTTCTACGACGAACAGCTCCGGGCCGAACTGTTTCGCGATTGGGGCGGCATCGCGACAGCTACGCCGTTGAATCTCGAGGGGAAGGTCGATCGCGCGGCTGTCGACGCCATTGAGGCGTTTGTCTCTCCCCATGTCGGAACCGGGAGATTTCTCGTCACATTGACCGGTGAGCATACCGGCGCCCTGGGAGCGATTCGAGCCCACGCCAAGCGGTATCCGCACCTGACCGTCGTGCAGATCGATGCCCACGGAGATCTGCGGGAGGCCTATCTTGGCAATCCGTTCAGCCATGCCAGCGTCATGGCGCGGGTCGTGGAGGATGGGTTGCCGCTGGTCCAGGTCGGGATCCGATCCATCAGCCCCGAGGAGATGGCTCGCATCGACTCCACGGATCGGATCACGACGTTTTTTGCGGCCACCATGCTCGATCCCTCCGGTCCTTATGAAGGCCGGGCGTCAAAATGGATACCTGACGTGGTGGCGGCCTGCCGAACGCCTGTGTATCTTACGTTCGACTGCGACGGGCTGGATGCCTCGCTCGTCCCCGCGCTTGGAACCCCTGAGCCGGGAGGGCTCGGCTGGTATGATACGCTCAACCTTATTACCGCACTCGCGAATGGTCCCGGCATTGTTGGGATGGATGTCAGCGAGATCGCGCCCATCGAAGGCTTTGTCGCGCCGCAATTTTCCATCGCACGGTTGATCTACCGTATCCTTGGTCGTGTTCGTGCGGGCCGTAGAGTCCACTAGAGTTCAGGTTGCACAGAATCGACCCGTCATCCTGTGGCGCACACCATCCGCATCAATAAATTCTTCACGGCACATGGAATGTGTTCCCGCCGTGAGGCCGACCGCTTAATTGAATCGGGCGTCATCACGATCAACGGTCGGGTGGCGCAACTCGGCGATCAGGTCGCCTCGACGGACGTGATCGCTCGGGATGGGCAGATCATTCCTTGGGGGAAGCCCCATCTCTACATCAAGTACCATAAGCCGGTCGGCGTGACGACGACGAGCGAGGCTCACGTTTCCCGAAACATCATTGCGGAGATCGGGCATCATGAGCGGATATTTCCGATCGGACGGTTGGACAAAGATTCTTCCGGTCTGATTTTGTTGACGAACGACGGCGACATCGTCAACGACATCCTCCGCACCGAATTCGGCCACGAACGGGAATATCTCGTGCAAGTGGATCGCCCCTTTGACCGAACCTTCCTGGATGGAATGTCTCGGGGCGTGGTCATTCTCGGCAGCAAGACGAAGCCTTGTCGGACGACTCGGGTGGGGGGCGATCGGTTTCGAATCGTGCTTACCGAGGGGCGAAACCGGCAGATTCGGCGCATGTGCCAGGCGCTCGGCTATCGAGTGATCACGCTCCATCGCACGAGGATCATGCACATAACCGTCGAAGGGTTGAAAGCGGGCGAATGGAAAGACCTGGAGGATCGCGAGCGGGACCGGCTGCTCAGGGCCGTGGGGCGCCATGACGAGAAATCGATACGGTAAGGCCAAGGTGCATCAGGTCCTATCCAGCCCGATCAGAGCGGTACGGGATCCTGTTTCTCGAAACTTCCATCAAACCGCCTTGGTTACACAGAAAGGAGTCTCCTCATGAAGGTCCTGTCGTTCGTTTTCGCCTCACTCCTCGTGCTGCCGGCGGTCGGCTACGCCGGTCAGGCCGGAGAGGTACCGGCTGACCAACCACTTCCGCCTATTCCGTTCAGCCTTGACGAAGTACACGTGTGGATTGATCGGGCTCATCCGCTCCTCAGGGGTGCGGGGGCTGAAAAGACGATCGCCCGCGGCAAGATACTCAAGGCGCTCGGCGCGTTCGACCCCAACCTCGTCAACGACACGGAGCTTGAACGCTTCATCTCCAGCAGCGATCCGAGCAGGGGAACTCAAACGGTGGGCTTTAACGACACGGTGGTTGAAGCGCTGACTCCATGGGGCTTTAAAGGGAGCGCCGGATTCCGACAAGCGCTCGGCGAGGCGAGAATTCCCGATCTCTCGTTCGGCGACGGGAATCAGCAACTCATCTTGGGCGGCTTCCTTCCTCTGCTCAAGGGTCTGATGGTGAATCCTGAACGGGCTGAACTGCAGCGGTCGGAGTTGGCCGTCCCTCGCGCGGAAATCAAGATTGCACAGACCAGGCAAGATCTCTTCTTGGCGGCCGCCCATCAATTCTGGGAATGGGTGGCGGCCGCGAAACTGCTCGACGTTCAGAAGCGCGCGGTCGTCGTGGCGGAAGATCGCTTTAAGCAGGTGCAAGAGCTCGCAAACGCCGGAGCAGCGGCCGCGATCGACGCGACGGAAGCCGGCCAAGAGGTGCATCGCCGGCGTGAGGTTGCCGTTGCGGCTCGTCGACTGCTTGAGCAGGAGCAATTCAAACTCTCCATGTTCCTATGGGAAAACGGTTCTCCGACGACCCCTCCGATAGATCGTGTTCCGGAATTCCCGGCCGAGGGGCGGGCGCCGATTGCGGCGGACATCTCGGCGCACAAGCTGGCGGCAATGAGGGAACGGCCGGAGGTCAAGGAAATCGACGTTGAGGCGAAAATCAACAACATCGACCTTGCCCTGGCGAAGAACAACCTGCTCCCAAGCCTCGACCTCGAGGCGGCGCCGTCGCGCACGCCGGAGAAATTTGTGCTCGGACTAGGGTATCGATTCGGTGTCGAGCTGAGGTTTCCTCTTTGGCAGCGTCGCAGCCGCGGAGAAGTGATTCAGGC